>NZ_DFHR01000024.1:115718-342887 GCF_002371935.1 Fibrobacter sp. UBA3718 | reverse complement strand
GCCACATTCCCGCGGGCTTTTTTTGTGCCCGCTAGCCGCCTGCATGCGCTACTAACCTTTCTAGACGAAGGGCAAAATTGGCTGACAGGCATTATTGCGTTAGCGGCTTGTGTTTTTTATTTTCTTCGTAATGACTAGCTTAAAACACATTCTTTTGCTTTTATTGTCTTTTTCTGCAATGTCCTTCGCCGTCCCCGTTTTTTATGGAATGGCGACCGCGGACACTGTCAGAGTGATAAACATGGGTAGCGAGCATCCGCATTCACTCATAGTCGTCGATCGGGGCTGCCGTTCCGAATTTTTCAAACAGGATTCCGTGATAGACAAGAACCTTCCGCAGGATTCGCTCCTGTCCCTAGTGTACGGAAACGTCCCTAGCCCGGATAGTGCAGATATTTATCGCGGCTGGAGCGACAACTGTCAGAAATACGCATCAGAAAGATTTGAAAGTGGCTGGAAATCCATTGCCCTGGGGGTGGTCTCTGTTGCTGTAGGGGTGACCTTGACTTTCATTGTCGACTATGACCACCTGGGAACGGCTATAGCGGGGCGAACTTTTGGCATAGCAACGCTGCTAACTTTAGTTCCCGTTACTTTCTCGTTGGGTGCTTCAGATATTTCTGGCTCGTCGGCGCAAAAGGAGCAAGGCAAACGCTATAAGGAAAAGGCTGAACAGTACAAAGATCGGTACAAAATCAGCGTTGCGCCGGCGATAAACCTGCGCGAACCTGGTGGCGGCCTGCTTGTGCAACTCGGTTTTTAACCGCAGCAATCATGCCAGGCCCCTCAATAAACATCCCGAGTCCCTCAGTTGCTAGTATCCAATGACTAATGACCAATAACTGGCAACTAAAATTTCTATTCTTCACTACATGAAGCCGACAATTTCCTTTGTTCTCCAGCTATCGCCCGCCACAGCCTACAAGGATCTTGAAGCCGTTGCGCGTAATTTGCTCGACGGCCTTGACGTGTTGCTTACGTCTGGATTGGTGAAGTGTTCGGTCTACATGGATGGCCCGACGCTTCGCATGCTTCGCAAGGTGGCCAAACCGCTTGCATTTGGCAAGATAAAGAATGGTATCCGCGAAGGTCTTCTCGAATTCCTGGGCGGTGGCTTCTACGATCCGATGCTTCCGCTATTCCCAGAAGAAGTGCAACGATTGCAGTTGGAACAGCACTGCACGCTTCTCAGGAAGTTTTTCGACATGGAGCCGCAGGGATACTTCAATTCTTCGCTTGTCTGGGAAATGGATATGACGGCGGTGCTCGCGAAATCGGGTTTCGACTATGCACTGGTGAGCGAGGCTGCAATCCAGGATGCTCTCGGACGTTCGACTCCGACATCCGGTTGGTTCACTATTGAGGACAAGGGAGCGCTGATGCGCATCGTTCCTGTTTCCGGTGAGCTTTCGCGTGCCATCGAGAACGACGATCTCAACTGGCGTAAAATTGCGGAGCCTTACTGCCGAGAGGGGAAGTCGGCTGTCGTTCTTTTGGATTTGCCCCCGGAACCTAGCGAAATTGTCGCTTTCTTCGAGCGTCTTGTTGATTTTGTAGAAACAAACGACGTGCAAACGTGGCCTGTGGGCTATACGGTGAACCAGCTTGAACCGGAAGGCTCGCTCAGCTACCTCATGTCGGCGGGTCGCAAGCTCGGGCTTCCCGCCTCGGCGAAAACCTGTCGCGAGATGCTGATCCGCAGGCCCGAAGTCAACGTGCTGCAGAAGTTTTTCCTTTCGCTTTTCCGTCGGGGGCGTGACTCGCTTTCTGACGAAAAGTTCGAAGTCTTTTGCGACAGGCTTATTCCCGCGATGTCCCCGATTTTCTTCCGCGACTTGGCAAACGAGGAGGGGATGCGGTGCTTGAATGTCCGCAAATGGGGCTTCCGTTATCTTCTTACGGCTTCTTCGGCTCTAGACTCGATGATGTCTTTTTCGGGGCTCCGCGTGGAAGTATGCGATTTCTTGCTGCGCGGCGAAAAGCAGATTTGGATGGAAAATTCGAACATGTCTTCGCTGCTCGACTATCGCGCCGGTGGCGTCCTGCGCCTGCTGTGCCACAAGTCGTCGGCAGTGAACCTGCTGAATGCGTGGCGCGATGACGGCGAACCCTCCCTGGGCTTCCTTGACTGTCTCTTGCCGAACGTGGACATGACTCCGGTTCAGATTGGGCTTGCGCTTTCCCTCCGCGAATACCTGCTCAAGGATCCCTACGACTATACGATTAGCCGCAGCGAGTCGGGGGCCGAAGTGCAGCTCCTGGAAGAGCAGGGATTTACGGTTGGCGGCAAGAAGGGCGTATTCCGTGTCGAGAAGGACTATGTGCTTGCTCCTGGTGCATCGAGTATTTCCGTAAAGTACACGCTGTCAAATTCCACGTACATGGATTCAAAGTGCTTTTTCGGTACCATTTTCGAACTCGGTTTGCTTGGAAAATCCGGCGGAAGGATTGTTATCGATGGCTTTGACTTGAAGTGGGATGGCGAGAATCCGTTGGTCTATCCGGAAGCGAAGGAAATGAAGATTCAGGATTTCGCTCAGGGTTGCGTCGTGACGATGAAGTTCGATTCGCCCGCATCCGTTTTTGTCGGTCCTGTATTCGGGGCCTCGTCGTCAGCGGCCCCCGAGGTTTATCAGGGCTTGCGTATATATCCGTTCTGGCGGACGGCGCTTACCGTTATGGACGAAAAGAAGTTCGGCATTTCCGTGTCGGTATCGGGGAGGTAGACGGTGCGCTCTGACTTGATTGACATACAGGTCGAAGATTACGGAGAAGACGTGGAAATTACGCTGTCCGGTTCGTTGGGCGCTTTTCAGCTTCCGGCAGTCCGCGAGAAGATTGACATGCTTGCGGATGGCCCCGGTTGCTTTTTCTTCCTGAACCTTTCGCATGCGCATTTCAAGGTGAACGATTATCTTGACCTGTTCCTTGAACTTTTGAATAAGCTCCAGGCTCAGAACTCCAAGCTGGTCCTGATCTTCGACAGCGAGGAACTGGATGAATACTTTGCGAAGTATCGCAACATCTTCGAGATATTCCCGAGCAGGAGTGCCTACAAGGATTCGGGCATGTCGAAGCAACTGCAACAGATTGGAATCCATTATGCGGTCAAGACGGGAATCAGGTTGAGCCCGAGTGTCGCCATTGCGGGTGCTCTTTTAATTGTGGGCTGGGCGATTACGCTGTTCTTAATCGTAGCGGCGCAGGGTCGTGAGATTGCCGATAAGCAGGCGCAGATTATAGCGCTTCAGGCGCAGAAGGAACGCTATGTCCGCGAAATTGACAGGCTGGAATCTTCTATAGGTCCGCTCCGCAAGCTTGGCGTGGTACAGGATACGACTATGCTCAGTTCCTTTGGCATTATCCAGGACTGGGTGACGTATCTGGAATACCTGGAGAACTCGCGCCGTGAAAAATAGTGTCCGGGTTTCTGGCCCGATGGTGCTTGTCCTGTTTGCCGTCGCGTTCGTGACGATTCTCGTGTTTACGAATTTTTGGCTCGTCCGGCGAAACCAGATGACAGAACTTGTCACCGAGGAAATGGAACTCCGCGGGGATTTGGAACAGCTTGAAACATGGGGTCGCTGGACCATCGAGTATGTAAAAATCGACAAGGCGCTCGCATACCTTTCGAAGGGACGCATTTCCCCGGAAACCCGCGCGGAACTCACGGAACTCATCTGGAAAAATGCGCATTCGTATTCGACGGATCCTCTGCTCATTCTGGCGGTCGTTGCGCAAGAAAGCCACGGCAACCCGAACGCCCGCGGACGCATGCAGTCGGGGGCCTTTTCGGGGGCGCTTGGACTTATGCAGATCAAGCTGGAAACGGCACAGAAGATGGGGCGTCGCTTTGGTCTCAATATCGAGACGACCGAAGACCTGATGAAACCCGAAGTGAACGTGATTGTGGGAACCGCCTATCTCATTCGCCTTATCGCGAAGTACGGAAACTGGAAAGATGCGCTCGTTGCCTACAATATCGGGCATTCGGCAGTTGACAGGATGCAGGAACAGAACCGTCCGCTTCCCACGGGCTATTACGAGAACGTGATGGCGAAATACTGGAATCTTTCGCGCATCGATTTTCTTGCAGATGGCGGCAAGTAGAATCTCCTGACCAACGGAGGTAATTTGGCGACCGCTGACGGGCTTTCCTGTCATGTTTTTGCTAGATTTATATTATGTTCCGCATCGTGGCAGTCCTTTTGGTGGCGACCTTTGCCTTTTCGGGAGAGGTCCGCTATGACTGTATGCGCTTTGTGGAAAAGGGGCTTGCCAATGATCCCCAGCTTGCCGAAACCAGATTCGGTGTGCAGGCCAAGAAGGAAAAGCTTTCCGCGCTCACTTCCGAGGTAATCCTCCCGACATTCAATATCGCGATGATGGTTGGGCCCGCACCTGGCTTGAAGGAAGCCATAGACAACTGGGGCGATACTATCGATGTCTATGACTTTTCGAAGATGGGCCCGTTCTGGGGTGTCGAGGGCAAGTTTATTCAACCGCTGAACTTTGGACAGTATCGCTCTGGGAAAAAGGCTCTGGAGGCGGATGTCCAGCAAAAGCAGTACTCCATTGAAAGCCAGGTCAACAAGAAGGACGTCGAACTTCAGTCGTATTACTACAACTACCTCCTTGCAAAGGAAATGCAGCGGATTGCGTCCGATGCTCAGAAGCAGGTGGACAAGGCCTACGAACAGCTCGAGGAGGCGCTGGATGACGATGACCCGAACGTTTCGCAGATGGACCTCCTGAAGCTGAAAGCGCAGCTCCATTCGGTGAAGGAGGGCGTTACGGATGCGGATCTGGGAATGAAACGCGTGCAGCTCGCGATAAGGTTCTCGCTGGGGCTTTCCGAGGGAGACGTCTTTGTTGCCGAAGATACATGCCTTGCGCCGCGCCCGGAACCGCTTCCGACGCTGGAAGAGGTGCAGAATTATACGGTGCTGTTCCATCCGGAACTCAAGCAGCTTGCGGCGGGACTTTCGGCGCGGAGGCTGCAGATGGACTTGGCCGAGGCTAGGCTTGCTCCGGAGTTCTTTATCATGGGCCAGTTTGAATACGTGAAGAGCTGGGCGGGCAACCGCAAGGTCATGGTGAAGAACGCCTTTGCCGAAGATGCCGTCAACAAGCTTTCGGGGCTTATTGGGGTCGGTTTGCGCTACCGCCTGAACTTCTGGAAAGACTGGTCCAATTTCCGCGAGGCGCGCACGGAATACCGCGGATTGCAGATGAAGGAGCACTATGCGGCCGATGGCCTTGTCGCGAAGGCTGTGGAGCAGTATTACCAGGTGGTTGCTGCGAAGGACAAGCTTGATGCCATCAAGGAGAGCCTGCGGGCGTCGGAAGCAATCCTGAAAGGGGCCGCCATGCAGTATGATTTGGACAAGTCCAAGACGGGTGACCTTGTCTCTGCCTACACGCAGAATGTATCTTTGCAGAAGGATTATTACTTCGCCGTGTGCAAGTATAATATCGAGTTTGCGTCCCTGATATCCAAGATGGGGATGTCGCTTGCGGATTTTCATAAAGAATTCATGGAAAAATAGGAGATGTGTATGATTAGGAAGATGTTTGTGTTGCTCTCGCTCGCATCGGTTCTTGCTTTCGCTGCCGATGATCCCGTGGCTGCAATCAAGAAAAAGGACGCCGAACTTCAGACGCTCCTTAAAAAGTCTAGCAGGAACGCGAAGGAAATGGAACGCGTGAAGTCGTTGCTGAACGATTCGTTCGACTTTGCGCTCCTTGCTAAGAAGTCGCTTGCGAAGGGCGACTGGGACAAGCAGGATGCCGCCTCGCAGGAAAAGTTTGTCGCGGAGTTCCAGCGCATGGTACGCAATTCCAGCGCAAAGCGTCTTGAACTCTACCGTGCCGATTCCACCGTCTATGAACCTGCGAAGATGAAGGGAACGGACGAGGCCCGCGTGACGGCCCACCTCTGGAACAAGGGCAAGGAATCCGTGCTTGAGTACAAGATGAGCCTCGTGAACGGCAACTGGAAGGCTTGGGACCTGGTCATCGACGACCTTTCGACCGCACGCAACTACAAGGAACAGTTCGGCCAGATCTTGAAGACCAAGAGCTTTGCCGAACTCATCGACATCATTAGCAAGAAGGCTGACGAAGCCGAAAAGTAATGGGCGGATTCTTCTTCTGGCTGCTGGTTGTCGTCTGCGTCATCGCGCTGGTTGTCCTGTTTTTCCCTCTCAAGTTCAGGGTTGACTTCGATGCGAACGAACGCGGCGGACGTGCCGAGTTTTTCTTTCTGGGAAAGCGGCTGTGGAGCGGCGAGAAGAAGCGAAAGCACAAGGATGGCGAAGAGGCTTTCGATGTCGACGCTTCGGGTGATTCCGACGCCGCCGTGCCGGAGTTTGTAGATACTGCCCCTGCGCCGGTCGTCGAGAAGAAACCGGCTCCGGTAGAATCGAAACCTGCCGAAGAAAAAACTTCTGGACCCGAGCCGTCAGAGGCAAAGCCCCTCAAGATAGAACCGGCTGAACCAGCCGTGCCAGGGCCTGTAGAAGCGGAGCCTAAACAACAAACCGAGGAAAAAATCAAGGCGAATCCAGCAGAACCTGAGGCCAGGGAATCCGGGAAGCCCGATGAAGAGCCTGCCGCGGAGAAAGAGGAAAAGCGCAAGCTTACGGACAAGGAGTTCTGGACGATTCTGCTTACGCCGGATCTGGACGGTCGTGCCTTCCGTTACCTCAAAAATATTATTGCGGAAAGCCTCCGACTACTCGACATCAAGTTCGTGGACTGCTATGTCGAAGGAATTCGCGGGGACTATACTTCGATGGGTTATGGAGCCGCCGCAAATGCGGTTGCGAAGGGTTTTCCTTACCTGGAAGCCTGGGATTTTCGGATGGACTGGGAACGTAACCGTGAACTGCGTGCGGCGGGGAAAATTTGCGCTTCGACCAACTTCTGCCGCATTTTCTTTTGGCTGTTCCTTGTGGCCGTCTACGGCGGAATTCTCTTTGTTTCGTTCTGGCGCCGTCGCGCCCGTGTGCTTAAGACGGGGGAACTGCCGGAACTCGGATATATCCGCAACAAGATAGTCGCTTTTATGGTGGAGGATTGATGCCCGCTTTGACCTTGGACCGCCTGCTTGCTAGCATCGGCTTCGGAAGCCGCAAGGAGGCCCGTGCGCTTGTGCGTATGGGACTTGTCGAACTGGATGGCGAGGTGCTCGACGACCCGTTTATGGAGTTTGCCTCACGTCCCGAGAGTATCATGGTGAATGGCGAGGATGTCCCGACCGTAGAAAAGTTGTACGTGATGCTCCACAAGCCCGTGGATGTGGAATGCAGCCACAATCCGCGCGACCACCAGTCAGTATATTCTCTGTTGCCGGATAGGTTCTCTGCCATGGGAATCCAGACGGTGGGAAGGCTTGATGCGGATTCGGAAGGCCTTTTGCTCCTGAGCAACCAGGGCGACTTCATCCACCGCGTCGAGAGCCCCAAGAAGGGCTGTCTCAAGCGTTACCGCGTGACGCTTGCTCGTGAATTTACGGATGCGCAGGAGAAGGAGCTCCTTGCGGGCGTGATGCTCAAGGACGAACGTAGACCCGTGCTTGCCCGTGAAATCGTTCGCGAGGAGGGCTCCGTGGTGATAGCCATTGGCGAGGGACTCTACCACCAGGTCCGCCGCATGTTCGCAGCCGTAGGGAACCACGTGGAGACGCTGGAACGCATCTCAATCGGCCCCCTGCAGCTGGATGCGACGCTCGGCAAGGGTGGGTGGCGCTTTTTAAGTGACGCCGAGATAGCCTCATTAATGTAAAAGTAAAGCCGGCGCTTGTGCGTCGGCTTTGCGTATAGTCTTGAGCGAGAATTAAATTTCGATCTTGGCCTCGGCTTCTTCGGGTTCGGTTGCCGATTCTCCAAGGATGCCTTCGAGCGAGTTAATCTTGTCCTTGATGTCGTTACTGAACTTGAACGTGGGGACCATGCGTTCTTCGATCTGGACGGTCTCGCCGGTGCGCGGGTTCCTTGCGGGGCGGGCCTTGCGCGGCTTGCACGCAAACGTGCCGAATCCGCGGATTTCGATGGTGTTGCCCTCGATAAGTTTCTCGCCGACAAGGTCAAGGAACTGTTCGATGACGGTCTTGATGTCGTTGCGCACAAATCCAGTGGACTTGGCGATTTCTTGAATTAGCGATTGTTTTGTAACGTTTGGCACGGTTCAGTGTGGGGTTAATAGATTTTTTACGTCATAAATATAAGTTTAACAAAGAGTTAGCGTATACCTTGGCTGAAAATTAAATAATTTTTTCGGGCTCTCGTTGCGGACAATGTGTGGATAATTGTTGCTAAAATGTTGAAAGATGTTGAAAATTTGGAAAAGGTCGAAAAGCCGTCGCGGACAACTTTCCGGTTGCGGAATCTGGAAGTGTTCCCGAACACGATACTCTCACCGATGGACGGGGTGACGGACGCGCCCTTCCGCAGGCTGTGTCGCGTGCTTTCGGGTGACCGCATGGGGCTCCTGGTGTCGGAGTTCGTGCCCACGGACGGCGATGCGGTGTTCAACCTGGAAGGCCACAAGCAGCTCAGGTTTTTCCCGGAGGAGAGGCCTTTCGGGGTGCAGTTTTTCGGGCGTTTCCCCGACAAGATGGCGGATGCCGCCCGGAAGATTGCGGTGGCGCTCAAGCCCGACTACATCGAGGTGAATGCGGGGTGTCCGGCGCCGAAGGTGGCGGGCAAGGGCAGCGGCTCGGGCCTGTTGCGTGACCTGCCCCGCCTGCAGGAGATTTTGCACGACGTGCGTGCCGCGCTGGACGGTTGCGGGGTGGATATGCCCCTCACGCTCAAGTGCCGTATCGGCTGGGACTCTGAGAGCATCAACGTGCTGGAGACGCTCCGGATTGCTGAAGGCGAGGGCGTTGAAATGCTTACGGTGCACGGCCGCACCCGCCTGCAGGGCTATAACGGCCTCGCCGATTGGGACTGGATAGGGAAGGTCGCCGCAGCCGCGAAGATTCCCGTAATCGGGAACGGCGACGTGAACAGCGTGGAAGTTGCCCGCGAACGAATTGAAAGTTATGGCGTGTCCGGCGTGGCCATCGGGCGCGGCGCCATGCACAACCCCTGGATTTTCGGGCAGATTGCCGACGCCTGGGAAGGCAAGCCGAAGCGCGTGATAACCGCGGGCGAGGCGCTCGACGTGTTCAAGCTTTACTACGGTTTCAAGATTGAGGACGGCAGCACCGACAAGGGCGCCGAAGGCCGGCTCAAGCAGCTCGCCGCAAGGCTCTGCAAGGGATTCTGTGGGAGCGAAGACGATGTCGCGATGCAGGTGCGCCAGGCGCTCCTTTCGAGCAGTTGCGCAGCCGAACTCTTGGACCGTGCGCAGTCCCTCAAGGATGGCCTCGCGAAGGGCTTGGTGTTCGACCCCGGCCGTCTCGTGAACCTGAACGGCGCCAAGGAAACTGAACTCAAGTTCGGCGACCAGTTCAAGGGCCGTTAGCCGCCTATATTATATTTACAAGGTGAGGTTTCTATGAATATTTCCCCTTTGTTCGCGGGTGCGCTTTCTGTACTCGCTGGTGTTGGAACTGCCCTTGCCGCGCAGAACGCGGTGATTGTTGACGACCTGCATCCGGGCGTCGTTATCGACAAGCAGAACATGATGGCGGCGGACCTTGCGATTTGGAACCCGCCCAGCCGTTACTACGATATGACCAGTGCGCTCGTGGATGGCGGCTACACGCTGTTCCGCTTCCCGAACGGGAGCCTTTCGAACGATTATCACTGGAACGGAATCGGCAGCTACGATAGCACCGGGCTCTGGACAGCGGATACTACGAAGTGGGCGCGCGGATTCTTGGGCGAGACGATTTACCGCGGTACGACGAAGGACAACTACGGCTTTGTTCGCAGGAGCCACCTTGCCGACGGCAAGAAGGAAACGATGTGGTGGGGCGAAATCCTCGACCCGGTGGACCCGCCCTGGATAGTGGTGGAATTTCCGGAGAAGATGAATCTCGATTCGCTGCAGATTGACTGGGGTGAACTGCGCCCGAAGGCGTTCGAGTTTGCGTACTGGACCGAGGACTATGCCGAATATCCGGGCGTGCACCAGGCGCTCGAGAACAAGTTGAAGACGGAATCTGTGGTGCGCGTGAACTCTGAGACGACCAAGTACAAGTTCGCACAGATCAGGACACGTTATGTGGCCATCCGCTTCAAGACTCCCGATCTGCCGAGCAAGGGCGTGCAGATTCGCGAGATGAAACTCTATAGCGGCGAGAGTGACTTGCTCGAGGGCAACAACTACAAGTTCTACGCGATGTCTACGCGCAATGGCGACAAGGCCCGCACGGACTGGACCGACATCAAGTGGGATTTCGAGGAGTTCATGAAGTATATCAAGACGCTCCCGAACGCACAGGCCGTGATTTGCGTGAACGCGGGCACGGGAACCTCGAAGGAAGCGGCAGCCTGGGTGCGCTATGCGAATAAAGTAAAGGACTGTAACATCAAGCAGTGGCAAATCGGTAACGAACTTGACGGCGAGTGGGAAGAATCGGGCCCGATTTCGGCAAGGCATTATGCGGCACGTTACCTGGAATACGCCCGCGCGATGAAGGCCGTGGATTCTACGATTATCTTGCATGGTCCGCTGTTCAGCACGCACAAGATGCAGCAGAAGGGCGCGGGCCTGCTCGATGGCAAGTACTGGATGGAAGAATTCCTGCGCATTGTGGGTGAGGCCGAAAAGAAGGATGGCAAGCGCTACCTCGATGTGGTGGACCTGCACAATTACCCGTACTGGACTCCCAACGAGCCGAAGCCTGCCGAGATGCTCAAGGCGATGCTTGACGTGGGCCCGAACATGGATACGCTCGACGTGTGGATGAAGCGCCACCTCGAAGGTGAACGCCGCGTGTTCCTCTCGGAATTCAGCACGTGCGTGCAGGGATTTAGTTTGCTTATGGATTACCCGCAGGCGACCGCGGTGGCGAGCATCTTTGCCCAGCACGCGATGCGTTTTGGTAACCGCCTGCAGGTGCTCCCGTGGGATGCGTTCGGCAACCTGTTCAAGGGCCCGGACGATACCTGGGGTACCATCAGCATGACGGCGCTGTTGAAGGAAGGTTCCTGGAACTACTGGAAGTCGCTGGAACCGACTGCGGAATATTACGGCATGTATATGACGTACAAACAGTTCCTGGAAGACGGCTTTGCCGTGTTGCCGGTTTCGAGCATGAGCCCCGACGTGGAGGCGTATGCGATTGGCAAGGGCGATTCCGTGCGTGTGATGCTTGTGAACTTGTCCGAAGTCCCGCAGGTGGTGCAGGTGGACCGCGCAAGCGTTGCCGCTACCGGGAGTACCGAAGTGGGCAAGGGCGACCTGGTGCGTACCGAGGTGGATATCTTTGGCGCCGAGCAATTCAAGTGGGTAGGGACTAGGCAGGATGCCTTCCCGTACCCGAAAATGGGCCCGAGCGGGCGCCGTATAAACCCGAGCAAGTCGAAGGATATCACGATTCCCGCGTTCGGGCTTGCCGTGGTGCGCATCAACCCGAAGGTCGTCGGGCTTGACAAGGCGACGAAGGAGGATGCGGCGACCCCGCAAATCATTTCCGCATCCCTCGAAAAGAAGGTGCTCCTTGCGGGCGACACGCTCGACCTGTTCGTGACGGCGGTGCAGGAAAACGGCCAGCTTACGAACGGCTCCGTGAGCGTGGGCAACTGGGGCAAGCGCGGCATGATCGAGGTGTCCGCCGTTCCCGATGACGGCAAGTGGAATGCGTCCATCGAGAGCTTCAACGTAAAAATCCCGATTCCGCCCGAGATGTATTCCGCCCCGCGGGAACTCCGCGTTGTTGTACGGGGGCTTGGCGGGAAGGTTGCTGTACTCAACATCCCGTTCCGCGTGCGTGGCGCCTACCGTACGACGATGGTCATGCAGAACTTTGACAACGGGCTCGATGCGGTGGACTGGTACCCGGTCGCGAACGGCGATAATGCGACAACTATCGGCGCAAAGGTGTTCAACGGTGCTCCTCCGCATGGCGGGTTCATCCGTCACGACTTTGTTATCGAGCAGCCGCCTACGCAGAGCTGGCCGAACTTCGCGGGTGCCTACTATGTGATTCCCGAAGAAGTCAAGAAGTCGGTGGGTATCGTGTTCGACTACGCGACGAACCACAACAATCCCGACGGCTACTTCGAAGTGCAGATTGCGAGCAGCCAGGTGGAAGACTACGACGAGTTCATGGTTCGCCTCAAGAACACCCGCGGTTCGTGGGTGCGCGACACGCTCATCTGGGAAAACATGAAGCAGGAAGGCTGGGGCAAGACCATCCCGCAGCTCGACCCGACCAAAATCAAGAACTTCGCCTTCCGCGCACGCCATAGCGGCATGGGCTACATCAGCCTTGACAACATCTACCTGCTCGGCGAAGAGGGCGAAGAAATCCCGATGCCGCGCGGGCTGAGGAGACTGAGGTAAGATATGGATAAAGAACCCGAAGTACACGATGTGAAGGAATTGAACGGCGCCTCGCCCATGCAGAAGGGGCTCGCCGTATTCTTCGTCATCATGTCGCTTTTGTACACGGCATCGCCCATCGACTTGGTGCCCGATGCAATCCCCGTAGTGGGCTGGCTCGATGATGTCGGCTTCCTCGTGACCGCGACAATGAATGCCGTGCAGCAGTTCACGAAAGACCAGAATTCCGCCATGGTGAAAATCCTGAAATACGCCAAGTGGTTCATGGTCATCGCCGTCGTGATTGCTGCGTTGCTACTCGGTGGTTTGATTGCCGCGATTGTGGCGTTGGTGGTGAAGTAAGAAATCTTATACAAAAAGCGAACGACAATAATTGTCGTCCGCTCGTTTTGCTTTAAAGTGGTCTGCAGGGCTGGCGAGCCTATTGTTTATCGCTTGTCCCTATCGATCCAGGGCCGTTCCGTGTAGCCAGTGTAAATCTGGCGCGGACGGTTGATCTTGGAATTCGGGTCGTCGTGCATTTCCTTCCAGTGGGCGATCCAGCCGGGGAGTCGCCCGATGGCGAACATCACGGTGAGCATGTTCGTCGGGATGCCCATGGCGCGGTAGAGGATACCCGAGTAGAAGTCCACGTTCGGGTAGAGCTTGCGCGCGATGAAGTAGTCGTCCTTCAGGGCGGCTTCTTCGAGCTTGATGGCGATATCCAGGAGCGGGTCGTGCACGTGTTCGCGCTCGAACACTTGGTACATGAGTTTCTTGAGCACCTTGGCGCGCGGGTCGTAGCTCTTGTACACGCGGTGGCCGAATCCGGAAAGGCGGAACGGGTCCTTCTTGTCCTTGGCCTTGTCCATCACCTGCTCGATGGTCATGCCGCTCTGCTGGATGCGCAGGAGCGTTTCGAGCACGGCCTGGTTCGCACCGCCGTGGAGCGGGCCCCACAGGGCGCAGATGCCTGCACAGATACTCGCGTAGAGGTTCGCCTGCGAGCTGCCCACCATACGCACGGTCGAGGTGGAGCAGTTCTGCTCGTGGTCGGCATGCACAATCAGGAGCGTGTTGAGCGCGCGTTCCATGATCGGGTCCGGGTGGTAGGGGCGGGCCTTGCTGCTGAACATCATGTTGAGGAAGTTGCTGCAGTAGCTGCGTTCCGCTTCGGGGTACACGAACGGTTCGCCGATGCTTGCCTTGTAGGCGAAGGCGGCGATGGTGCGGATCTTGGAAATAAGGCCCGCGGTAGTGAGCTCGAAGGCGCTCGCGATGTTTTCGTCGTCGTAGAAGCGCGGGGTAAAGAGGCCCACGGCGTTCACGATGGAACTGAGGATGCCCATCGGGTGCGCGCTCGGCGGCATTTCGCGGAAGAAGTGCAGCAGGTTCTCGTGCAAAAGCGCATTCTCGGTAAGGAGTGTGCGGAAGTGCCCGAGCTGTTCCTGCGTGGGGAGTTCTCCGTAAATCAGGAGCCATGCGGTCTCGGGGAAGGTGGCCTTCTCGGCAAGGTCCTCGATGGAGTAGCCTCGGTAGCGGAGGATGCCCTTTTCGCCGTCAACAAACGTAATGGCGCTCTTGGTGCTGCCCGTGTTCAGGTAGCCGTAATCCAGCGTGACAAGCCCGGAATCCTTGCGCAGCGTGCTGATGTCGAGGCCGTGTTCGCCCTCGGAACCTTCCACCACGCTTAGTTCGTAGCTCTTGCCATTATAGTTCAGTGTTGCCTTTTCGGACATTTATCCTCCGGAGGGGCGGGTTTCAACCGCCAATTATTTCATCTTCAAAATGCAATTATAAATATTTTCGAACAGCTTGCCGAGTTTTTCGGTCGGGACGGCGCTGAATGCGATGCGGATAAGGCCCGAAAGCATGATGGTGCCCGTGCTGTAGTCCTTGATGAGCTTCTGGCGGAGTTCCTCGGCATCCACGCCCTTCGGCTTGATGCACATAAAGTAACCGCTGTTGCACGGCATGGGCTCGAAGGCTTCCTTGTATTCCGGGTGGGCAGCGAGTTCGTTCTTGATGATGTCGAAGCGCTTCTTGAGCGTGTTGTACTTTTCCTGTTTCTGCTGCAGGTATTCTGGGCTCTGGAAGGCGGCGAGCAGGATCTTCTGGCTGATGCTCGGGGCGTTAGAGATGTTGCCACGGACCGTACCGGCGGCCTTGTCCTCGAGGGCCTTGAGCTGGGCTTCGGTGGCGCCCTTGAAACCGAAGGTCATGAACCCGACGCGGAAGCCCCAGACGTAGTCTTCCTTGGTGGGGCCGTCGAGCTTGACGGCGAGCAGGTTCTCGTTGGCTTCGAGCAGCTTCACGAACAGGGATTCCTTGGTCACGCCTTCCTCGTACACGAGTCCGAAGTAGGCGTCGTCGAGCAGGGCCACGACCTTGTTGCCCGCGGCGGCGCAGTCGGTGAGAATCTTCGCGATTTCGACGGCTTCCTTCTCGGTGGCGGTGTAGCCGGTCGGGTTGTTCGGGAAGTTCAGGAGCACGACTTTCTTCTGGCTCTTGCTTTCGGCGAGGGCGGCCTTGAGGGCTTCGGTATCGAACCCGCCGTCCTTGAAGGTGTTGAACGTCTTGATCTTCGCGCCGCAGCTGTTCACGAACACGAGTTCGTAGTTGTCCCAGTAGAGGTCCGGGATGATGACTTCGTCACCGGCGTCCAGGAACATGTAGCCCGCGCAGCTGATGGCGTGGGTCAAAGCACAGGTCACGACCGGGTTGCTGAACTGCTTGCCTGCGAGGCTCGGGTTCTTGCGGACAATCTGTTCCTTCCAGGCCTTGCGGAGGTCGGGGTTGCCGAAACTCGGGGCGTACAGGAACGCCTGCTTGGGGAGGTTCAGGCTCTTGAGCACGCAGTCGAGCACGAGCGGGCTCCCGTCGTCTTCGAGGGCGGTGCCGATGGTCGCGTTGATTTCGGAGCCCTTGGCTTCGGCGCCCTGGCCCAGGATGCCCTTGCGCGGGAAGAAGATTGCCTTGCCCCTTTCGGAAAGCATGGAGAGAACGTTGCAGCCGTTTGCGGAGAGTTCCGCGTTTGCCTGTTCGGCGAGAGGATTGTAGCTCATGACCTTGGTCCTGTTAAAAATTCCGAGGCCAAAGATAGTAAAATGGAGGTCTAATTTAAATCCCTGAAAAACTCGGGACGGTGGAAATCCGGCCTCTCGGTGTCGATTGGGAAGGCGCTGAGGTAATGGGGGGTCTTTGCCTTGTCGGCGCACTTGTAGAGGTTGCCGCGAAGGCGCATCCCTTCGAACGAATCAATCCCGAACAGGGCCGCGGGGAGGGTGACGCTCATACCCCAGCTGATGAAGTCCCCGACGACGCTCGCAAGTTGCTTCGTGCGCTTGATGGTCCCGATTTCAGAATCGTCGAGCTTGGTCCTGTTTTCGCGTCCCTGTCCACGTGCGGCGAGGATGAATCCGCGGCTGGTCGTCTCGAAGTTGAAGTATTCGCTAGAGTTGCGTGGATTCTGCAGAAAAATCTCGACACAGGAGTCTTCCCAGCAGGGTCCGCCGTTCTCCATGACGTCTGCCCTGAAGCAGTCGAGCGGTTCCTCGACGGTAAAGTCGACTCGGATGGCGTCGGGGGAGACGGTCAGTTCGGCAAGTACGGTGGGGAGGGCGATCCCCTGGTTCTTTTCCCAGTTCATGTTCGGTTGAAGCAGCATGCCTCCAAGATAATTAAATCACTGATTAATCACTTTAGTCACTGACTAAAAAAATGGGGAAATGCCGTTTTTTGCTCAAAAACGCTGTTTCTGGAATTGGCATGCTTTTTGCACTTATAGGGCGCCCGTGAAGGTCCGGAGCAAAGTGAGTTTTCCGGTGCGGGTTTCATACAAATTACAGGAGGCCTTATGGCAGAAGAAAAAAAAGAAAAAGTGGTGAACGTGTCGACGGCATTCGATTGTCTTGCCGTGACGCAGGTCCTTGTCTATCCGTTCCGCGATGGCGTGAGCCTCGGGCACATGAAGGCGATTGCGACCATTGTCCTCAACGACCAGATTGAAATTCGCGGGCTTCGCGTGATGGATGGCGTGAACGGTCTGTTCGTGTCCTACCCGATTGACCCGTTCTTCAAGGGCGAGGAGTACAAGACGGTCTGCACGCCGATTTCTCGCCAGCTCCGCGAGCATATCGAAAATTGCGTGCTCGAAAAATTCCAGGCGGCAGTAGCTTAGTGGGTGTATCTTGTTCCGCAGAATTCGTTCGTATTGCCTGTTCGGGATAAAGGCTGTTCCCGTTAGTGTCGAAGTAGATTCTTCCCAGGGTTTACCGGGGTTCACCCTTGTCGGGCTTCCCGACAATGCCGTGCGCGAGTCGCGGGAGCGCGTCGTGTCGGCGGTGAGGTCTATCGGGAAGGTCGTGACCGGGTTTAGGACGACCGTGAACTTGTCACCGGCGGATCTGCGGAAGGAGGGGAGTGCACTCGACCTTCCACTGGCGATAGGGATGCTGGATTCGACTGGAGAGATCGAAATCCGGAACCTGGAACGCTTTGTCTTTGTGGGTGAACTTTCTTTAGATGGGTTGTTGAAGCCAGTGAGGGGAGTTCTGTCCATCGCGATGAGTTTGCCCAAGGACGGTTCTAGCGTCTTGGTCGTTCCGCATGCGAATGCGGAAGAGGCCGCGCTGGTGGAAGGTCTTCGCTATGTGAGCGTCTCGACGCTGAAGGAGTGTGTTGATTTTCTGGAGGGAAAATCGGGGAAAGTCCAGATTGCCGAGGGGTTGAAACGGGATGTCTCGGTACAGGGGTGCGTCCCCGATTTTGCCAATGTGGTTGGGATGGAGGGGGTGAAGCGTGCCCTGGAAGTTGCCGCGGCGGGCGCCCACAATTTTTTGCTGGTCGGTTCGCCGGGCGCGGGCAAGACGCTCTGCGCCCGGTGCTTGCCGGGAATACTGCCGGACATGACGGACGAGGAAGTTCTGGAGACGACCCGCATCCATTCCTGTGCGAGTCGCGCGGGGGATGCGTTCTCGTTTCGCCCGGTGCGGTCGCGGCCTTTCAGGACCCCGCACCATAGCGCGTCGATGGTGTCGCTCGTGGGCGGCGGTTCGAGGCTGTTGCCCGGGGAGGCTAGCCTTGCGCATAACGGGGTTCTCTTTTTGGACGAACTCCCGGAGTTCAACCGCTGCGTGCTGGAAGCTCTGCGTGAGCCGATGGAAGACGGCTTTATCTCGGTGAGCCGGGCAAGCGGCACGGTCGTTTGGCCTGCTCGGTTCATGATGGGAGCCGCGATGAACCCCTGCCCCTGCGGATTCGCCATGGATCCGCGACGCGCCTGCACGTGCCTGCCCGATGCCCGCAAGCGCTACCGCGAAAAGATATCGGGACCGCTGTTGGACCGTATCGATATCCAGGTGAGCGTGCCTCCCATGGATTCGCGATCGCTTGTGGATGGCGGCGGCCGCGAAAGTTCTGCCGACATCCGTCGCAGGGTCTGTGCCGCGCGAGCTGTGCAACGTCGCAGGTTCGAGGGACTGCCGTTCAAGTCGAATTCCGAAATGACATCGGAGTGCGCTCGCAAGTTCGCGAACATGTCGAGCGAGACCGAGCGTTTCGCTGTCGCTTCGTCGGACAAGATGAAC
This sequence comes from Fibrobacter sp. UBA3718, assembly GCF_002371935.1. Classification (NCBI taxonomy): domain Bacteria; kingdom Pseudomonadati; phylum Fibrobacterota; class Fibrobacteria; order Fibrobacterales; family Fibrobacteraceae; genus Fibrobacter; species Fibrobacter sp. UBA3718. The sequence goes on along the minus strand of NZ_DFHR01000024.1, from coordinate 324,855 downwards.
CTGAGCGCGAGAGGATTCTTCAGGCTCCTGAAGGTGGCGCGCACGATTGCTGATTTGAGGCAGGCTCCCGATGTGGAGATTGCGGATCTCGCCGAGGCCCTGCGCTATAGGACTATGGGATAGCCTTATCGGCGGATGCGGATGGTCGATTCTGCCCCTGCACAGTCCGGGATAGCCTGCGGCTTGCAGATGGAAACTTCGGCCATCTGGGCCTTGGGGTAGTTTTCCAGGATATGTTTCGCCGTTTCGAGGACTAGCGTCTCTTCGAGCTGGAACTGGGAGTCCTGGATGAATTTCTTTAAATCGTCCGAAAGCCGGGCGTAGTCTATGGAATGGACCAGGTCGTCATTTTGGGCGGCCAGCGAAAAATCCAGCCATACGGATACGTTCAGGACAACAGGCTGTTCCCTTACCCTCTCGCTTGGGAGGGTGCCGAGGATACAGCAGAACTTAATGTCTTTTAGTGAAATTTTCCCGGTTTCGATTACCATACGAAGAGCACGATGGCTGCCGTCAGGGAGACTGCGGTGAAGCCAAACCAGAGGTTACGGGCGAATGCGTAGGAATCGCGGGTGTTCTTGTTGGTTTCTATGCGCTTTTCGAGTTCGTTAACCGTGTAGGGAATACCGAAATCGGCATACTGCTTCATCGCGATGACGCAAGCTTCCGGATTGTCGTTTGTCTGGCAGGCGTTATTGATGCCCTGGAAACCTTCGCCGTCGCCGTTCATAATCTTGTCATGAAGGCCGCTGAGGTCGTCGTAGGCGCTGCCGGCCTTGTTCGCTTCCATGTGCTGCAGCACGCCGATAACGGCGCCGGTGGCTGCCAATGCGGAAAGACCGATGGCAGTCCAGAAGCGGACTTCGTCGGCGATACCGAAACGGTCGGTGGCGTTTTCGGAAGCGTCGCTGATGGCATAGTCGCGGGCGTCGGCCTTGGCGTTGGATTCGTCGAGATCGCCGGTGACATCGACATCCTCATCTTCGTCTTCTTCTTCGCAGTCCGGATCGTATTCGTCGCATTCCTCTTCTTCGCTGGAGGCCACGGCGGGCTTTGCGGAAGGAGGTTCTTCGGCGGGAGCGGAGCCGGTCAGTTGCACGGAGGCGCCGTCGATGAAGGCGAAAGCGGTGGAGTAGCCCGGGATAAAGACGGACTTGCCATCGAAGTAGACGGTCTCGACATCTTCTTCGGCAGGCATGCCGCGGCGGGCGTAGAACTTGGCCGTGACGAGCTTGGAGTAGTCAACGCCGTCGGCCTTCAGGGCGGCTATCGAGGAAAGGTTGCCTTTGCCTCCCTGGTAGAGCTGGTAGGCGGTGGGCTGCTCGCCAAACGGGTCTGTAAACTTCTGACGGACGACGAGACGGCCTTCCTGGAGGGAGCTGACCTCGTCTGCCGGAGCGGTCTTGAGCTGGCCGCCGAATTCGGCTGTAATATAGTTGTCGGGGCTTCCGGCATCGGTCGCTGTAAATTCTTCAATGTCATAGGGCCCGGCGAAAGCCGATGCAACGGAAAGGCAGAGTGCCACAATAAACAGACGCTTCATCTTCATCTTAATCTCCGATTCAGACTCTTTTTGGAGAAATATATAAAAAAAAAGCCAGATGTTAAAAAAAATAAGGTTTTTTGAGTATTTTAACCCCGTTTTATGACGTAGAACAATCTTTCTTGTCATTTATATGGTATTCCTGCATGAAAAATTCTACTTTTTAGCCCGTAAATTTTAACCCTAAAAGAGGAATCCATAATGGCAAAGCTCTCTATCGAAGATCTCGAACTCGCCGGCAAGCGCGTGTTCATCCGTGTTGACTTCAACGTTCCGCAGGACAAGGTGACTGGCGAAATCACCAACACCAAGCGTATCGAAGCCGCCCTCCCGACCATCCAGTACGCTCTCGATCACGGTGCAGCCGTCGTGCTCGCTTCCCACCTGGGACGCCCGAATGGCGAAAAGAACATGAAGTACACGCTCGCCCCGGTTGCCAAGAAGCTCGAAGAACTCATCAAGAAGCCGGTGAAGTTCCTCTCCGACTGCGTGGGTCCGGAAGTCGAAGCCGCCTGCGCCGCTATCAAGCCGGGTGAAATCATCCTCCTCGAAAACCTCCGCTTCCACATCGAAGAAGAAGGCAAGCGCAAGATCAAGAACGCCGATGGCACCGAAACTAAGGAAAAGGCCGACAAGGAAGCCGTGAAGGCCTTCCGTGCAAGCCTCACCAAGCTCGCTGACGTCTACGTGAACGACGCTTTCGGTACCGCTCACCGCGACCACTCCTCCATGACTGGTGTTGAACTGCCGCAGCGCGCTGCCGGTTTCCTCATGAACAAGGAACTCAAGGCATTCGACCAGGTGCTCAACAATCCTCCGCGTCCGTTCCTCGCCATCCTCGGCGGTGCAAAGGTCGCTGACAAGATCCAGCTCATCAACAACCTCCTCGACAAGGCCGACAAGATCATCATCGGCGGTGGCATGGCATTCACCTTCAAGAAGGTTCTGAACAACATCGAAATCGGTTCTTCTCTGTTTGACGAAGAAGGCGCCAAGCTCGTTCCGGATCTGATGGCCAAGGCCAAGGCTGCCGGCAAGGAAATCATCCTCCCGGTTGACTACATCGCTGCCGACAAGTTCGCTGCCGACGCTGCTACTAAGGCTGTCTCTGACGCTGAAGGCATTCCGGCTGGTTGGATGGGCCTCGATGTGGGCGCTGAATCCACCAAGCTCTTCGTGAACGCAATCAAGTCCGCTAAGACCATCGTCTGGAACGGCCCTGCAGGCGTGTTCGAATTCGAAGCATTCGAAAAGGCTACCAAGGCTATGGCCGACGCTATCGTCGAAGCTACCGCTGCCGGCGCAATCACCGTGATCGGTGGTGGCGATACCGCTACGGCTGCCAAGAAGTACGGCGCAGACAAGAAGGTGACCCACACCTCTACGGGTGGTGGCGCTTCCCTCGAACTCCTGGAAGGCAAGGTTCTTCCGGGCGTCGCATTCCTCACGGATAAGTAATTTTCCCTTATAGGCTTCGCGATACTGCGTTGTCGGGACCCTCGCTGTATGTCTTATACAGCTTCGGTCCCTCCGCCTTGTCTCACTCGCCTCTAAGAAAAAATTGGATTTTGTGAATCTCGATGAAAGTCGAGATTCTTTTTTTTTGCTCTGCTCGCAACTGAAAAAATTCGTAAGGCGAGTGAAGCGCGAACGCTTGCGTTCGCATTTCCGAGCCTAGAATTTTGCGCTTGCGCAAAAAATTGAATTATATAGAAACTCTCGTGCTCGCGAGAGTTTCTTTTTTTGCTCTGCTCGCAACTGAAAAAATTCGTAAGACGAGTGAAGCGCGAACATTTGCGTTCGCATATATTTTATATTTGGCTCATGTTTTGCAACAGAATCCTCGGGACGACACATCATGGCACCTACAAGAAGGTTGTAGATGTTCCTCTCTTGCGAGAGGAACTCACGGCGCGGTCGGTGCGCTGCATTGCCCGCGATGGTGTTGAAATCGAAATGGAACTCTACGAAGACCTGCAGGAAGGCGATATCGTCGCGGAGACGGAGCAGAATGTCTATGCAATCAAGGTGTTTGTTCCGAAGAAGCGGGAAGAGGCCGAGGTCCCGCGCATGAACAAGAGCTATCTCTGATTTTAGTGGTGCGGACGGCGCGGCCCTAATCCTTGATGCTTAGACTTTCGCGGACGCCGATTTTCTCTTTGCCGAGCAGGCGGTAGAGCTTGCAGCGGAATAGCGGTATGGCTGCGATAACCACGGTTGCGACCACGGGGATGGCAAGGTAGGCGACACCTGGCTTGTTGAAAGCTTCGCGGAAAAGCAGGCGCATCACGAGCAGGGTGTACCAGTGGACGGCGAGAATCACGAGCGCGTTACGCGAGATGTTGCGGAGAATTCCCTTGGCAATGCGGACGGGGATGATGTTCGGCAATTTGTCGGCGAGAACGAAAGTGCCTATGAGGCCCGCGATGCCGAAGAAGGAACTCGCAACAAAAATGCGGAAGTCTTTCCCGAGGTCGTTGTTCATGATGCTGAAATCTGGGTCGGGAACTTCGAGGTATGCGTAGGCGGCGAAAGAGACGATAGTGGCTGCAACGAGAGCCAAGATTTTTTTTGTGTTTTCTTTCAACATTCCCTTACATAGCCAGCCGTTTGCAAAGAAGAACAGTACGGTCAGGTCGCGCTCTATTCCGAGCGGCAGGCGGATGTGGTTGACATACAGGAGCCAGCCACCCGCAAGACTTGCCAGCGAAACAAAGAAGATGAATCTTCTCGGTACAATTTTTTGCACCCCATAAAACAGTAAACTTACCGAGTACAGCGTGAACACGAACCAGAGCGGCCCCGACCCGATGGAAGATTTGCCTGCTACGAAGATTTTCGCGAGGTTCCAGTAGATGTAGTTCCACACAGTCGCGATTTCGGGCCGGATGTTCATCACCGTCATGCGCGGCGCCTTCGGGAAAAGGTCGAAATTGTAGAGTACCGGGTCTAGCGCGAGGAACAGGAGCGAAAGCAAAATGTAGGGGACGAGCAGGACGTGCGTCTTGTGGATAAAGTAAGCCTTGAAATTGCCGAAGCGCCGCGTGCTGAACAGCATTCCCGAAATAAAGAAGAAGGCCGACATGCGGAGTGCGCTCAGGTGCAGCATTCCCATTTGCGCCTGCGGAAACGACTGTTCCACGTGATAAAGGCACACGAGCAGCAACACGAATCCCTTGAATTCGTCAATCCACCCAATTCTTGCCGTCGCCTTGTCACTCATGCTTCGTGCTCACCATCCCCGCATTTGTCATCCCCGCTATACGATACTTGGCAACTTGTTGCCATAGTAGAGTTATCCTCTTTGAGGAGAAGGCGGGGATCTGCTTTAATACCACCTTCTCTCATCCCCGATCGTCGTCATGGGCCCGTGTCCGGGGAACACCACCGTCTCTTTCGGGAGTGAAAGAAGTTTGTTCTTAATCCCGCTTACAAGTGCATCGTCGTCGCCGCCGAATAGGTCGCTGCGGCCGCGGCTTCCTGCGAAGATGATGTCTCCGGGGAACAGGAGCGGTGGTGCCTTCTGACCGTTCACTTCGCCCGGTTTTTCGCAAAAAAACGCGATGCCGCCGGGGGAGTGGCCAGCCACGTGGATGACCTGCAATTCTATTTCCGGCACCCCGACGGCATCGCCCTCGGCAAGGTAGTTGCCGAGCCCGGGCGAAGGTTCACGCAGCGGGAGTCCGAACATCTCGCTCTGTTCTTCTTGCAAATCCAGCATGAATGCGTCTTCTTCGTGAGCCTCGGGCTGCACGCCGTACTTGCGGGCGACAAACGCATTGCCCAGCACGTGGTCCAGGTGCAGGTGCGTGTTGAAAAGGTGCTTTACCGTGAGTTTGCTCTGCTCGATGTAGCTTGCTAGGGCGTCCTCTTCACGTTCGTTCGACACGCTCGGGTCTATCAGGATGGCATCGCCCGCGTCATTGCTGAGCACAAAGCCGTTTACGCCGAAGGGATTGAATACAAATTGCTTGATACGCATAAGATAAAATGTAAAATCGGACAGGACACTTGACAACTGAAAAAATTTAATTATCTTGATTAGACTCACGTTTTTGGAGAGGACCTATGGCGATCAATCCTAATCTTTTGACCGGTCAGTTAAAGTCAGACGGCCTTGCCCGCACGGGCGAGGTTATTCGTGACGAAAAGCCCTTGCCGATTCATCATTCGGGTGCCGTCGTGCGACACCATACGGCGAAAATGCCGCGCATTCCCAAGGCGAAGGCCAAGGGATAAAAAAATCCGACCGCGCATAACGGTCGGAGAATATTAGTTTATTCAAGGGGCTTCCGGGTTATTTCAATTCCCAGGTCGTGCCTTCCTTGCTGTCCTTGATGACCACGTTCATCGCGGCGAGCTCGTCACGGATGCGGTCACTTTCGGCCCAGTTCTTGGCGGCACGGGCTTCCTTACGGGCGGCAATCAGCGCTTCGATCTTTGCGACATCCACGCCGTCGTTTGCGCCCTTCTTGGCATATTCTTCGCGAGGTTCGTCGAGCTTCAAACCGAAAATCTGGTCGAAGTCGGCCACCAGGGCGGCCTTCTCACCGTCGTCGATATCGCTCTTGAGCATCGTGTTCATGATGCCGAGTGCACGCGGCATGTTCAAGTCGTCGCCGATGGCGTCCTTGAATTCGGCCTGGAAAGCCTTGGCGGCTTCGCTTGTAATTGCGGTAGCCTTGCCGATCAGCGGGTCCGTCTTCTTGTGCAAGCTCTTGAGGCCTTCCTTGGCGCCTTCCAAAGCTTCCCACGTGAAGTTCAGGTAGTTGCGGTAGTGACTGCCAATCGCGAAGAAGCGGTAGTCGAGCGGGTTGAAGCCGCGGTCCATGAGGAGCGAAACCGTCAGGAATTCGCCGCTGGACTTGCTCATCTTGCCGAACTTCTGCTCGGTCGTGCCGTCTTCTAGCTTTTCTTCGCTTGCTGTGCGGAGGAATTCGCCGTGCATCCAGAAACGTGCAAAGGTCACGCCGTTGGCGCATTCGCTCTGGGCAATTTCGTTCGTGTGGTGCACGCGGATGTGGTCCGTACCGCCACAGTGGATGTCGAGGGTTGGGCCGTTGTACTTCATGGCCATCGCGGAGCATTCGATGTGCCAGCCGGGGAAACCGACGCCCCACGGGCTGTCCCATTCCATGGCGCGCTTCTTGTCCTTCGGGCTGAACTTCCACAGAGCAAAGTCGGTGGCGTTCTTCTTTTCGCCCATGTCGATGCGGCTACCCTTGCGCAGGTTTTCCACGTCCAGGCGTGCAAAATCGGCATAGCGCGGGAACTTGAGGCTGTCGAAGTAGATGCCGTCGCTGGTGCGGTAGGTGTAGCCCTTTTCTTCCAAGGTCTTCACCAGTTCAATCTGTTCCTGGATGTGCTGCGTGGCAGGCGTCCAGCGGGTCGGTTCCTGGATGTTCAAACGGTGCCAGTCGGCCATAAACGCGTCGGTGTAGAACTTCGCGATGTCCCAGACGGACTTGCCTTCGCGGGCGGCGCCCTTTTCCATCTTGTCGTCGCCAGAGTCTGCGTCACTGGTGAGATGACCCACGTCGGTGATGTTCACGATGTGGTTCACCTTGTAGCCGTAGTACTTCAGCGTGCGGACCAAAAAGTCTTCGAAAATGTAGGTGCGGAGGTTGCCGATGTGGGCGAAATGGTACACCGTCGGGCCACAACAGTACATGCGCACGGCGGGGACGCCTTCGGGGAGTGTGAATACTTCTTTCTTGCGCGATGCGGTGTTGTAGAACTGTAGAGCCATTTTAGCCTCCGTTAAATGCGGCGCAACATGCGCCAAGCGGGGACAAATATAGAAAAAAGGCGAGAGTCACGACAAAGGCGCTTGTGCCATTTGGCATGACCGAGCCGAGCTATATGCGCACCGAAGGGGCGCCAATATAGAAAAATGCACTCCGAAGGAGCGCCAATATAGTTTTTTTCTACTTGATGGCGATGCGCTTCGTCAAACTTGCTGACCCGTTGCGCACGCGCACCATGTAGAGCCCTTCGGCGACATTCAGCTCGACAGAGCCCGTTTCGCACTTGCCGCTGAATACCGGGCGGCCCTGCATGTCGAACACGTCGACCTTCGCAGACTGCGTGCCGGCAATGAACAGCGTGCGGCCTGCAACGTGCATGGTGACGCTCCCCGGACCGGCAGACTGTGCAATCGCGATGGAGGAGTCTTGTGCAGTTGTGTCGGAGCTTGTCGTGTCCGTGACAGTTGTATCTTGGGGCGGCTCGAAGTTTTGAAGCCTCACCAGAATGCTATCGAATGCCGGTTTCGGATTCAGGTTGTCGTCGTATATAAGTCCTTTCTGCCTGTTGAGCCCGCCAAGCCAGCTCCATTTATCGGATACGCCCCAGATCAGGTACGTGTCCGCGTTCGGTTCTTCGAGGATGATGTCCAGGTATTCACGGAAGGTCTTTCCCTGACGTTCGAGGTCGCTCTTGCTCACGTTGATGCCGCTCTTGAATCCGATATCGAGCTCGGTGATTTTCAGCTTGATGTTGAGCTTTGCAAGTTCCCTGGCAAGCGAGCGGAGGCTGTCCGGAGAACCGATAAAGTGCTTGTCGGTAGTGGTGTCTTCCACGTGCGTCTGTGAACCCACACAATGGATAGGAATGCCGTTTGCAACCCAACGCTTCACCTGTTCCAGCAAGAAGCCCGCCTTGGCTTTCGGGCTGATGCCTTGCTCGAGGTTGTAGTCGTTGTAGCAGAGTTCCGCATCCGGGTCGGCGGCGTGTGCCCACACGAAGGCGGAGTCGATAAATTCAGGGCCGATTCCCTGGTACCACACGGAATAGGAACGCCACATGGGTTCGTTGTTGCTGATGGCTTCGTTCACCACGTCCCATTCGTCCACTTGCCCTTTCCAGTGTCCGACAACGTTGTTGATGTGGTTCTTGAGAACGGAGAGCAGCTTCTTCTTGTCGTTCTTGTAGTTGTTCACCCAGTTCGGAACCTGGCTGTGCCAGGCGAGGGCGTGGCCGCGGACGCGCATGCCGTTCTGCTTCGCGTACTTGACCATCTTGTCGCCGTTGTTGTAGTTGAACCTGTTTTCGCTAGGTTCGGTCGCGTCGAACTTCATCTCGTTTTCGGCGACGACGATGTTGAACTGCGTCTTGTGAATTTGCTCGTACTGCGCGGGAAGTCCGCCGCCAAACCACTGCGAGTTCAGAATGGCACCGATATAGATGTCGTTCTTTTCTGCGTACGATCGGAGGGTTTCATCTGCGGCGAAGGTGCTTGCGATGCCTGCGCCAATCAGGGCTACGCTGAGCATAAACCCAGAAACGGGAAAAAGGTTTCTCATTGTTACTCCTTGTTTTTCCCTAATACGTAAACACCCACATATAAAATAATCAAAAAAAGCGGGGACGGGTGTAAATTAACCGAAACAGAAAAAGGCACGACATGCCCAAAATGGCTATATTTCTTACCGTGAAAAAGCGCAAGCGGAAATCTCGTCCCCCCATGACACGTTCGCAAATGATGCGGGCGGTGCGTTCCGAGGATACGAAGCCCGAGGTCCTTGTGCGTCGCGCGCTGTTCCGCGCGGGGCTACGCTACAGGCTTCACCGCCATGACCTGCCGGGTTCGCCCGACCTATTCATCCTGAGGTACAACGTGGTCGTTTTCGTGAACGGATGCTTCTGGCACCAGCACGGCTGCAAGTTTACGAGCCGTCCCAAGAGCAATCCCGAGTTTTGGAACGATAAATTCACGAACAACGTGGTGCGCGACGTGAAGACGGCCTGGAAGCTCTCGCTCATGGGGTTCCGCGTGGCGACGGTCTGGGAATGTTCCGTCAAGAACGATTTTGCCCGCACGGTGGAGCGCCTTGCGGCATTTATCCGGGGCGACGAGGAGTCTGTCGAAATCTAGCCCCGCGAAAAAATTATAATTAGGGAAAACGGAGGTCGTTTATGAATTGCAAATTCGGTATCGTGGTTGCTGCCGCGGCGCTTGCGCTGTGTGCCTGCGGGAACCAGGAACAGTCCAAGGCGGAAACTGCCGCGGAGGCGGCAAAGCCGGCCGTGTCGAAGTCGCTCGTTGTCTATTACTCGCAGACGGGCGCGACCAAGAAGCTCGCGGAGATTTTCCAGAAGGCGAAGAACGCCGACGTGTTCGAGCTTGCGATGGTGACGCCGTACCCCTCGACATACGACAGCACGATTGATGCGGTGGCCGCCCAGCGCCAAACCAAGCTGTGGCCCGCGCTCGTGAACGCGAAGGCAGACCTCGCGAAGTACGATACGGTCTACCTCGGCTACCCGATCATGTTCGGGAGTTTCGCGCCGCCGATCTATACCTTCCTCGCTTCGAACGACCTTTCGGGCAAGGTGGTGGTGCCGTTCTGCACTTACGGTAGCGGCGGCCGCAAGGCTTCCGCCGCGGAACTCAAGACGCTCGAGCCGAACGCGAACGTGACGCTCGCCTACGGGATTTCGAACAAGCGCATCACCGCCGAGAACGGTGCGGAAGTCGCTGCTAAGGAAGTCGAGGGATTTTTCGCGGACCTTGCCGCCGGCAAGACGGACGAAATGCTCATGGGTGGCTTTTCGGACCAGAGAGCGCTCACTGCAGAAGATTCTGCGGTGTTTGCGACCGCGACGAAGGATTACGCCTACTTGAAACTTGCTCCGTTGAGCGTGGCCACGCAGGTCGTCGCCGGTATGAACTATCTGTTCGTGTGCACGACCAGCGGGTTCAACCGCCCTCCGACCGAAACGCTTGTAAAGATTTTTAAGCCGCTCCCCGGGAGGGGCGAACCTGAGTTGATTGTCATGGAAAAGTAGAGTTTGCGGAAAGTTTCCCGCAGTCTATGAAAAAGCCTCCGTTTCGTCGAAGGCTTTTCGTTTAGGTTCTACTGCCTAGCGGCAAGTTCCTCAGGTGTGCGCGCAAGTATATCCCAATCGCCGCGCTTGATTATCTTGTAGGCATAACCCTGTTCCGTGAGGAACAGCTGGCGGTTCATGGCGAATTCCTGTTCCTTGGAATCCTGCGTCACGATGCTGTAGAAGTGCGCGGCACCGCCGTCGCTCTTGGGGCGCAGCACGCGGCCCAGTCGCTGGGCTTCTTCCTGGCGGCTTCCGAACGTTCCCGAAACCTGGATAAGCACGTTCGCGTCGGGAAGGTCGATGGCGAAGTTACCCACCTTCGAAACCATGAGGTTCTTCTGGCTGCCGTCGCGGAAGGCGGCGTACAGGCGTTCGCGTTCCTTGTTCGGGGTCTTGCCTGTGATGAGCGGAATCTGCAGGTCTTCAGAGAGGGCCTCGAGCTGGTCGATGTACTGGCCGATAATCAGCACGCGGTCGTCGGGCTTGTCGAAATGCTTGAGCAGGCGCTCCACGATGTCCGTCTTTTCGGGGTTCGTGCTGGCAAGCGTAATCTTCTCGCGGATGGGCGCGAGGGCGTACTTCATCTTGAGTTCCGCTTCCATCGGGATACGAATCTCGTTACAGTCGGCGGTCGCGATCCAGCCCTGCGCTTCCAGGATACGCCACGGGATATCGTACTTCTTGGGGCCGATAAGGCTGAAGACTTCCGTTTCCTTGTGGTCTTCGCGCACGAGCGTCGCCGTAAGGCCAAGGCGGCGGGTCGCCTGCATTTCGGTACTTAGGCGGAACACCGGGGCGGGCAGCAAGTGCACCTCGTCGTAAATCATGAGCCCCCACTTCTGCTGGCTGAACAGCGGGAAATTCGCGAGTTCCTTCTTCACTTCCTCGTCGCTCATCTCGAGGTCTGCGGTGTCGGGGGCGTTCTCGTCTTTTTTCGCGCGCTTGCGCTGGGTCAATATCTGGTAGGTCGCGACGGTCACCGGGCCGATTTCCTTGACTTCGCCGGAGTATTCCTTCACCTGGTCGAGGGTTAAGTCGGTCTTGTCGCAGATTTCGCGGATCCACTGGCGCGATGCCGAAATATTCGGGGTGAGGATGAGTGTCTTGGTCTGCACCAATGCCATGGTGGCAAGACCAATCACCGTCTTGCCCGAACCACAGGGGAGCACGATGACGCCCGAACCGCCCTTCTCGGATCCGCTCGCATAGAACACCTGTGCGGCTTCCTTCTGGTAGTCGCGGAGTTCGAACTTCTTGCCGCCGAGAGTTGTCTCGCGCAGGTGGATGGGCAAGGGGTCGCCCACGGTGTAGCCCGCGAGGTCCTCGACTGGGAACCCGGCGTTGGTAAGCGCCATTTTGAGGTGGCCGCGGCGTTCCGGGTCCACCTCGGCATGCAGGTCGTCGATGAAGTTCAGCACGAACGGCTCGACTTCCTTGAGGCGACAGATTTCGGCGAACATGTAGTTGTCGTCGGATTCGACAATCAGGCGGTCGCCGTCTTTCTTGAGACGCAAAAGCCCGTAGCGGGCCATGTAGTCCTCGATCTCGGTGATGACGGTCTCCGGGATCGGGAAGCGGCTCTGGCTTTCGAGTCGTTCTATGACATCCTTGGCACGGAGCCCGGTAGAGGCGGCGTTCCAGAGGCTCAGGTGCGATATCTTGTAGGTGTGCAGGTGCTCGGGGCTCTTGACCAGTTCGGTAAAGGGGGCGATTGCGTCGCGTGCCGCTTCGTAGGAGGGGGAATCGACCTCGACCATGATTTCGAGGTTGCTCTGAACAATGATTGCGCCATTCGGATTCATAGGGCGCCAAAGATAGTAAAAAAAGCGTTTTTTGGTTAGAGGGGAGGCGATGAATGGTTTTGCCGACGGAGCAAAAGAAAAACCCCGATTTCCTGTAGAAATCGGGGCTTTCGAGCCACCCAGCAGATTTGAACTGCCGACCTGCTGATTACGAATCAGCTGCTCTACCAGCTGAGCTAGAGTGGCATAGCGGGGTCAAAAATAGCAATAGGCCCCTTTTTTGTCAAGATGCGTTTGGTGTGAGTTGGCAAAGTCTTCCATTTTTTCTATGTTTGGGTCACTAAATTTAAAATGGAAGTCGAAAATGGCTAACGAATCTAACCAGAGCAATTCTGAAATCAAGGAATTTTTTGTCCAACACGGAACCAAGGTCCTCGTGGCCCTGGTGATTGTCCTTGCCGTTGTGGCCGGCGTTGTCCAGTTTAGGGACAGCCAGAAGGCCGCTGCTGCCGAACAGGCCGAAATTCTCGGCAAGGGAATGGCGCTCCTCTACACGAACGACAAGGATGCCGCCCTCGCCGAATTCGAGGCGCAGATTAATTCCGGCAAGATTGACGGCCTCGCTCTTGCGAAGGCAGCCCTCTTCGCTGGAAATATCAAGTATGAGAAGGGTGATTTCGATGGCGCCGCCTCGCTTTTCCAGAAGTCGCTCGATAACGCGGGTTCCGTGGAACTGGTCCGCTCGGCTGCCCTGCACGGTCTTGCTTCTGTGAAGATTGAAAAGGCAGACTACACTGCCGCTGCCGGTCTGCTCGAACAGTACGTGTCCGAGTTCGGCAAGCGCACTGGCGACAAGGAAGACCGCTTCCAGAAGGAAGAACCGGTTGACCAGGTCCCGATGGTTGCCGACGCCATGTGGAAGCTCGTGCTTGTATACCAGCAGCAGGGTGCAAACGACAAGGCGAAGAATACCGCCGAACGCATCGTCGAGGTCTACGGCGACAATGCGATGTATGCCGACAAGGCGAAGAAGTTCCTCGCAAGCCTTTAGCTTAGAGCGAACTTCCAGCCGATAGCGAAAATCGCGAAATAGATAGTGACCCACACGAGGTCGACCAGTTTGGCAGGCGTTCCCCAGCGGAGCGCCTTCTTCTTTGGGATGAACCCGCAGAGCGCGCCCGCGACAAAGCCGTAGGCGTGGCCCAGCACGTCGGCGTTCTCACCGATGCCGAGGAATACGGCGAGCGAGGCGGCGCCGCAGAGGGGGGCGAACCGCCGGAGCATGCCGTGGGTCTCCTTGGGCATGAGCCTGAACTCGATGACGGAAAGCGCGCCGATGGCGGCGAACACGAACGTGGAGAATCCGAGGGCGCGGTAGTCCGTCTGCACGGTGAATGCGACGAAGAAGTTCGCGACGGCGCTTGCGATGGCGAGGAATGGGGCCATGCGTGCGAGCGGCGTGCGGTACGACATGAGGTTCAGCACGATGTAACCGCTCACGAGGTTCGATGCGATGTGGCGCGCGTCGGCGTGCAGCGTGAGCGCGGTGATGGTGCGCCACCACTGCCCGTGCATCACCTTGTCGGCATCGGAAAGCCCGAGACTATGCATGCGGGCGACCTTGCCCGAAAAGTCGAGAAGCGTGCAGACGACAGGAACAAGAAGAACCCAGATGGGTTGCAGGCTCAGCGTGAGGGGGAGCGGCGGGTTCTCTTCTCGGGGAGGGTTCTCCTTGCGGTAGAGCGCGAGCTGCAGGCGTGCGCGGTCCTCGTTTTCGGGTAGGATGAAAATCTGGAACGGGCCCTCTTCGGAGCGCATGATGCGGTGGGTGATGCCCTGCGAAAGGAGCACGAGGCTGTAGTCGCGGATTTGGCGGAATGTCCCTTCGGATATGCGAATCGTTTCGGGGTACTGCGGCTCCTCGAAAGTATCTGCTGTCGTGTCTGGCGCCTGGTTGCCGGAAGCGTTTTTTAATGCGTCTTGCGGGGTCGCGGTATCGCCGTGTGCGGCATCGTTTTCGCGGGGGAGCGGATGCACCTGGAGGCCTTCCCGCGGGATGTCCGTGGGATAACGCATGTAGCGCGGACGCAGTGGCGACATCAAGCGAGGCATGATGCGATCCCCTTATCCTTCGGCCCTTGCCGCCGACGTGAGTGCGAACTTGCCGGTGGCTGTTTCACATTCGGCGCGGAGATAGGCGAAATTGTCCGCGTAAACGGAAATATCTGCCGATTGGGGCGCCGCGACCAGGCTTTCCTTGCAGATTTCTTCGTTCGGGGAGAGCTTGCCGTTGCTCAGGTAGCGTCGTCCGAAGATGCGGATGTTGCGGAATCCGCCGCCGAAGTCGGCCGTATTGCGGGCGTGGAAGATGATTCCCTTGCTCCCGTGGATTTCGGCGCGTTCCCACCAGAGCGCGGGCCCGTCGGTGATGTAGCAGTTGTCGCCTGCGAAAGCGGCGTTCAGCGCCTCGCGCGTGAGTTGCGTTTTTGTCATCCCCGGCTCCGACCGGGGATCTTCTTTCACGGCTGTCCGCACCTTGCCGAAGATGTGGTCGCGGGTGTGGCGCAATGTGAATAGCGGGGTTGCGACGGAGGTGGTGTCATTCAGGTCGCCGTGCGCGTCGTTGCCGCCGATAGGGAGTAGGTAGTTTCCCTTGCCGAGTTCCTCGATCCACCATTGGCGTCCGAGTTTGAATCCTTCGTCGCGGATGCCGTTCCAGAACTGGATTCCGCGAATCTTGTGGCGAGCTTCGAGGTTCAGGTCCTTGTGGCTCCAGTAACCGCGCCGGAAGATGAACTTTTCGAGCAGTCCCATGGGCTGCATTGGGTGCGCCGCGAAGCAGTGCGCTTCGGTCATTTCCAGGAGTTTCGGAATTTTGAACGTGGGCTTGTTCTCGAGCCAGTTGCGGCCGCAGTCGCCGAGGCCGGGCAGGTAGCTGTCGGGCGCGAAGGCGAGCATGTGGACGTTTTCACCCTTGCTGTTGCCTGCGGAAACTTCTTCGCCCGCGAGCAGGAGGGGCATGCCTTCGCCGGCAGGAAGCGACGTAATCTCGTCGCGCAGTGCCTGGAACCTGGGCGCGGGCGATGGCGCTTCCTTCGTGTAGTCTTCTTCAGTGAATGCGAAATCGTAGGCGTGGTCGGTGCAGCTTACGAAATCAAGCCCGACTGCCTTTGCCGCCTGTTGCAATACGGCAGGGGATGCTCCGTGTTCCACGTGGTCGCAGGAGAATCGCGTGTGGCAGTGCATCTCGCCGGCGACAAATCCGGGTGCCTTCGGGGGCTGTTCCGCGAGTACGTGAATTTTGAGCGGCTTGGGCTTTAATCCGGGATAATTCCAACGGTTGAAAATCTTGGTCGCGCAACTTTTCCCGTCTTCGCTGGTTCTTTTTGCATAAATCCTGCAGTTCAGTTCGTGAACGCCCGCTTCCAGGTGCCCAAGCTTGATAGGGTAAAAGCCGAATTGTTCTTCCGCCTGAATGTTTAAATCAAAGTTCTTGCCATTGATTTCCGCTTTCTCGATAAGCGTCGGGAATCGGTGCGCATCACGCACGACAATCCATAGGGTTGGCTCTTCGCCGGGTATAAACTGGAACGGCGCGTCTACGATGATTTCGGGCCACGGCCTGTATAGAAGTGACCACGGAAGCCTGAACTTGAAGTGCGTTTCGGCGTAACGCAGTTTTTCCCCCGGCCAGAAACTCATTTATTCCGCCTTTGCTTTTTCGCTTGCGGGTTGTTCTGGTTCCTGAGCGCTGGGGGCTTCGGCCGCAGGCTCCTTGGCCGTCGTTGATTCGGAGGTGCCCGTCCCTTCGCCAGTCGGGCCGGCCGCGGCCGCGTTCCCTTGTGCGGGAGTGCTTTCGACAGGAATTGCCGGTGCCGTTTCGTTTTCGGTTCTGCTCTTTGGCAGGAGTGGTTCCTTGGGCTTGTTCCACAGGCCGAAGCTCACGCGGATCTGCAGTTGCAGTCCGCCGATGTTCCATTTGGCTTTTTCTTCGGGGCCGTCGGGAACTATGTCGGCGAAGCGTTCCTTGGATTCGACGGAGATGGAACTGAACCCGATGTCTCCGTAGATGTTGAATCCGTTCCAACTGGTGACCAGGTAGCCGAGACTTACTCCGAACCCGGCGCCCAACGGGCTGTTTTCTGCTTCGAGCTTGCCCCAGGTGGTGTAGATCTCGGTGCCGGGAAGAGTCCAGTACCACCGGACTCCGATGCTGAAGAGCGAACCGTTCGAAAGCGTGATGAGGCTTGTGGGAATGGCGAGCCTGTATTCGAGGAACATGGGCACGCCCTGGATTGTGTAGCTATAGTTGTGCGCCTTGTTCTTGCGGTCGGTAAGCACGACGGATTCCTTGTCGTAGATGAATCCGATTCCGGCACTCAGAAAGTGGTCCTTGTGCACCTGGAACTGGATGCCACCCATGACGGGGAAGCAGAAGTTGACCTTCTGGAAGTTTTGCTTTGCGACGCTGAGCGATTCTTCCTTGTCGACGGCCTGCGCCCTGAAGTCGGCGTAGATGGTGTCGATGGCCTTTTGGAAGTATTCACGTTCGTCGAAACTCAGGAACGAAATCGCTGGCTGCATGAATATGGAAAGGCGCGAGTTGTCGTGCTCGACCCTCACTTCCTCGTCGGCATAGGCCGTCGAGACGATGAGGAGTGCGAACAGTATCTTCAGGAAGTTCTTCATGCCAACCACCGGGCGCCTGGCGAATCGCTAGTAGAAAAGGGTCTTCTCTTCTTTCTGGATGCGTTTCTTCTCGGAATCCTTCTTCATGCGCTTTTCAAAATTCTTCTCGGCCTTCGCGATTTTCTTCTCGGTCTTCGCGAGGAGCTTTTGCCCGTCCTTGTCGTCTTCTTTGAGTTCTTCCTTGGCAAGAGCGAGGTATTCGCGGGCGGTTTCGAACTGGTCGAGGTCGGTATAGGCCTGCGAGGTGAGGAAGAGCGCTTCCTTGCGCCTCTTGGACTGTTGGTATGTCTCGAGGAATTCCTTGAAGTAGATGACGGCTGCCTGAGGCTTGTCCATGCGCAGGTAGAGGCGCGCAGTCTGGAATTCTTTTTCGGCAAGGCGTTCGATGAGGAGCCCGTAGTAGTAGTTGATGGAGTCGCGGAGCGGCGTATCCGGGTGGTTCGACAGGTAGCGCTCGAAATCCTTCATTGCGATGGTGGTGTTCGCCTCGTCGCGGCTCACGCGGAATTCCATGTTGAACGAAGCAATCGCCTTCTTGAATTCGGCTGTCTCCACGAAGGGGGATCCGGGGAAGTTCGTGATGAAGCTTCCGTACTCTCCGCGGGCGTCGATCCATTCTTCCAGATTGAAGTAGCTTTCGGCGAGAAGGAAGGACGTCTGTTCCAGGTAGCCAGTCCCTGCGCAATAGCTCATGATTTCTTCAAGTTTGTCTATGACGCGTCCGTATTTCTCTTTCTTGAAGAGCTCCTCGGCCTTGTCGAACTTTTCCTTGCAGAATTGCGTGTGTGTTTTCTTTGCGCCATCGGACGATGCGCAGCCGCTAAAGAGGGTCAATGCGAAAAAAATGCTTGAGAACAGGGCTGTCTTTGCGATGTGGTTCATTCTTTTTCTTTGGTTAATTCTAACTTTCGCTTATCAAAGTAGAAAAATATTACCGAAAAGAAAAATGATTCTAGTCCGTTATGTGTTGAAAGAACTCATTGGCCCCTTTATGGCGGCGCTTTTCGGCATAACGTTTTTGTTTGTCGTCGATTTTCTCGTGAAAATTCTGGACAACGTCCTGTCCAAGGGACTGCCCGCATCGACTGTCCTTGAAATTTTTGCGTTGAACCTCGCCTGGATGCTTTCGCTCTCGATCCCGATGGCCGTGCTTGTTGCGTGTCTTATGGCCTTCGGGCGCCTTTCTGGCGACCACGAGATTACGGCGGTAAAGGCGGCGGGAGTCTCGCCCTTGTCCCTGATGCGTCCGGTGATGCTTGTCGCGATGCTCCTTTCGGTTCTGATGGTGCTGTTCAACAACTGGGTGCTGCCCGAGGCGAATCACCGTTCGGTGGAACTGATGAATGCCATTTCGCGCAAGAAACCGCACGTGTTTGTCGATGCCGGGCGCCTGATTACGCAGTTTCCCGACGTGCAGCTCTGGGTGAACCGCATCGACCCGGTTTCGGGTGTGCTTTACGGCATCCAGGTGTACGAGATGGAACGCAAGGGCCCTCCGCGCGTGGTCTATGCCGACAGTGCGACGCTGGATTACGTGGATAACGGGGCGACGCTCATGTTCCGTTTGCGCAGTGGCGAGACGCATATCGTGGACCCTGATAAGCCCGAAAACTACTTCCGCATCCGGTTCTTTTCGCAGGACCTCGCCATGCAGAATGTAGATGAGCGTCTGGAACGCCGTAGCCGCAGCTATAGGAGCGACCGCGAGATGCCTGTCGAAATGATGATGGACGTGGTGAACGAGGCTCGCGCGAAGTATGATACGGTCTCGCAACAGGCCATGAAAGTCAGACTATCCACTCTTGCAGATGCTAAGGCTTCCGTGTTGGGCGACAGTATTCTCCCGGCGGATGCGGAAGGAATTGCCGAACTTGATTCGGTCCAAGCCCGGCGGTCGCTACAGAAGATGCGTCTTCAGGAAATCAGCGCACTCCGCACGACAGAACGCCTCTGGGGGCGCATGGAATCCGAAAAAAAGCGCGAGGCGCAATACCTTGTCGAAATCCACAAGAAGTTCAGCACTTCCTTTGCCTGCTTTATCTTTATCCTGATCGGGGCGCCGCTCGGGATTATGGCGCGCAAGGGAGGCATTGGCACGGGAATCATCTACAGCCTTGCCTTTTTCGTCATCTACTGGATTTGCCTTATCGGCGGGGAGAACCTGGCTGACCGACTCATCATCTCGCCGGAACTTGCCATGTGGTCTTCCAACATGATTATTGGGGCGTTCGGCGTGTTCATTACCATCGCGATGGTCCGGGACCGCTTTACGGGGGATTCGAAATTTTTCAGGGCGATGCGTGCCATCGGTCGCTGGTTCCGTTCTATCGGCAGGGGGCATGCGTGAAATTCTCTCGTTACCTTGTCTGGAATTTTTTGAAGATGTTCCTTATCGTGACGATCGGGGCCATCTTCATGTTCGCGGTCATCGACTTTGTCGGAAACATCAAGACGTGGCTTGCGCGCGATACGAAGGATGCTGTCGATTACTATGTGAGCTACATTCCGTACATGCTCTATCTCATTACCCCGGTGTCGCTTTTTATTGCAGTGCTCGCTTCGGTGGGCAACATGGCTCGGCACCTCGAGATGAGTGCTATGCAGAGCTCCGGGCAGAGCCCTCTCAAGACCCTATTCCCCATTTTCTTTCTGGGCGTTCTCGCTTCGGTCGGTTCCTACGAGATGAGCGAACTCTGGCTTCCCGATGCAAACCACAAACGCCTGGAAATCATGGAGACGAATGCGCAGAAAAAGAAGAACCCGCGCATCAAGGAAAAGAACGATTTTACCTTTATCGACAGCGAACGCGCAAGCTGGTTTTTCAAGTTCTATTCGGGGAAATCCAGGACGGGACGCGACGTGGTGCTGCTCTTGCGCGAGCAGGGAAGGCTCGTGGAACGTTACGACGCCAAGACGGTCCGCTGGGTGGAACCGGATACGGCATCCCTCGACAGTGCCGCCCGCGACAGCGTGATGAAGACTTTTGCGGACGAGTCGTACTGGATGTTCGAACGCGGCATGAAGCGCATCTTCAACAAGGACGGCACTGTGACGGTCATGCCCCTTGTGCGCGAGAAGATGCGGGGAAAGGTGTTTACTCGGCCTGAGGACTTGATTAACGAACGCCAGGTTTCCGACGAGATGGATTCGAAAATGGTCAAGCAGCGCATCGAGGTGCTCAAGCGCTCGGGCGAAGACACCCGGGTTATGGAGACTGCGCTCCATTTCAAGCTCTCTGCGCACTGGATGAACCTGATTGTCCTTTTGATCGGGGCGGCGCTCTGCCATCGTTATAGCCGCTCTGGGGGGCTTTCCCAGAAGTTCGGTGTTGGCCTTTTGCTCGTTTTTAGCTATTATATCCTTGAACGGATTGGGCTGAAGATGGGCGAAAATGGTGCCTTGACGCCGTTTCTGGCGGCCTGGATAAGCCATATTATTTATGGCGGCGTAGCTTGTCTGATGCTTTACCGTTCGTTTAGGCTGTAGAGGGTCGGATGCTGATGTCCATAATTTTGTTTGTCGTTGCAGGATTGCTGCTGGGACTTTCGTTCCAGGGCGGGCTTCTCCTGTTCCTGATTCCGTTTGCCGGTGTCGCCGCCGCGCTCGGCTATATGAACTTGCCCCGGGTTCCGGGCGGTAAGACGGCCTCGCTTCCGGTGGTGACCCGCGCCATGCGCGCGACGGGGATAGCCCCCGCTGTAACCCCCGAACTAAAAAATTCCTTCGATGATTCTGCCGCCGACTACAATGAGCCCGGTTCTACCCTCCGCGTGAACCAGGTGTGGGCGCGGGCCGATGCCGACGTGAAAAAGGCGTTTGGCGATATGCTCGAAGGGCTCAAGCGGGTTGTCCCCAATGTCCATACGGTTGTGGTTTTCTCTCCGCTCAATTCCATGAAGGAATGGGGAATCCGTGCCTACGCAAGCACCGACCCGAACGCGCAGGTGGCGACCGATGTGAAGATTACCGAGAATTCCGGACTTATCAGCCAGCTGTTCCGCCTCGACGTGAACCGCCTTCTCGAAGGAGACCTTTCCGGCGGCAAGAGCCTGCTCTACTACATCGACAATCCGATGATCAGGTCACTGGTGGCGGTTCCCATGCTCGACAGAAGCAAGAATCGTGTGGGGGCGCTCGTGATGGACTCGCTCTATCCCAATGCGTTTGGCCACCAGACGGCGCAGGCGCTTACCTATATCGCAAGTACGCTCTACGCCCTCTACTTCAAGAGTTTTGCTTCCGCCAAGAACTACATCGAGCAGCAGCAGTTCAGCGTCCTTTACCACTATCAGCATCAGTTCTTCAAGAACATGACGGTCAAGGATATTTACCGCCAGATTTTCGAGTATGTCAAGGGGAATATCCCGTTTGACCGCATGATGCTCCTTGCCCTCGACAAGCAGGACGACAACAACCTTCACCAGGAACGTGTCGGCCATGTGGTCTGCTGCGACGGAATCGATGCCGACCAGTTCTTTGGCAAGAAGTTCTCGCTTTCGGACAAGGGACTCGCGATCCTCGCGCTCTACCACAACCGCCCTGTAGAACGCACCTTCAACCAGTCCTCGTTCAACGCCTATATCCCGCGCATCGACAACCAGGAAAAGAAGAACATGGAAATCCGCCAGCTGTTCGTAATGCCGGTGCCTTCGGATGCGAACACGGAACAGGCGGAGCTCGCTATTTGCCTCGAAAGTCGCAAGAGCGACCGCTATACTGAGCACGAGATGAACTTGCTCAAGGCGTTTGCGGGGGTCGCCGGGTTTGCCTATGCGCGTGCCTGCCAGTTCGAACGCGGCAAGGATCTGGCAACCCGCGACGGCCTTACGGGCCTTATCAACCACCGCACGTTGCACGAGAATTTGCGTACCGAAAAGATTCGCGCTGACCGCCAGAAGTATAACATTGGCGTCTTGATGATGGACATCGACCACTTCAAGAGCGTGAACGACACTTACGGCCATCCGATTGGTGACGTGGTCATCAAGGGAATCGCTGGTGCTATCAGTGGAGAAATCCGCAAGGAAATCGATGTCGTCGCACGCTATGGCGGCGAGGAATTTGTTGTGGGCCTCATCGACACGACTCCCGAGGGCATGATCGAAACCGCCGAACGAATTCGCCATGCGGTGATGAAGCTGGAATTCGATGTACATCAGCAGGACCCGCTCCGCGTGACGGTGAGTATTGGCGCCTTCCTCGTGACTCCGGAATTCCACGACATGAAGAAGGCGGTGACCTATGCGGACCAGGCGCTCTACAAGGCGAAAGAAGGTGGTCGAAATCAGGTTATCCAGTATACGGAATTGCCGCTCGAGCCTGCTCCCGAAACGGACGACGACATCCCGGTCCTAACTTCATCGCTCAAGGCGTAACCCCGATTTATGTTTACCGCTGTTGACTGGCTTGTTCTTGCGGCATACCTGCTGCTTTCTCTGCTTATTGGTCTCTGGGTTTCCCGTGGCAACAAGAACCTCAAGGAATATATGTTCGGTGGCGGATCCATTCCGTGGGTCGCCGTGGGCATTAGCCTCATCGCTACTTCCGTAAGCGCGACGACTTTCCTCGGTGCGCCCGCCGACGTGTACGGCGACAACATGACGTTCCTCATGTTCCAGATAGGAGCTCTCCTGAGTATCGTCGTCGTGGGTTTCGTGTTTATCCCGCGTTTCCGCACGTCGGGCATTTCCAGTGCATACGAACTTTTCGAGGTGCGGTTTGGCTCGAAGACGGTGCGTCGTCTTGCGGCTGTTTTCTACAGCCTGCACTTGCTGCTGCGCACGGGAATTTTGCTCTATGCGCCGTCGCTTGTGCTTGCGCAAATCCTCCACGTCGACCTTAAACTGGCTATCGTGGTAAGCGCTGCGGTCGCGATTTTCTACACGTGGTTTGGCGGAATCAAGGCGGTCATCTGGACCGACGTGATGCAGTTCTGTGTGTTTTTCGGCGGCGGCGTCCTAGTGCTCGTGCTTATCTCGAATGCGGTTGGCGGTTTCGGCGAAATGGCTGCCCTTGCGAGCGAGGCGGGCAAGACAAAGTGGTGGGACGCAAGTCTTGATGTTTCCAATGCGCGCACACTTGTCTCGGCGGGCTTTGCTTATGCCATTCTCGAAATTGCCATCCGCGGATGCGACCAGCAGTTTGTACAACGTTATCTGAGCTGCAAGGACGTGAAGGCGGCAAACCGTTCCAGCATCCTCTCGATGGTGCTAGGTTGCTTCGTCTCGATTCTTTTCTACTGGGTAGGTGCTGCACTCTATGTGTATTACAAGGTTTCGCATGTTGCCGCCCTTCCCGAGAGCGTCGGCCAGAACGATGTATTCCCTTATTTTATCGTAAACGGGCTTCCGGTAGGCGTGACCGGCTTGATTGTCGCCGCCATCTGTGCCGCCGCCATGAGCAGCCTTTCCAGTTCCATCAATTCGCTCAGCAATACATCCGAACGGGATTTTCTCGGCTGGGACGAATCTACCGGAATGGGCGGACTCAAACGTGCTAAAATCTGGACGGTCGTGTGGGGCGTGCTCGGCGTGTTTTTCGCTCTGTTTGCCGCGACGCAGCAGGGGAGCCTCCTCAAGAATGCGCTCTTCTTTACCGGACTCTTTACAGGCCCGCTCCTCGGCATGTTCCTGCTCGCCTTCTTCGTGAAGGGCCTCAAGAGCTGGCAGGTGATTGTTGCCGTCGTTTGCGGCATGGGGAGTCTCGTGCTTATTCAAGGCATTCCCGCCTTTGGTGTGCCTGCGGTTCTTGGTGGAATCTTCAGCTGGCCGTGGATGCCGTTCATCAGCATGACGACCACCGTGCTCGTCGCGGTCGTGCTGAAGTTCTCTGCGATGCTGCTTGCAAAGAAATAAAAGCCATATTCTAGTTTAGACTATAAGAACCGGTAAAATTCTTTTTGCCCGAGAGCCGTTGCTTTTGGGATTCTTTTTTGTGTAGATTGAAAAGGAAATCTCAAAAAGGAGTGCCCTATGCAGAACAAAGTATCATACGTCGTCATCATCGTGCTTGCGTTCGTGTGTCTCGTGCTTTCACTCAGTATCGGGCGCGCCTCCGACGTTTCTGCACAAACGAAGGTATCGTCCCTGGAACCGGCTCCGGAACAGGAGGGACAGCCTTTAGGTGGCGTGACCGTCTCGAGCGAGGAGACGAAGAACTTTCTCGCCGACGAGTATGTCACCAGTTTCAAGATGGTTCTGAAGGACAAGAACAAGGATGTCGCTTACAAGCGCTTGAACGAGAGCCGTGAAAAGATTCTCGCCCTGCTGCAGAAGCATTCCGTAGGCCCGCAGGGGTACGAACTTCTCAGCACGTCGCTCGAGAAGGAATGGGATTATGCAAAGGGCAAGAGGTTTTTTCTGGGGTATACGGCATCGCAGATGGTAAAGGTTATTTCGCATAGCAAGCAGGAATCCGATTCCCTGGAATTCGACTTGGCCAGTTTTGCGTTTGTCGATAACGTGTCCACGCAGTCGCGGCTCAAGAATGCCGAAACGCTAGAGGTTGACGTTATCAAGAGCGCCTGCAAAAAGGCGTCCCGCCAGGCCGAAGTGAACGCGCAGAGTGTTGGCGCGAATATTGGGAAGGTAATTTCCGTGGAAGGCTCTTCGGAAGTGGAAAAGTTGAGTTCTTCGGATTCCGTGGAGGTGTCGGCATCGCTTATGGCGACGCTTTCCCTGGATGGTATGGAAAGTAGCGGAAAGTCGTATGTCCGCGTTGTCCAGGTCGAGCACAAGAAGTTTCTTGCAGACAAGTTTGTCGTAATCGCGAATATCATGTTCGATGGAACTGACAAGGAACAGCTTTTTAAGCAGATGAATGTGCGTCGTGGTGATGTGGTGCAGATGGCGAAAGGCCTTGGCGTTGCCGAATCGGAGATAGAGGCGCAGTCCATGACGCTGCGCAAAAAGCAGAAGTACGAGTTTTACGGCAACGAATCGTCCAAGAATGTCTTTTTGGCGACCCAGAGGGTTACGGTCAACTTTACATCCAAGGACGCCGCCGGTGCGTTCCTGGATGGAATTGTCGGTCTAGAAAACGTTAACGTGTTTAAAGCCGAGCCTGTTCTGAAGAACGAGGATTCGCTCAGGGTGCAGGTCGTAAACATTGCTGGGAAAAAGGCGATGGCGCGCGCCAAGGCGATTGCCGAGGGCTTTGGCGGTTCCTTGAACAAGGTCGTTGCGGTGAGCAACAAGCCCGTAGACGAGTTTGGCGGGACCGTTCTCGGTGCTCGCTACAACGACCTTTCTTTGCGCAAGGCCAGGGGAAAGTCCTTGCCGGCGTATGACATACTGATGGCAGGTTCTTCGGAATCCAAGATGAATATCGCCGATTCCGTCTCCGTCTCGGCGTATTTGGCCATCATGGCCGAGATAAAATAGCCTCCAAAAATACCGCTCGGCTGCGGCAGCTTGTCAACTCGGTTTTGTGAAAAAAGCCCCTTTTTGGGGTGTGAATAGATTTTTTACGCTCCGGAAACAGCTAAATGTTTGTGCAATAGGGACTTGGACCACTCGAAACCCGACCTGCGGTGGTGGTCCGGATTCCGGTTTTGGGGCCGTGTTGATAGTTTGCCTCTATATTACAAAAAAATTACGGGAATTTATGAAAAAAAGTTCCCATTTCCAAAATCTTTTTATTATCTTATGTCTATATCTTGTGTTATTGGTTTGGTGTTGAACACAAGATATAGTAGAAAAAAGGAAAACAGGCTTATTTTGAACAAACGTCTTTTGACTAGGGCTTAGTTAAGGGATTTGAAGGATAGGTGATGATTTTTACAGTCAAGAAGCGCGACGGCCGCGAAATGCCGTTCAACATCGAGAAGATTGCAGACGCCATTGTTAAGGCTTTCCGCGCATCGGGTGAACTCAAGGACCAGATCAAGGCCTCCCAGGAGCAGATGGACCTCCTTGGCCAAGAAGACATTTTGAGCAGTACTGCCCTGAAGGTAGCCGCCTATGCGGTGGGCCGCCTCGAGGCCGAAGGCAAGACCAAGCCGGATATCGAAGAAATCCAGGACGCCGTCGAAAAGGCCCTTACCGACAACAACTATGCCGATACGGCCAAGAGCTACATCCTTTACCGTGCCGAACGCACCCGCATCCGCGAAGTCAACACGCGCCTCATGCACACGCTCCGTGACATCACGTTCAGCTCCGCGAAGGAATCCGACCTCAAGCGCGAAAACGCGAACATTGACGGCGATACCGCCATGGGCACCATGCTCAAGTACGGTAGCGAATCCGCCAAGCACTTCTACACGATGATGATGCTCAAGCCCGAGCATAGCCGCGCCCACATGGAAGGCGATATCCATATCCACGATCTGGATTTCTATTCCCTTACCATGACGTGCTGCCAGATCGACCTGAAGAAGCTCTTCAAGAACGGCTTCAATACGGGGCACGGTCATCTCCGCGAACCGAAGGACATCCGCAGCTATGCGGCCCTCGCGGCGATTGCCATACAAAGTAACCAGAACGACCAGCACGGCGGTCAGTCCATTCCGAACTTCGACTATGCCATGGCCGACGGCGTGCGCATTACCTATCGCAAGGCCTACCTCTCGAACATGGTGAAGGCTCTCATCCTCCTTACCGGCAAGACCGAAGAAGAAATCCAGCCGGTGGTGAAGAAGCTCCACGCCGAAATGGCGGAGATGGGCATGGTCGCGACGCTCGTGCCGAACGAGAAGTTCGTGGAAGCGGAAGCCCGCGAACTTTCCAAGACCTTCGATACCGAAATCGTGATGAAGGCCCAGAAGTTTGCCGAGAAGATGGCTTACGAAGAGACGGACAAGACCACCTTCCAGGCGATGGAAGCGTTTGTCCACAACCTGAACTCCATGCACAGCCGCGCCGGTGCGCAGACTCCGTTCAGTAGCATCAACTATGGCATGTGCACCGAGCCCGAAGCCCGCATGGCGATGCGCAACTTGCTGCTCACCACCGAAGAAGGCTTGGGCGGTGGCGAGACGGCTATTTTCCCGATCCAGATTTTCCGCGTGAAGGAAGGCATCAGCCTCAATCCGGGCGACCCGAACTATGACCTGTTCAAGCTCGCCTGTCGCGTGAGCGCGAAGCGCCTGTTCCCGAACTTCAGCTTCCAGGATGCGCCCTACAACCTCCAGTATTATAAGGAAGGCCACCCGGAAACCGAAATCGCCTACATGGGCTGCCGCACGCGCGTCATCGGCAACAACTACGACCCGACCCGTGAGATTTCGTATGGCCGTGGCAACCTGAGCTTTACCTCCATCAACCTTCCGCGTATCGCCATCAAGATGAAGTCCGTGGACCTGTTCTTCAAGGAACTCGACCGCATGATGCAGCTTGTGAGCGACCAGCTTATGGAACGTTTCGCCGTCCAGAGCCGCCGCAAGGTAAAGAACTTCCCGTTCCTCATGGGACAGGGCGTGTGGATCGATTCCGAGAAGCTCGGCTGGGAAGATACGGTGGGCGAAGTCATCAAGCACGGCACGCTCTCCATCGGCTTTATCGGCCTTGCCGAAACACTCGTGATGCTCACGGGCAAGCACCATGGCGAATCCGAGGAATCCCAGCAGCTTGGCCTCAAGATTGTGGGCCACATGCGTGACTTCTGCGACAAGGAATCCAAGCGCCTCGGCCTCAACTTCAGCTTGCTCGCAACGCCTGCCGAAGGCCTTTCTGGCCGCTTCGTGCGCATGGACAAGAAGAAGTTCGGCGAAATCAAGGGCGTCACCGACCGTGACTACTACACCAACTCGTTCCACGTGCCGGTGTACTACAAGATTTCGGCGTTCAAGAAGATTTCGCTCGAAGCCCCCTACCACGCGCTCACCAACGCGGGCCACATCAGCTACGTGGAACTTGACGGCGACCCGACGCAGAACCTCGATGCCTTCGAAAAGATTGTGCATCACATGGCGAAGTCGGGCATCGGCTACGGCTCCATCAACCACCCGGTTGACCGCGACCCCGTCTGCGGCTTCGTGGGCGTTATCGGCGACAGCTGCCCCCGTTGCGGACGTAGCGATGGCCATGCCATCTCGGAAGAGAAACTGAAGGAATTGCGCAGGCTCTACCCGGGAATGCCGGCGTTCAAGGGCATCCGCTAATCACAGGAATTAAAACAAACTATCAAGGAGTGAAAAATGTCAGAAAGAGAAATGAATCTGTATGGAGAAGGCGTTTGCTTCGAACGCATCCGCCGCATCACGGGCTACCTCGTGGGTACAGTCGACCGCTTCAATAACGCGAAGCGCGCCGAAGTCAACGACCGCGTAAAGCACAGCGTATAATATGGACGAATACCCGCGCTTGCGGATTGCCGGAATCGAGCCCGAATCCTTCGTGGACGGTCCCGGGATCCGCATGACCATCTTTACCCAGGGGTGCCATCACAACTGCCCCGGGTGCCAGAATCCCCAGACCCACGATTTCAACGGGGGTCATTTTATTGATATCGAAGAAATCCTCTCGATGATCGACGAGAACCCGCTCCTGGACGGAATCACCTTCAGTGGCGGAGACCCGATGGACCAGGCGGCGGCGCTTATCCCGCTTGCCCGCGAAATCAAGGAACGCGGACTCAACCTTGTCATCTTTACGGGTTACACGTTCGAGTATCTGCAGCAGCACTGGGAAGAAAAACCGGATTTCCTGGAACTTCTTTCGTTTGCCGATATCCTTATCGACGGTCCGTTCGTCATGGCGAAGAAGTCGCTCGAACTCAAGTTCCGCGGCTCAAGCAACCAGCGTATCATCGACGTGCAGAAGAGCCTTGTCGAGGGCCGTGCTGTGTTGCACCAGATACAGCTAGACGAGATGGCTGCTCGCCCCGACCTCGTGCCGGCGTAGTTGAAAAGGTATGTTTTGATCCCCGCCCCGGTCCGGGCGGGGATTTTTAGTTTATATGGGGTTTGGAAGAATGTGGTGGGTGGGGGAAGGAGGGGTACGGGAAAAGGGAATGTTGTCAATCAGACTCCGCTGGCGCGGCTGATTGACAACCCTTCGGGCTCGATGCTCGCAGGCTCGCATCAAGCTCAAAAACCTCCTATTGCATGCGCTTCGCGCACGGAGGTTTTTGCCGCACCCTCGACCCCAAGGGGTCTCGTGTGCATCCCTTTCCCTGTACTTAAAAAACAAAAAGACGCTTAAAAGCGTCTTCTTTGTTTTTAGAGCGGGAAAAGGGACTCGGACCCTCGACCCCGACCTTGGCAAGGTCGTGCTCTACCAACTGAGCTATTCCCGCGAGGTGAGACCAATTATAGAATATTATTTTAGGCTTGTCAAGGGTCTTTGCAGAGAAAAAATCAAAATTTCATGCTTTTTTCCTCTCAATTCGAAAAAACCTTCCTTCTTGCTCATGTAGCCGTGGGGGAGGGGGCGCGGGAGCATGGCGTAGAGGTCCTCGGAAATCAGGAATTCCTGCCCGAGCTTGGCGCAGAGCGACTGGATGCGGCTGGTGGTGTTCAGCACGTCGCCGTGATAGGCCATCTCGCTTCCGAAGTTGCCGACCTCGGTCGAGATGACTGTGCCGCAGTGGGCCCCGGCCTTGAATTTCGGGGCGCGGCCGTACTTCTTGATGAACTTGGGCGCTATTTTCTCGAGGCATTCGTTGAAGTCGTAGAAGCAGTCCACGGGGCGCGCCTTGGTCCTGCAGGCGGACATGGGCCAGGTCAGGAACGCTCCGTCACCTGCAATCTGGTAGATTTCGCCCTGGTTTTCCTCGCAGCAGTTCGAAAGCAGCTTGTAGTAGTCCTTCATGAAGTTGCTGTAGGTGACATGCCCCAGTTCTTCGGCTAGTTCGGTGGAATTCTTCAGGTCGATAAACATGAAGATGAGGTTCTCTTCCAGTGGCTCCTGCGACTTGCCGAGCAGGGTGTTCCAGAAAACGCGCGTGCCGAACTTCTTGTGGACGCTGCGGATGAAGGTGATAAGGCTTGCGAGCGCGAAGAATAGGAAAATCCGAACTTGCGTTTCCGGGTCGCGGAACTCTGCGATGACGCTTGCGAGCCCCTCCTCGTTTACGATTCCTTCTCCGTCCTTTATTCTGAAAAGCAGGGTGCAGAGGATGATGCTCGAAGAGATGGCACTGATGAAGTAGGCCGACCGCAGCATCAGGGCCTTCCATACGGCCCGGCAGTCCATCTCGTCCTTCAGGATGAGGATGTCGTAGACGCCGTGAGAGAGTCCCATGAAAAGGGCGAACTGTAGCATCTGGAGCAGGTGCACGCCGTCGATCTGGGCATGTTGCGCATACATGATGAGCACGTCTGTGCCTACGGCCGCAAGGATCCAGCAAAAGACGTAATAGCAGACGGCCCTGAACTTTCTTTCTGTCTGTCGCGATATAGCCATTGGAGTCAGTGGATGAAGAGGGGGAGCGCCCAGACCATGGAAATGAGGATGATGTCCTTGTAGGAATCGTCCAGGAGAAGCGACGACGCGAGGAAGAAACAGGTGGTCGCGATAGCAAGAAAAACAAAGAGGGGAAGCCTCTTTTTCATCCTTTGCGCGAAATTGTCTTTTTTCTGCTCTTCCATGTTTACGATTATAAATTAAATTTTTACAAAACGGATGTCTAAAATTATCAAAAAATTGGAATTTTGATGCTCGGCCTATATATACATGTCCCTTTTTGCAAGAAAATCTGCGATTATTGCGATTTTCATGCGTTTCCGGCCCCGGAATGGTTGCAGTTGGAATATTTGAACTTGATAGAGGCCGAAATGAGCACCTTTGCCGGGAGGCGTCCGGGGCTCCTTGAACGGGTCGAGACGCTTTACATAGGCGGGGGGACCCCATCGGTGCTTTCGCCCGATGCCTTGGCTCGCCTTTTCGGGGTGATTGCGGGGGCCGGAGTCCCGATGGGGGCGCTCCGCGAGGCGACGATGGAGTTCAATCCCGAGTCCTGCGACGCTGAGCGCGTGGCGGTGGCCCTGGAATCGGGAATTACGCGGGCGAGTCTCGGGCTCCAGAGCTTGCATCAGCGTCTGCTCGACCGCGTGGGGCGGCATCACGACGTGGAAACGGGTATCCGCGCCCTCGAACGGCTCGTGGGGGAGTCGCGGCTGAGGGTCAATGCTGACCTCATGTTCGATTTGCCGGGGCAGACCGTGGAAGATGTCGTGGAAGATGCTGCCTGGCTTGCGGAAAGCGGTGTCGGGCACATAAGCCTCTACGGGCTGAAGATTGACCCTTCGCGCCGGCTCGGGTTGCGTATCGCGAAGGGGCTTGAATCGGTGGACGAGGACCTGTATGCGGACATGTACCTGCGGGGCGTGGAATGCCTTGAAACACGGGGCTTCGGACGCTACGAGACATCGAATTTTGCCCGCGAAGGCGAGGAAAGCCTGCATAATCTGAACTACTGGAAACGGGGTGAATACCTGGCCTTCGGACCCAGCGCGCACGGCTTTTTGGGCGGGGTCCGCTTTTATGCCCCGGAACGCTATGCGAAGTGGCGGGACTACGTGAAGGCGGGGTGTCCCGAGTCGGGACTTTCGCTCGATACGCTCACGCCCGAGGACGGAGCCGCGGAATTCATCCAGTTGTCGTTACGGACAAAGTACGGCATGAGCCTGGAGGGTTTGGAAAGGCTCGGCTTTAGTGTCCCGGGAAGCGTTTTTTCGAGGTGGATTTCGGAGGGGTTTGCCGAGATGTCGGATGGCATTTTCCGCCTGGTCGGGAGGGGATGGCTGTTTATGGATACGATAGTTCTCGACTTGTATTCAAAATGTATGCAAAATCACTGATTTTGGCCGTTTTCTATTCCAAAGTGGAATAGAAACGAGCCTCTATTTTCCAAAAAAAAAGATACATTTTATAATGTAATGGTCGTACTTGGTGTATAGGCCGTGTTTTTGAGGTTTTTATGCAGTTCCTGAATCGACATTTTCCGCTCCTTTTCCTGTGGTTGCTGTTGCTCCCTGCAGGGCTTTTGGCGCAGGAATCGATCGACTGCATCGACTACGAGGGCGACGCCCCGGACCCGCGCTGCGCCTACCAGCTGTTGCAGACGAAAATCACGAAGGCTCTCGGCCTGTTTGTCGTGCCCGAAAAAGAGGATCCCGTTTCGGCAAACGCGCTCCCGAATACGGATTTCTACATCTATGCCCCGAAGGCGTCTTCCGATTCCGTAGCCGTAAAGCTCGTTTCGGAAGGGATGCCGCAGGTGACCCACATGGAAAAAGTCAATTCCGGTGCAAGCGGGATTGTACGTGTAGTGGCCGAAGCGAAATTCCCTGTCTACAACGTGGCTGTCGGAACGGCGCTCAGGCCGGATGCGGATTTCAATGTTGCCCGAGTCTACAACTTCTACGTGCCGGGCATTCAGTATTGCCTAGACGAGGAATGCGACCATCCTGTGGACAGTGAAACCAAGATTCAGCTCGAGGTGGGTGACGAGGTCAAAATTTACGTGCGCGCCTATATCCCGATAGGCCCCGATTCCGCCAAGACCGATACTGCCGTGAACGAAAAATCTTTCTACATCCAGTCGCTTGCGGCGGGCGAGAACCTGCGCTACTACAGCGTGAGCGGCATAGAACTCCAGAAGACGGTTTTCGGCTACCAGATCGACTTCTACAAGGGGCGCGCCGAGTTCATCATCCGCGCGACGAAGGCGGTGACCGATGGGCCCACGTTCACCATCAGTTCCTTCAAGTACGAGATAGCGGAAGGAGACACGGGCTTCATCGTCACCGAGACTTTCCCGGGAGACCTGCAGTTCGTGAATCCCGACATGCCCATCCTCGACAGCGCGTTCATCTACGACACGAACGGTGACGGAAAGGGCGACAGCATCGGTGCGTATTTCACCGGTCGCCTCGATTCCGTGAAGATGGAGGCGTTCTTCCATAACTGGCCCGACGGCGGCAAGTTCAAGGAGCATACGGGCGAGTCGGATTGGTCCAAGAAGAACGGCGTCCTGCAGTTGACCAACGTGAGTACGGGTATCCCGGCGGATGTGGGCGAGGGCTCGCTCAAGGTCGAGATATCTTCGGTGAATACGGGCGCGAAGGGTGATGCGCAGAAGGCGCTCGTCGATCGTATTGGCCCGGTTATTCTGACAGCGAACCTTATTCCGGGCGACAAGGATGCTTCGACCGACACGCTCGAACTCTTCTACAACAAGGCTGTCGATACGAACTGGACGAAAGGGAAGGGCTACCTCTTGAACGATGCTCCGGTCTACCTCGAGGCAATAGAGAAGGACGGCAGGAGCTGGGTGTTCGTCATCGATAAGGGCTTGGTGCGGTATGGCGATTCCATCCAGATTGCGACTATCTGCAAGAAGGACTGCCCCGACGGCCTCGTGAAGGCGGCGGACGGCAACGAGACGGGCAAGAACAATCCGGCAATCGTCGGCAAATCCGGGCGCAGGTATGCGGACAACGAGAAGAACGCCTTCTTCGACCGCGATGGCGACGGACGTATGGACAGCGCTTCGGTCGTGTTCGATGACGCGCTGACTCGCAAGGAACTCGAAGAAATGACCTTCCGCTACTACTGGCTCGATACCAACGGTAATGTCCTGGAAATTGAACCCGATCCCGACATGCTGACCCTTTCTGCCGACGGCACTGTTGTCGGCTTTGCCCTGAACCTGAAGAAGGACGAGTATCCCATCAAGGAGAAGCTCACCGCTGTCGACGACAGGAGCTACGCAGCGCAGGGCGAACGCTATGGCTACGTCACCTACACTTACACCGAGACCAAGGACGGGAAGGATTCGGAGGTGACGAAGGAAGTCGCGATGAATGACCGCATGGCGCCGGTCATATCGGGAACGTTCCTCATGCCGGAGTCCTACCAGAAGATGGCCTCCGACGTGTTCAAGATAGAGTTCTCCGAAGCAATTGACTACAAGAACGTGAGCACGCTCGAATTCGAGAACGCCTTCCAGTTCTACGTGGATGGCGAGTGGAAGTCGATTCCGTTCTCTGCGGTCGAATGGGCTGCCGACGGCAAGTCTGCCGAAATCCGCATGGAAAGCGGCACGCGGCTTGTGGAACGCATGAATCCGGCCGATTCCGTGAAACTCGATACGCAGTGCGCGAGCTTTGTCGACAAGGATGGGAACGGTGCTTCGGGACTTGCTCCTGCCGAAATGGTCGAGGGCGACCCGCGCGTTATCATGCAGAACTACGCCTTTGCTTCGAGGGAAGATATTGACGAGTCGGCGCAGGACGCCATTACTTTCGATGTCGCCGACAACCTTTCCTCCGAGGAGGCGAAGAAGAACCTGGGCGTGCTGATGGATGTGAGCTTCTCTACGATTATGGAAAAGGATTCCCGCGAGATGGACCTCTCGAAGGTCGGGCTCGAATGGGAACTCCACGTCTACACGAATTTGGGGACGTATGTCGCAGGAGCCTCGCAGAAGATTCGCTGCGACGACAAGGATTTGTTCGATGGCAACTGCTTCGAGAATCCCCATCAGCTGTATTTGCGCTGGAACATGCTTGCCGACAACGGTAGGCGTGTGGCGGTCGGTGCCTATGTCGCGCACTTCAAGGTTCGCGTCTACGGTGCCAAGGAAAATTTCAAGGTGGAAAGGTTCTACAACTGGGGCATCACCGGGTCTCGCAAGATTCGTTCCAGGTAGTAGAATTTTTCGGAGGTTGACGCTATGAAAACGTTGGCAAAATTGTTCTTGATGTGTGTCGCTGCTGCGGGGACTGCCCTTGCTGCGGGAGGGACCATTGCGGCGCCGGAAAACCCGGCGACCGGTATCTGGATTCAGCAGGTCGGCGATATTGTTCCTCACGCCTCCACTAAGGCGACCCTGTATTATACGAAGTATAGCCAGAGCGACCGTGTGAAGAACCTGAGCTACTATTACGATGGCGCGGGTTACCTGCAGCTTCTCAATAAGGAGACTCTCTGTACCTCGAATGCGTCTGACGGCATGGTCGGTGCTGATGGTATCGTGCATCACCCGGACGGAGACCTCCTCGTTGCGGCACAGGGCAGAAACATTCACAAGGTGAGCAAGACTGCAAAGAAGGAAGGCGGTAAGTGCGTTGTGAAGACTGCGACCCCGTTTGGCAGCACGGACGGTTTCTGGCATTTGATGATGGACCCGAACCAGGATTGGCTCTGGGCGGCAGGTATCCCCGGCTACCTCTTCAGGTTCTCGACCAAGATAGACAAGGATCACCCCGAAAAGAAAAATTTTGCGGACAAGGGCTACAAGGTGGTGCTGGAGCCCGACCCCTCGGACCGCCTGAAAAAAGATAAACTGGCGACACTTATATGGGACAAGGACGGCAATGCGTTCTTCACGTATTCCGACTACTTTGGGGGAGGCTGTGAAACTAGCGTCACGGGAACGCCTTGCTCTCCTGAATCCAAGGCGAAAAAGAGGGCTGGCGCCTATTTCGGCTACGTTACCGATACGGTTTGGACCAAGGTGACCAGATCGAACAAGGATTCTATCGGTGGCGAGGTGGACGATTCCGTCATTACGAAGCTAAAAACGAAAATCTTGATAGACTCCCTGGAAGGGGCGCACGGCGGTACGTACGACCCGTATTCCGAGACAATTTTCGTGTTCGGTGGTGCCCGCATTGTACAGATTAAGCCCGAAGTAAAGAACAACAAAATGACGGCAAAAGTTGTCGCTTTTATTGATTTGCGCGATTATTTCTTCGAAGAAGATTCTACGCACCTTACCTTGCCGAGAACCAAGGACAACGGAACGTATGTTGGCTGGCGTCTGGACCAGGGTACGGTCGATGGCATGGGTCACCTGTTTGTCGCTAGCAATACGGGTCACCTCGTGTTCGTGGACTATGCGGCGAACCCGAACAAGTACATCAACGACAACGTGCTCGTTCACTTGCAGTGGATAGACAACTTCCTCGATGACCTGGCTCCGCTTTCGGGTGCAGGTGTCGTGCGTACCGGTGCGAATACGGGCGAGGACGAGGATCTCTCGAGCAGCAGCGTCGGTTTCAGTTCTTCGCGTATTACTTACGAGGAGTCTTCCAGCAGCGCGAAATCGAGCAGCTCCGGCAAGAGCTCCAGTTCTGGCAAGTCGAGCAGCAGCGCGAAGTCCAGTTCTTCGGGCAATAATCCCGGCTCCTCTACGGGCGAGAATCCGGGTAGCAGCAGCGGTAACAACCCCGGCTCTTCTACCGGCGAGAATCCGGGCAGCAGCAGCGGTAACAACCCCGGCTCCTCTACGGGTGAAAACCCAGGTAGCAGCAGCGGTAACAATCCCGGCTCTTCTACCGGCGAGAATCCGGGCAGTTCCAGCGGTAACAACCCCGGTTCCTCTACGGGCGAAAATCCGGGCAGCAGCAGCGGCAACAACCCCGGCTCGTCTGCTGGTGAAAATCCGGGAAGTTCGGACGGTTCCTCGACGGTCAGCTCCTCGAGCAACAAGGCCGGTTCCGAGGATATCGATTTCGGCTCCAGTTCCTCTAGGGTATATGTCGGCTTCGAGGATTTCGACCTCTCCAGCAGCGGAGGCATCGACTTCTATCCGTCCGATGACAAGTTCGAGAAGGGTGACTCCATCGTTTCGGAAGTGGTCGTCCTCATTCCTGTGGATTCTGCAAGCGGAACGGGCCTGATCAAGATAGGCGAAAACTACTACATGGAAGAGAATAACCCCTCGAGCATTTCTCTCGATCTCCATGTGAATTCGAATCTCGATTCCGCTCGCGTAGGCCAGGTGGTTGCCCTTACGCTCGATTCCGCAAAGATCGCGGAGTATTTTGGAACGGATCTGGATAGTCTCGTGTTCGCGACCAATTCGGGCCTGACCTTGATTGACCCCAAAAATCCGAATGCGAGCGATACCATCCACGTCAATGCCGACGGTTCCGTTACGATTTGGGTGACTGCGGACAAGGTTGTCGATGGCGGTTCCATCATCGTCTACGATCCCGTGAAGAATACGACGGTGATTATAGACAACATCAACTTCTACGACCCGATCCCCGATTCGGAACTTGGCTATATCAAGGACTCCGACGGAAACAGGGCGCTTGACTATGTGGAAATCGTCCTGAAGGATTCCGTGCGCTCCGATTTGAAGGTGGCCTCGGTGATGCTCTATGTGAACGGCGATACGCTCAAGACCAAGAATTTGCCGCAGCTGAATGCAGGCCGAGACCGCATTTTGCTGGATGTGTCCGACCTGGAAGACGTCTTCCCCGAAAAGTTCCCGGATAACGCGCGTGCAATTATCACGTATGCCGATGAAAACGACGGGACGACCTACGTCCGCGATGCCAACCTTGTCGAGGTCGGTAGCCAGGTCATCAAGAATGCGTTTGCCATCAGGAACGAGAGAGGCCGCGATTCTCTGTTCGTGGAATTCAACATCGACCTCATCCCGAAGGATGTCTCGTCTCCGGAACAGTTGTTGATGCTCAAGCAGGAAGCCGAGCGCTACGGTTTCAACCTGGACCAGATTACCAACATCTACATGCCGACCAGGAACATGGTGATTCTCGTGGGCGAAAAGATGGGCCTCAAGGGCGACATGCGCGACAGCGTGTCCCTGCATCCCAATGTTCAACTCTCGAACCTGAAATATATTACTTCCGACGAGTTTGACCGCGAGGTGCCGGTATCTGTTGTGGACCGCCTGCCTTCTGTGGCCAATGCGGAATACTGGGATACGGATGGCGATGGTGTCCTCGACCAGATTGTCACGAATTTTGATGAGCCTCTGACCGCGAAGGAGCTCTCCATGCTCTACATGACATTCCCGTGGTACAGCCAGCGTGGAATGATGATCCAGCTGCAGGCCCAGCCTGCCGACTTGAGCTTCGACGGAAAGGATTCTAGCCGCGTGGTCTGGAAGGTCCATTCGACGACTCAGATTGCGAAGGGCGTGACGGACATCAGCGAATCGCTCCCGCCGGCGACGGTGTACAGCTATTACGACGTGCTGGGCCAGACTTTCGTTAGCGAAGAGGCCGCACCTATTGTCGACAAGATGTCGCCGGTCGTTTCTGCCGTGACGCTCAGCTACGGCAAGAAGGCGGACACGCTGATTGTCTACTTCTCCGAGGTTATCAAGTACAAGGATTTGAAGGGCAACGACTTCTTCAGTTACATCCACGGCAAGGATACAATCGACATCATGCCGAAGGGTATCGACTGGTCTCCGGATGGCTTGAGCGCGAAGGTTATCATCGACGGTAGCGTCTCGACGATTCTCCCGGGCGATTCGCTCATGGTCGTGAAGGGCGCAAAGAGCGTCATCCAGGACAACTTCGGCAACGTCGCGGGTGAGGATCCGAGCCCGGTCGTGATTGCAGGCCTCCTGAACCACCTCGTGGAAGCGACCAACATGGGAACCTTCGATGGCGAAGACGAAGTGTTGCAGACGCTCAGTTCCGTTACCCTGCGCTACATGCCGGGCTCCACGACCAAGGAGGACATGGAGAAGGAGGGTGCGCTGGGCCAGCTGGTGCAGCTAGGCGAGAGGTTTGTGCCGCAGTTGCTTGACCGCGCGCAGATATCTGCCGACGGTACTGTGGACCCGTCCGTCCTCGATTCTCTCGACCCGGAAAAGGTGTTCATTACCTTCGTCGTGAACTACTACGATCATCTGGGACAGTACGTGAACGACACGACTATCATAGTGCCGTGCAATAGCCCGAAGTTCGGCGGAAACTGCCTTGAGTCTGACCAGAAGATCTTCGTGAACTGGAACTTCAAGGATCACCGCGGACGCTTCGTAGGAACGGGTGTTTACACCGTTCAGTTCAAGATGGTCGTGCGCTACGAGAAGAAGAGGATCGAAGAAGAAATCAAGGACAAGTGGGGCGTGCGCCGCAAGAAAAAGAAATAGCCTAGAATGGATATGAGAAAGGCTCCGCAAAAGCGGGGCCTTTTCCTTTCATTAAAAAAGATCCCCGCCTGCGCGGGGATGACAATCGCTAGCGGCGGCGTTCAGCCATCTCTTTTTTGAGGATGTCCATGACGGCGCCGAGGTCTGCCGGAGCCTTGAACACGGGGTTCGCGAACTTGGAGCAGATGTTTTCGAGCTTCTTTTCGTGATAGCCGACCTTAAATTCGGTGAACTTGAGGCCGTGTGCCGTGCTGATGACGACCACGTTTTCTTCCTTATCGATCTTGCCCGCGGCCACGAGCTTTTCGAGGGCACCGAGGGCGACACCCGTATGCGGGCAGCAGTAGAGACCGATGCGGTCGCCGCGGTGGGCGGCGTTCGCGAGTTCTTCTTCGGTAACGCTTACGACCATGCCGTTGGTCTTCTGGATGGCGCGTACGGCCTTCGGGTAGCTGACCGGGTTACCGATCTGGATGGCAGATGCGAGCGTCTTCTTCGCCTGCATCGGGACGAGCTTGTCGAAGCCGCGTTCGTAGGCCTGGTAGAACGGGTTGGCGTTCTCGGCCTGGGCGACGATAATGCGAGGAATGCGGTCGATAAGGCCCATAGCCTTGCAGTCTTCGAAACCCTTCGCGAGGGCGCTCACGTTGCCGAGGTTTCCGCCCGGGATAATTACGGTGTCGGGAACCTTCCAGCCCATTTCCTGGCAGATTTCCGGAGAAATGGTCTTCTGGCCTTCCACGCGGAGGCTGTTCATGGAGTTTGCGAGGTAGATGCGGTTGTCGGCGGTGACCTGCTGCACAATCTTCATGCAACCGTCAAAGTCGGTGTCAAGGGCGAGCACGATGCTGCCGTTAGAAATCGGCTGAATCAGCTGGGCGACGCTGGTCTTCCCGGCGGGGAGGAACACGATGCTCGGAATGCCGGCCTTCGCGCAGTAGGCGCTCAAGGCTGCGGAGGTGTCGCCGGTAGAGGCGCAGGCCACGGCGTCTATTTCGTGAATCTTCTTCTTGATAATGTGGTTCACCTGGCTCACGAGGACCGTCATGCCGAGGTCCTTGAAGCTGCCCGTGTGGGAGTTGCCACAGAGCTTCACCTTCAGGCTCTTGATGCCCATTTCCTTGGCCAGCGGGGCCGCGTCAAAGAGCGGGCTCCAGCCTTCGCGCATCGTGACGATGTCTTCGAGGGGCATGTCGGGGAGCACCATTTCGCGCTTGCTCCAGATGCCGCTCATGTCGGCCGGTTCAAAGCTCATGCGGCGTTCGGCAAAGAGCTTCTTCCATTCGTCGGGGCTCTTCTCGGCAAGTGCTGCACGGTCATGTTCGACTTCGAGCAGGCTTCCGTCCACCTTGCTCCTGTAAATGACGTCGGTCAGCGGGTAAGTATCGTCCCCGTTGATGTTCCTGAAATGCGCGTTGAATTGGGCCATAATGTCCTCTTGATTTTACGAGCGCAAATATAGCAATTGTGGCAACTAGTTGCCAGTTGTTTGTTGCTAGAGAAGACTGTCTGCGGGTGCTTTTGTGCTATCGGCCGGAACATCGGGCGTTTTACAGTCCTTGATTGCCTTGCCGACTTCTTCGCGGATGGAGTCCAGTTTTGCCTGGTAGCGCGGGTTTACGGTCGTGTCGCCGTCACAAATCTGGGTCCTTGCGTATTCGCCCTCGTCATACGGGAACGAACGATTGACGCATGTGCGTACGCTGTCGGTGACGTTTTCGCCGGCTGCAGCGAGACTGTCCAGTTTTTCATTTATACAGTTGTTGGAAACTTCGTTTTTTTCTGCGAAATCCGTTTTTTGGCAAAGCGGGGACGGGGCCGCGGAACTGCTGGAAGCCTCGCTGGAGCTGCTAGTGAAACTGGAACTGCTGTTGAACAAACTGTCATATGCGGCTTCTGTATAAATTAGCCCATCCTTCGCCCTTAAATTTGTATAGGTCTTGCCGTCGGAACACTTGTATTCAAAGCGGACTCTCATTTGGTTCATGCATGCAGGAACCCCGTAAACGGGTTCCGCATAGAAGTCGGAGCAATTTTCCAGCTCGTCTTCTATTTTAGCCAATTCCTCGATAGAACGTGTCGTATTGTTCTCTAGGTCAGCTTGTAGAGAAGGACAGGTTCTGGGCCTATCACTATTTGTGCTTAAGTACACACATTCACTGTAGATGATTTGCTCTGAGGTGCAGGTGACGCTCGAATCGCTGGCGAGCCTGTATTGCTCGGCGCTGCTGCTGGAGAGGTTGTCTGCCGGAGTCGAGGAAGACGATTCGGGAGATTCGCTCGATGTCGCTTCGGAACTGCTGGATGTCTCTTCAATAGAGGCCGAAGAAGGCGGTTTGAGGGACTCGCTCGATTCCGGGGCGGAATCGTCGGTGCCAATAGTGCCGTAAAGGGGCTGGGCGTTGTCGGAGCAACTTGCCCAAAAAACGGCCGTTACGGATAGTAAAAACTTGCCTAGTCGTAATCTGAACTTCATGAAAATCCTCCTACTTTATTCAAAATATATGTTTTTTTTGAACGGCGTACACGTAGTGCTGTTTTTTCCCGTTGACTTTATGTCTATGGACGGCTTATTGCGATATGACGGTCTTTTGGATGGGAAAATTGGGCGAAAACAGGGCTCTTTTTCTATATTTATGCCCGAAAAAAGTGTTCAATTCGATACGGAGTACCGAGTGAAGAAGAAAAAAGTTGTTTTATTGTCTTTTTTGACGATTTTGGCGTTAACGCTGTCGGCGTGCCTGTTTGATTCCGACAACAACGCCCTCAGCGGCTGGCTTAAAGACCAGGGCCTGCCGGATAGCTACAGGGTCCAGACGCTTACGGTAGACGGACTTTTGCCCGTGTCTGCAAAGACGTATGAAGGGCGCAAGGTGTTTTCTGCTTCGGATCGCGCCCTCTTGGGGGCGCAGGCCGGAATTTCGCGCGACTTGGTGCTCGATATCGCTTTCCGCGATTCTGCCTTCTTTGCCGAGCTTGACAATGCTGATTCTGCAATCTCCTTCGTTGCCCTTTACGTGTTCAACCCATTCTATACCGCGGACGAGTTCCCCAGCGATTCCTTGCCTTATGAGGAAACGCTCGAGATGAACGTCAGTTGGAAGGTGGAACGCGGAAAATCCAAGGATTTCAACGACAGCATTGCGAAGATTGCCGATTCTACATGGCACGCGGAACTTGAGGAATGGGAGGCGGACAATTCTGCCGACACGACTTATGAAATTTCCGTGGGGGCAAAGGATTCTGTGGTGACGTTCGTTTTGCCCCTCGCCATCATGGAAGATATCAAGAAGGCGGGCCCTGCCTGCCGTATGCAGATTCGTCTCTCTGCACCGAACGCGAAACACATGTACCGTTTTTACGGATCGAGCAATGCTTCCTTTGCGACCATATTCCGCATGAGGACTTTCTTGGATGAAGAATATAAGGATAAGGCTGCTTCGCCCTTTAGAATGGCGAACGTGCTTACCTATAACGAAGATTGTGGCGATTGCCTGGTGCTTCATGGCGGTGCTTTCGATTCTCTGGTCGTGGAGTTCCCGTCCAAGGAAATTATGGAAGCCCTGGCAGAATTTTATGGCGACGACTTCCCGTTTGCGGAAGGCGATGGCTTCGACGTGCGCCAGGCCGTGGTCCTTGCTCAGTTCACCTTTGCCCGGGACGATTCCGGGAGCGAGAGCGAACTGGGACTGCCCGTGCAGGTTGTTGTTGGCTCGTTCATCGACAGCATGGGCACCGAATTGCGCAAGATGGAAAACTACAAGCTGAACCGCCCGCAGGTTGTCGAATCCGGACATCCGAACATGGTTTTCTTTGATGGGGATTCCCTTTCGCTGCAGGTCACTCTGGGCATGCGCAGCTTCATCAACCAGGCGCGAAACGGGGACAATTTCAAGATGATGCTCCGCCTTGGCTTCCCCGTGTTGCAGGCGAAGGATTCGACCTACATGAACTACGAGACGGCGGAAGGGGATACGAGCTTCGTGTTCCTCGGCGTTTTCGATTACAACCGTTACGACTTTACATCGATGATGAACCAGCCGGCGACCCTGAAGCTCTGGCTTGCAACCAAGCGGGGTGAAGAATGAAAAAGCTTTTTGGATTGATCCTCTTTTTTGCGGCTCTTGCCTCTGCCTCGATGATTGGCGTCGATGCTCTGGGCGAGGAGCAGATTGCTAGCGGGTCTGCGGGGGCCGCGGGTCGTGGCTTTGCGGGCGGTGCCAAGACGGGCGAGGCCGAAGGCTTTGTCGTGACGAACCCTGCACGAATCGCCTTCGATACGAAGGTCGTGTTCAACCTGAACTTCTTGATGGATCTGTATTCTGCCGAGAGCCACGGCAAGAGCTATTTCACCGAGACGCTTTCTCTTCCCTCGTTCAACCTCTCCTTCCCGATGGGGGACTTCGGGGCGTTGGGACTCTCGCTCTGGCAGAGCTATTCGACGTCGCTTCTCGAAGACGTAAAGGATTCCGTAAGCAATGCCGATGCCAAGATTGAATACCAGGGTAGCGTCTACGAGATTATCCCGAGCTATGCGGTGAGGCTCCCGTTCTTCCGTGGTGTTTCGCT
This sequence comes from Fibrobacter sp. UBA3718, assembly GCF_002371935.1. Classification (NCBI taxonomy): domain Bacteria; kingdom Pseudomonadati; phylum Fibrobacterota; class Fibrobacteria; order Fibrobacterales; family Fibrobacteraceae; genus Fibrobacter; species Fibrobacter sp. UBA3718. The sequence goes on along the minus strand of NZ_DFHR01000024.1, from coordinate 281,670 downwards.
GGGCTTCTCGGTCCACATCGTCCTGGGCAGCAACATGAGGAGCCTTACGCTTGGCCCCGACAACAGCGATGTTTCCGAGGATGACGCATGGGCGACCAATAACTCCTTGCTCACGGACTACGTGGAAGGTTCTTGGGAAATAGAGAACCATCCTGCCTACTACACGGGTTCCGTGATGTACAGGGGCCGCGTGGCGTCATTCTACTTCTCCTATACTACGGGGCATACGCTCCTGAACAAGCTCGACTTTGATTTCCGCTTCTCGGAACTTGACACGCTAGTGCCGAACAGGATCGACCGTACCATCGATGTCCCTGCAATGTTTGCGACGGGTATCAATTACCGCCTGGCCAGGCGGCATAACGTGATGGCGGACTTGCAGTGGCGCTCGTGGGATGCCGACATTGAAAATATCGGACACAGCTACGACATGCCCTCCTATACGGAAACGCAGAGCGATTTTGTCGTGTCCGTCGGTTACCAGCGCGACGGAAGCGGACTTTACTACGACCCCTACTGGGACAGGATTTCTTATCGTGCGGGCGCCTGGTACAAGAACTGGTACATCAAGGACGTGTTCGAGATGGGCGGTTCTATTGGCGCTGCATTCCCTCTCGGAAAGAAGGGGACGACCATCGACCTTGCTTTGCAGGGCGGCAAGCGCTTCTCTGATTCCAAGGCCAACTGGGAAGAGACGTTCATGGCGATTCGCCTCGGCTTGATGGGAATCGGGTCCTGGGGACAGACGCGCAGGTAAGTTTTATTGAAGGAGGCTGTAATGGCTACGAAAAAGACAAGTGCTACAGTTAAGGCTAAAGCGTCGAAGACGACGGTCGAGAAGGCCGTGAAGAAGACGACCGCGACAATCAAGTCGGCTGTGAAGAAGGTGGCAAGCAAGGCTGCCGAAACGGTCTCGGCTAAGAAGCCGGCGGCAAAGACAGCCGATAAGGCCGCGAAGGCTACGGCTCCGAAAAAGACGGCAAAGTCCATTGTGAAGACTGCCGCAAAGACCATTGCAAGCGCAGTGGTGAAGCCTGTTGCGAAGGCTTCTGCCAAGTCCGCCCCGAAGGCGTCCGAGCAGACCGATGTCGTACTGAAGTCGACCGCCAAGAAGCCGGCCAAGGTTGCCGCAAAGCCTGCCGTGAAGATTCCTGCTGCGAAGGCTGCCGCGAAGCCTGTCACCAAGACGGCGAGCATGGCCCAGAATTTTGATCCGGAATACCTCGTGCTCATGCAGAAGGATCCGAACTGGATGCAGGCCTTCTGGGAAGTCTCCGAAGACCGTATCAAGCGCGCGAAGAAGGGCAAGGGCAAGCTTGTGCTCCGCCTGTTCGATGTTGCCGGCGACCTCACCGTGAAGCGCGCCAAGAAGCGCAAGTTCCGCGACGTGGAAGTCCCCGCCGACGCCCGCAGCTGGTATGTGGAAAACAAGGCTTCCGCATCCACGGTCGCCGTACTCGGTTTCGCCGACGGCAAGAACTTCATGCCGCTCGTGGAATCCGTACCCGTACAGGCCTATTCTCCGGAAGGCTCCGAAGTGAATGTGGATGACGTGTTCGTAAAGGCGTCCCTCGGCGGTGCCGCCATGGGCGGCTTCGGCAGCTCGGGGCTTTCGAGCATGTCCGCGAAAACCTGGCTCGAACAGATGGCGGGCGGCCTTTCGAGTTCCTCGGGCTCCATTTCCTCGGGTGCGCTTTCGAGTGCGGCGCTCAAGAGCAACAAGCTCGAACTCCCGAAGGATTCCGTGAATTATGGCAAGGACTTTTTCCTGTGGGTGAAAACTCGCCTTATCGTTTACGGCGGAACGCGTCCCGATGCCCATTTGCAGGTGCGCGGAGAACCCTTCCCGCTGAACCCGGACGGCACTTTCAGTTTCGAAGAGGATCTGCCCGATTCCACGAAGATCATCCCGGTGTTCGCGACCGACAAGGATGGCGACTTCCCGACAACGATTGTCCCCATCGTGGTCAAGCGCACCGAGTAGGCGAGCCTGCTCGATTGGACAGGGAGGGTTGATTGACCGCACCCGGCAAAATACATCTGCTGCTGCATGCGCACCTGCCTTTTGTGCGCGAACCCGACTATGACCGGTTCTTGGAAGAGAACTGGTTCTTCGAGGCTATGGCGGAAACCTACCTGCCGCTGGTGCAGATGCTCTGGCGCCTGCAGGAGAAGGGCGTGCCGGGGATTCTCAACCTGAGCGTGTCGTCGTCGCTGCTTGCGATGATGACCGATCCCTTGCTCCTTGAAAAGTTTACGGAGCATCTGCGTCGACAGCTGGATCTCATCGAGAGAGAGCGGGACCGCACCTACGGAAACGAGGATCTCGCTACGGTGGTGGATTTCTATTACCGTCGCCAGATTGCGCTGATAGATTGTTGGGAGAACGATTGCGTTTGCGAAATTGTTCCCGTGCTGAAGCGCCTGGAGGATTGCGGCAAACTTACGCTTTTGACCTGCGTGGGGACGCATCCCTTCTTGCCTGCGTACCAGTCCGATGTGCAGTCCATCCGCTTGCAGCTGGGCGTTACGGTCCGTGCGTTCGAGGATGCGTTCGGGCGCAAGCCGCACGGACTCTGGCTTCCGGAATGCGGGTACTTCGAAGGACTCGACTTTTTGCTTGCCGAATTCGGTTTCGAATATTTCTTCCTCGAGACCCATGGCGTGCTTTTGGCAAAGCCCGCGCCCAAATACGGCGTATTTGCGCCAATAAAGACCCCTGCGGGGCTTTATTGCATGGGCCGCGAGCAGAGCAGCTCGATGGAAGTCTGGAGCCGAAAAACGGGCTATCCCGGGCATCCCGAGTATCGCGAGTTCTTCAAGGATATCGCGACCGAACGCACCCCCGGTTATCTCGGCGACTATTTCATGGCGGGCGATACCCCTATCGAAACGGGCCTCAAGTATTACCGGATTACTGGCAGCGAGGAAAAACAGATTTACCGCCCGTGGAATGCGATGCGCCTTGCCGAAGACCACGCACGACTCTTTATTGCGAACCGCGAGGCGACCGTCACCGAGCTTCTCCCGAAGATGGACGGCAATAAGGTTTCGATACTTTGTCCCTACGATGCGGAACTCTTTGGGCACTGGTGGTTCGAAGGACCGCTCTTTATCGAGAAAATGTTTGAACGTGCCGCAAGTTCGAATGTCGTGGAAATGGCATCGCTCGAATCCACGATGCATTCTTCTTGCGATTCGGATGTCCACAGTCCCATATTCTCGTCATGGGGCGAGGGCGGCTTCGGCGAAGTTTGGATGAACGACGAGGTCTGTTTTGCCTATCCGCTGTTTTTCCGTATGCGCGGGATGATGGATTCGTTCAAGAAGGCTCTTGTCGCCTGCGAAAAGAGCGGCAAGAACGCGCAGACAAAACTCTTCCGACGGTTCTACGAGCAGATGGCGCGCGAACTCCTGCTGTTCCAGGCTTCGGACTGGGCGTTCATGATTCACAACAGGTCTGCCGCCGAATATGCGAAGGCTCGTGAAAACGGCCATTACAAGAATGTTTGCGCCCTTTATGCCGCAGCTATGACTGGCCTTGCGATGGGCCGCAAGAAACCCGATACGTCGCTCCTTGTCAAACTCGAAAGACAGGACAATCTCTTCCCGTGGATCGGGGATTTGCTCTAAAATAGGACTAACCTGCCTTTTTTGGAGCGTTTGGTCCTATCAAAGACCCGTTTTTGCTAAGCGTTTTAACTCAACTCGCCAAAACTTCTTGCTGAGATAGGACTAAATCACTTTTTTTGGAGTGTTTAATCCTATGATTTAGTGATTTTGCGCTTCAAAGATAGGACTAAAACGGTTTTTTCTTCGATTTAGTCCTATTTTTTGCCGATACGGGCATTTTGACTTCTAATAAACGACGATAAACTTTTCCGTCTTCCCGCTGGAACCGGCGCGGAAGCGATATACGCCCGGCTTCATTTTCGATTTGATGATGTCGCCGTCGATGCAGTGCGCCGCTCTCGTGTAGGGCTCGCGCATGACGAGTTCCCCGCGCCCGTTCCTTATCTCGATAAAGTTTTTTGACTCGGGCAGCGGGGTAAAGCAGAGCTGCCCGGATCCGCGCCAGGGCACGGGGTAGGCTCGCAGCGTGGAATCGCGAACGAGGATGGGAATGTATTTTGCGGTATCGATGCGGCTGAAAATCCATGTGAGGGAATCGGCGGCAAAACTGTCGTTCACGATGGAATCAAGAGTCGCCGTCGTGTGCACCTTGCGAAGTTCGGCCTTGCCGAACTGGAAGAGAGCCGCCGTTATCTTTCCCTTGAAGTCCTTGATGTTCGGGATTCCGCCCCTGAAGAACGAGTAGGCGAAGTTGGTGGTGTCGGGCTCGAACGATTCCCTCGTACGAATCAGCGGATTGTTCCAGCGCGGCTGATCGGGCGAAATCCATTCGCTGGAATCGATGGCGGCGGCCCGGATCCCGGAGAAGGAGAGCCTGGTTGCAAAGTCGTGGAACACGTTTCCGATGTCGAGTCCTTTTTGGCCAAGAACGGCCTTCAGAACCTCTTCGAATGGTGTGCCGGGATGCTTCGCGTATTGTTCCCAGATGTTTCTGTCGAAGAACTTGTCGATGTGGTTGTAGAGGTCGATGAACAGGAGGCTCACGCCATAGTCGCTCATCCTGTCGATGGATGACCCCGTTTCCTGCATGAAGGTGGAAATGTGGAAAAAGTAGTCGTCGATGTCGGGAGCGCCGGCTTCCTCGATTCCGACCGCGGAAGCTTCTGTCCAGAACGTGCTGTACTTGAATAGGTCCATGTACTGCAACTGGATTGCGTGGTAGAATTCGTGGAATGCGGTGACGCGGATGCCCTTCGCCCATTCCTCCGCATAGGAGTATCCGTATGCGGCGTTGGTAAGGGGTTCGGTAGAAACTGTGTACGGGCAGGACTTGCCTCCGACATCTACCGTATCTGTCGTCACTCCGGATTCGGGGACGAAATAGAAGTCGTTGTCGATGATGATTTGCGACTTGCGGTAGTCCTTTTTATAGTCGGGATGGGTGACGCCAAAGCATCCGTTGCAGCTTGCGGCTTTTAGGACGTCGTAGGGGTCGCGCAAAAAATCGATTTCGACAACCTCGATGGGGTAGAGCCCTGCCTTGACGGCTTGCCTGTAATGGTGCGTCGTATCGCGACCCTGAGGCTTTCGCATGCCGAGCTTGTCGACTTCGAATTCGAATGCGTTTTCAAGGGATGCCTTGAGGCTGTCGATGAACGGAAGCGTCGTGGCGTGGAGTCCCGAGAGAGTATAGAAAATCTGGAAGTGTTCCGTTTCTTCGCTGTAGACGCTGTCGTAGTAGGCTTCGGCTTCGCAGTAGTTTGGCGAGGTTCTCGCGGAGATGGGCGCCTTTCCCTTTTTTTGAAAATTGTCGATGGAAAATATGGTCCCGCACTTGTGCGCCTGTGCGGGGACAATCGCCGAGGCGAGGATTGTCGCCGTTAAAAGTAGAGCCCTGGATATGGCGGGGGTGGCTCTAGCGTGCATTTTCTAGAACCTCCTTCGCTCTTGAAACAACGTTGTCCGGAACTTCGAGCGCCTTCTGGTGGCGCGGCTTGATGGTCGCGTCTATGATGAGCGGGGCCTCTATAGCCCAATGCTTCTGAACAAAGCGTTCGTTCAGTCCGTAGATATCCTGCGCGGGGTCGGAACGCGTGAACGTTAGCCACAGGAAATCGTCCAGGCTCTTTTGCGAGTTGCCACCGATGGTGGAGGTGTCGTCCACGATGCTCACCCACGGGTAGTTTTCGTGGTATTCCCAGCTTGCGAGGACGTTGCGGAGTTGCGCGATGTTTTCGGGAGCGGGGGCGCCGCCGTTTAATACGCCGCCGTTATTGCCGCCATCCCACTGTATGGCGAGCACGCCCTTCATGGCGATTCGTGCATTGCTGAAGCCCACGGGCAGCTTGAGCCCGTCGAGGTCGCCCGTGCACTTGCGTAGTTCGCGGCACTTGACGCCTGCTGCGGCAATCACGAGTTTGGAGCCGTGATTGAGACGCGTTCCCGTGTAGTCGAGCGTGTCGATGAAGGTGGATGTCTGAAAATGCAGGTCACGTGCGAAGTCTACGCGCTCCAGTACGTGCGCGAAGAATGCGGGAACGTCGCGGACGTCCAGCGATCCGGACGCGTCTTCCTTCGCGGCGAGCATCAGGTACTTCGCGAGCGATACCTGGTTAAAACCGAGCAACGCGTTGGCCGTCTTCAGGAGTTCGAGCGGTTCGCGTTCCTCGGGCCTGATGTAGGGTATAAAGTTTTCCTTCGCAATGGCGAGGCACAGCGGGTGCACTCCCGACGCGTCGACCGCGTGGACTGCCTCTACGCCCGGGAGCGACGAGGGGACCATCGGTTGGGTAATGTCGTGTATGAACTCGCCGAAAATCGTGTCTTCTTTCGGGGGCCTGCCTACGGAGGTGAACGGGTAAATCGCGTTCCTCTTGCAGAGCACCTTCTTCACTTTCAGGTAGGGGAACAGGTGCTTGCCGGAGTAGTAGCCCACGTGGTCGCCGAATGGCCCCTCGGGCTTGAGTTCGGGAGCGACCTCTCCCAGGATGCAGAAGTCCGCATCGCTCGAGACGATGTAGCCCTCGTGCATAAAGTAGCGGAAGCGCCGCCCGCCGAGCATTCCGGCGAAGGTCAGTTCCGAAAGGTCCTCGGGCATGGGCATCACCGCGGCAATGGTATGCGCGGGCGGCCCGCCCAAGAACACGCTCACCTTGAGCGCGCGGCCTTCTTCGATGGCCTTCCGGTGGTGCCGTGCGATGTCGCGATTTATCTGGTAGTGGATGCCGCATTCGTCGGGTACAAAGTCGTTCCCCGCAATCTGCACGCGGTACATGCCGAGGTTTGCGGTGAGAATCTTCGCGGTTTCGCTCGGGAGGGTAGCTACTTGCGGAAGCGTGAGGAACGGACCGCCGTCTTCGGGCCAGCCGACGACCTGCGGGAGGTCGGCGAGCGTGCATTCATCGAAGTCGCGGATGCTTCCGGAACATAGCGGGAGGGAACGGATTCCCGCTAGTGCTGCCCGCGTGAGTCTTGAGGGCGTCGGGTGCCTGAAAAATTCTGCGGGGTTCGACTTGAACAGGACCGCGGTCCTTGTGCTTTCGAGCGTGTCGCGGAACAAAAAGTCCATGCGTTCGCGCGTGCCGAAGATGTTGCATGCGGCGCGGAACCTGCTCCCTTTTACCTTCTCGAAAAGCAGTGCCGGCCCCTTGCTGTCGAATGCCTGCCGGGTGATTTCTGCCATTTCCAGGTACGGGTCCACCTCTTCGTGGATACGTCTGAGCATGCCTGCCTTTTCCAGGTCAAGCAGTGCTTGTTCCAGTGAGGAATACATGGCGGAACCCCCGGTGCGGGCTTAACCCGCCGTGGCACCCAGGTCGAGGGATTCGAACGCCTGCGTCTTTTTCTGGGATTCGATGGAAAGCATCACGTCGCGGGTATCCTTGCGGGCAAAAATGCCGTAAACGAGGTTCGCGTTCGCCATGAGCCCCGCAAAGACCTCCTCGGATATGCCGATGAAGCCCTGGAAGGAGAACTCGTCGTAGCAGGCGGTCATGTGGCCTTCGGGGGCGAACTTATGGTTGCCCGTGAATCCGCGGAACGGACCCTGCCCCAGGCGGACGGTGACCTGGTTTTCCTTGACCGAACTTATGATGCCGGTCCACTTGATGGCCTTGAACCCGCACTGGAGGTGGTAGCGGATGGTCGCACCGGGAACGAGTTCTTGGGGGAATACGTAGTGAAGGAGCGGGGTTTTCCCGATAGTCAAGTTCATGGGAGCGTATCGAAGCGTTTCCAGGACATTGGGAAGCGAGAACTCTTGCCATGAAGTTTGACTAAACTGTACCATACATCAAGTAATTTAGCAAAAAAAATGCGAAAAAGGAGCAAAAAGTTGTGATTATGCCGGCTCGAACATGTCGATGCGCTTCTTGTGCTTGCCGCCCAAGAATTCCGTTTCGAGGAACTTGGTGGCGAAAACTTCGCACTGGGCGTAGGCGATGATGCGGGCTCCCATGCAGAGCACGTTCGCGTCATTGTGGAGACGCGTGAATTCGCAGGAGGTGAGGTCGCCTACGACTGCCGCACGGATGCCCTTGTGCTTGTTCGCGGCCATGCTCATGCCGATGCCCGTGCCGCAGATGAGGATTCCGCAGTCGGCTTCCTTGCTAGTCACCTTGTTGCAGACCTTGTCCGCAAAAATCGGGTAGTCGCACGATTCCGTGGAGTCCGTTCCCATGTCAAGGACTTTGTAGCCCTTGCCTTCCAGAAACTTGACGAGCTTTTCCTTGTATTCGAACGCGGCGTGGTCGCAGCCGATAGCGATGGTCTTGAACATTTTTTGACTCCTGGAGTTGCGGAAGGAAAGGTTCTTCCCCGCTTTATTTCGTCCTGCAATATAGTTAATTCATCGGATAATGACCGGGCTGGAGGTCCGTTCGTGCGCAAATAAATCTATTTTTCCATTTGAGAGGTTTGATTCCATGACCAAGTATGTTTTTGTCCTGACAAGTTCCCCGAAGGATTTTTATTGCGAGCAGACGCTCGTGGCGGTTGCATCTCTCCGGGTCCACAATCCGGGTGCATTTGTGACGCTCTTGACCGACGACAGGACGCTTGCGACTCTCACCGGTAACCGTGCCGCCCTCAAGGATGCGGTCGACGAGATCAAGGCGCTCACGCTTGACGAAAAACTCACCCCGATGCTTCGTTCGCGTTTCCTGAAGACCTCGATAAGGAACGTGATTGATGGCGATTTCTTGTTCCTCGATTCCGATATCGCTGTCGTGGGTGACCTCTCAATTCCAGAGGAATGGAAAGGCGGCATCTACGCGGTGCTCGACTTCCACACGAACCTCTCGAAGGCAATCAACCGCAAGAAGGTCCTGAACAACGCGAAACGCATGGGATTTTCGCCGATTCTGAACGACCAGCTTTTCAACAGCGGTGTAATGTACGTGCCGGACACTCCCGAAATGCACAAGTTCTTCGAGACCTGGCATACGCTTTGGGAGGAGTGCGTGACGAAGGGATTCCCCTACGATATGGCGAGCCTCGCCGAGACGGATTTCAGGTCGGGTTATGCCATCAAGGAGATGCCTGGTGGATGGAACTGCCAGCTCGCTTACGGTAACCGGTTCTTGCCTACGGCGAAGGTTCTCCACTTTTTCGGGTCCCGCATTATCGATACGCGCGGTCGCAAGGTTCCCGAGAGTATGAACCTTTTCTTGCCGAAAATCCTGCGTCGCGATTTCTATACGAACCTGAAAAATTTGCCTGTCACGGTCAATGCCGACAGGTCGGTGCATATCGACGGGTATTACGACGACGTGATTGCGCATGCGAAGGAAGCCTTCGAATTCCAGACGAAGAAGGTGGGTGCAGCCGGTGCCTACATTATCCGTAGCTACGCCTTCGCAAAATCGCTTGCGTGGCTATACAAGAATATCCCTATACTCGTGAAACCCCTGGAATTGCTCGGAAAGATTTTCTCCTAGAACGAAACTGTGGCGTAGGTAAAAAAATGAACGAAAAGAAATCCCTGATTGAAAGATTTTCGAACTGGTACATACCCCTGATTTGTGCCCACAAGTACAAGGCGCTGGCCTTCTACCTGCTGCTCGCCGTCCTCTGTGCGTTCCCGATTCTCGTAAAGCCGGGGCTCAAACTCGATGCGGACCTCTCGCACCTGCTTCCCGAAAATACGCCGAGCGTGAAGGCTCTTGAAGAATCTTACCAGCGTTTCGGATCTACCGACCGCTTCATGATTGCCATCCAGAGCGAGGACGTGGAACTGGTCGCCGCTCTGCAGGATTCCATCAGCGATTACATCCGCAAGAACTGGCAGGGCGACTACGTCTCGACGCAGGTGGACAACGACAACAAGTTTTTCAAGGACAATGCGCTCCTCTACTTGCCGGTCAAGCATCTCGAACACATCCGCGACAACCTCGAAGACCTGCAACTCGAAATAGGGCGCAAGAACGGCCCCCTGGTCGTCGATTTGCTGGGCGATGCTCCCGCTTCCGATTCTGCAGGCGGAACGGCATCTGCGGCGCCCACCAAGAAGGAACGCGTGTGGTTCGATGCGAACCTGCCGCAGGAACTGGGACTTCCCGACGAGGCGGTGAGCGCGTTCGATACGTTTTTCAAGAAGGGCGAGGAAGAATCCGCAAAGAAGGACGACAAGTCTCCCGAAGCCGAGGAATGGGACAAGAAAAAGCCTGTCCCGGCACACCTGAAGACGCGCCTTATCGGTTGCCCGCGTCCGGACAGTACCGGAAAGATTCTCTTCAACGGCGTGGTGAACGCGAAACTTCTCAGGCCCTCGACCGATTACGAGTTCGTGACGCGCATTCTCGCGCGGACCGATTCCCTGCTTGCTTATTTCAACTCCAAGACATATCCCGTGCCGACGCGCTTTACGGTGGAAGGGACTTACGAAGGCCTCAAGGAAGTGGATGACGTGGCGAACGATTCCATCTTCTCGTTCGGCATCAGCCTGGTGCTCATCATCTTCCTCACGATTTTCTTCTTCAGGAGCGTGAAGGGCCCGATTCTGGTGACTGCTTCGGTGCTGTACGCTTGCCTCCCGACGCTTGCGTTTACTGCCCTCTTCTACGGGAAGCTGAATCCGTTCACGGTATTTGTCGCTTCCATCATTCTGGGCATCGGCATCGACTACTCGATTCACATTTTGGGCACTTCGCAGAAGTTGCTGCACAAGCATGCGACTTTGGAAGAAGTCCTGGAAGCGGCCCAGAGGAAGATGCTCAAGCCGTTCTTCCTTGCAAGTTTCACGACTATCGCCGCGTTCCTCACTTTGCTTGCGGCACACTTCCGCGGCTTCTACGAGTTCGGCGTGGTGGCGTCGATGGGCGTATTGTTCAGTATGCTTACCTCGGTGCTCGTGCTTCCGGTCTTTATCAAGTGCATGGGGGGGATCCCGAAGGCGCCCGATAACACGCTGTTGCCCAAGTCCTGGGACGAGGATAAAATCCGTCGCTTTTTCAAGTACGCGGCTCTTGCAGGCTTTGCGCTCGGTGCCGTTTCGCTCTGGTTTGCCCAGGATGTGGACTTTGAACACAACCTGCGCAACCTGCGTCGTGTCTCGACGGAAAAGAAACAGGAAAACGGCATCAACACGAGCGTGACGCGTACGAACAACCGGGCCACTTCTACTCCTGCGGCCGTCATGGGAAGCAAGGCCGAACAGCTCGACATGCTTTACGATACCCTGATGGTGCGTCTGCATGTGGAAAAGGATCCTACGCTCCGGAGTTTCCTCACCCTGAAGTCGTTCGTGCCGTCGCTGGATTCCCAGGAACGGCGCCTCGAAATTATCGAGGAAATCCGAGACCTGGTCGAAGCTCGCGTGTTTGACCGTGCCGAAGGGGAGGATTCCGCAAATATCGCGAACCTCCGGAACCTGGCCTCCGTCGAGAAGCCTTTTACGGCCGAGGATATTCCCGAATGGGCGCTCGACCTGCTCCGTGAAAAGGACGGCAGCTACGGAAAGATTGGCTTTATCTACGGCAATTTCCCGAGTTGGGATGCGAAGGCGCTTCATAACTTCCAGGATCGCTACAGCCACTGGAATTTCGACGGCGAGGACCTGCGCACGTTCTCTTCGCAGTTCATCCTTTCCGATGTCATCGAGTCCGTGAAGCAGGATAGCTTCAGGCTTGCTCTCGTGATAATCCTGGTTATTTTCGGTACGCTCGTGGTTTCGTTCCGGAAACCCAAGCTGTTTGCGGCGGGCTGCATCTCCTTTGGAATGGGAACGCTCCTGACGCTTGGACTTTTGGGTGTCCTTACCGACCTGTTCGAGTTCGGGAAAATCAGTATATACAACGTTATCGTGATTCCGATGGCGCTTGGTATCGGTATCGATTCCACCATCCACATGATAACATCCTGGATGAGCGACAAGAACATGACCCTTCGCCAGCTGATGGACACCACGGGCAGAAACGTGATGGCAAGTTCCACGACGACTATCGCGGGCTTTGTCGGGTTCCTGTTTACGACGCATCGCGGTCTCAAGGGCATCGGCGACCTCGCCTGCATCAGTATCGCTATGTTCCTCATCACGAGTATCGTGTTCACGATGTTCCTTTGCGGAACCTGGCTCAAGAAAAAGTGAGCCTCGCTATAAGCTTCGCATAACTTCCTTCTCGGACTCTCGCTGTACTTATGTACAGCTTCGGTCCTGCGGCGTCGTTCTGCTCGCTTCTAGCATCGGTTTTGAAATAAACTTCGGCCAGCTTCGTTCTCGCTTTAGAACTGGCGAAAAAGATTACTTGCGAATTTGTCTATAGAGTTCCAGCTGGCGCGTAAAGCAGTCGTTCCAGCTGAATTTTTCGGCGTAGGCACGGGCTTTCTGCTTCATGGCGGCCATGTCGGAATGGTAGAGTTCCACGATGGCGTCGGCGAGCGCTGTGGGGGTGCGTTCCTTGAGGATGGTCCCTGCTCCCGATTCCGTCACGTGCTCGAAGGCGGCTCCCGCGGCGGCTCCCACCTGGGCGTTCCCGCTTGCCATGCTCTCGAGGATGGAAAGCCCGAAGGTTTCCCAGCCCGATAGGGCGAGCCCCAGGTCCACGCTTGCATAGTAGCGCGCCATCTCGTCGATGGAATTGACGAACCCGATGTAGCGCACGTGTTCGTACTTCCGTGCCGCTTCCTCGACCAGCGGGAGGCTCGGCCCCGTGCCCGCGAATACGATGGCGGGCTCGTGCCGAAGTTTCTGCGTCAGGATGTCATAGGCGCCGAGCAGAAGGTCGATTCCCTTCTCGTTGCAGTGCCTGTGGGGGAAGAAAATGGTGAGGCGTTCGGGACATCCCGCCTTGAGTTCTTGGACGAGGGCTTCGTCTCGCTTTGTAGGCGAGAACATCTGGATGTCGCAACCCAGCGGAATCCAGCGCGGGTTGGGGAGCCCGTTCTTGCGGAGTCGCGCCATCGCTTCTTTCGAGGATGCCTGGATGCAGTCGAAGCCCTTGAATTCCTTGCGGGCATACCAGAACGCTTCCTTGCGGGCGAACGTGCCGATGCCTACGCCGAGTTTTTTTGCGACGGGGCGGCCCACGTAGGTCACGGGGAAATCCGCATGCCAGAACCCGACAAGTTTAGATTCGGGACTCACGCGCCTTGCCGCCCTGCGCACGACGGTCGGGAGGATATAGGGCGACCCCACCTCGATGATATCGGGCCTGTATTTCGCGAGTACGGGTTCCACCTGCGAGAGTTTCCAGATAAAGCGGTATTCCCAGTTGCCGGGGAACTTGAACGCCTGCACATGCTCGATGATAAGGCTATTGCTCTTGACTTCGGTGAATGTCTTTGAATCGGGCATCACGAAAACGGAACGGACACCTGCATCGGGACTTGCCGAAGCGAGTTTCTCGTAAAAAGCCATCTTTTGCAGATGGTAGCGGCGCACGCCACCGCCCGACGGACTCCAGAAGTTGTTGAAGTCTACGATGGTGAACATCAGGCTTCCCAGATGCGGTTGGAATTCTCGTCGATGGAGAGCTTGCCCTTGTAGAGGTTGTTGTTGCCGAGCCGCTTGGAATTGACCGTCAGGAAGAGCTCGTTGTCCTTGGCTTCCAGCCAGTAGATGGCGTCGGAGTCGCGCAGGTAGGCGCGGGGCGCTATCAGTTGGCCGTCGTCATCGACAAGCTCTCCGCCGATGAACAGCGGGATGTCGAGCGTCTTGTAGATGTCTAGCATGACCGACGAACGGCGCTCGTAGATATCCGCGAGGTCGGGACGGTCGGTTACCTTGAAATGGTCGACACCATCGATGATGACGACGAGGTCGTGGTGCTCGCGCTGTTCTTCCTTGAGGGTGGCGAGGAGTTCCTTGTTGTCGAATGCGGGCTGGTCTTCCCAGATTTCCATGCGGTTGTCTCGGACATAGCCCATGAGCTTGCGGGTCGCTTCGAGAATCTTTGCGTTGATGCCCTCGTCGCTGTTGCGCTTGCGCACATCGAGCACGGAGAGCCCGGTCAGCATGGCGACCATCCTGTCGAAGATCTGGCGGCGCGGAGTCTCGAGCGCGATGTAGATAAGCTTGAGGTCCTTGTTTGTCTCGATGAGGTCGAGTGCCATGCTCGAAAGGAGCGACGTCTTGAGGTTGAACGGATTCGAGGATACGTAGAAGATTCCGGACTGGATGCCGTCGATTTCCTTGGTGAATCTCGGGAAGGAGTCCAGCGGGAACCCGACGCATTCGTCGGGCGGGCATCCCATCGCCGTGTCGAGGTTTTCCTTGATGTCCTGCAGCAGCATGGAGCGGCGGTGCGTGTGGACGGTGTCCTCTTCGGTCGAGTCGATAAGGTTCAGGAGCTGGTCGGCGCCGTCGTTACGGACAAGCTGGTCGACGGTCACGTTTTCGGGGAGTACGATGGACTTGAAGCGGAGTCCCTGCGTTTCCGCCATCTTCAGGTAGTTCTGGATGCGGAATTCCTGCTCCCTGCGGTTCGCTTCGCGACGCAGGATCAGCGTGACGGAGTTTGCCCCGCAGGCCTTGAGCTTGTACAGGTGGCTCATCGTGAGGTCCTGGTACATGGTCGAGACCACTCCGGGGATGCCGGCGAGGTCGGCTGTCAGCGCATCGAACATGCCTTCGACGATGATGGGGCTTTCGTTATCGGGCTGGATGTTGAAGGGGATGTCGGTCGGGCCGGACGCATACGAGATGTAGGGGTTGTGCATCCCGTCGTCTTCCATGGAGCGTCCGTAGACGGAGTGGATGAGTCCCTTGGAGTTGCGTGCGGGGATGGTGATGCGGGGCTCGTGGTAGGCTTCCAGGTTGTCGAGGAAGAACGCGACCTGGTGGCGTTCGATGCCCGAAAGCATGCAGTAGCTGTAGAAGGGTTCGGGGTCGCCGCTGTAGTAACCGAGACCATAGAGCTGGGCCTGTCCGATGCTCCAGCCGCGCTGGGCGAAGAAGTCGGCGGAAGAGGGGCTCTTGCAGGCGGCCCAGTGGCAGTAGCGCACGAAGTTTTCGAGCACGCGGGATTTTTCGCCGCCGATTTCCTTGATCCAGGGATGTTCGTCGGGTTCGGAATCCTGTTCTGTTTCCTGGGCTCCCAGGAACTCCATCGCTTCGGCGCGTGCGGCAGGTTCATCGAGGCCGTTGAAGCGGCTCCTCATCACGAATTCGACCAGGTCGCCTTCGCTTCCGCATTGCAGACAGCGGTAGCGCCAGTAGCCGAGCGCATCGTAGAAGAATAGCGACGTCTCTTCGGGCGAATGGAACGGGCAGCTTGCGATAAGGTTGCGGCCCCAGCGGCTCAGGGGAACACCGAGCTGTCTGGGGTGTGTTTTCTTGCGCATGATTCCGGCATGTTCTTGATCGATGACCATAAAAACCTCTCTGTCAAAATCTAATAAGAATTTGCCGCGAAGGCATCGGGCAAATGATATTTATCTAATTTGGAGGCATGATTATTCTTGGAATCGACCCGGGCTCTATCACGACGGGCTACGCCTTTGTCGAAAAGTCGGATGGGAAAGTCCGCGTCCTCGAATACGGGGTGCTGCATGCTCCGGCATCGCATGCCGTGGAAGACCGCCTGCTGCATATCGTGACGGATCTGGAAGCGCTGCTCGAACGCTACCGCCCCGACGCCCTCGCGATGGAGGGCGTGTTCTTCGCGAAGAACGCGAAGAGTGCGCTCGTGCTCGGGCACGTGCGCGGGGCGGTCCTTGTCGCATGCCGCAAGCGGGGCATGACGTTCAGCGAGTATCCGCCGAAGGCGGTGAAGCAGGCCGTCACGGGCGATGGCAGCGCATCGAAGGAGCAGGTCGCGAACCTGGTCTTCGCGCGTCTCGGAATCGAGCCCTCGGACTTGCCTCTCGATGCCTCTGACGCCCTCGCTATCGCCTGGACGCATGCGAACCCCTCGCCACTCTCTGCGGTTCTGGGCTCCCGTGCAAAAAGGGCTTCCGCTCGGAAGAAGGCGAGTGCCGCCGAATGGCGTGCCCTTGTCGAAAAGATGGGAGGAACCCTGCCGTGAACGGAAACAGCCTTTTGCCCTATGGTCTCGGGACGCCCGATCTTGTCGAATTCCAGAAAGGTTATTTTGTCCACAAGGATATTGTGGCGGACCTGGAATGCCTTTGCTCCTTGGCCCGCGACTGCGGCTTTTCCTTGCGCCTCGAATCGGCCTACCGTCCGTTCGAACGTCAGCTTTCCATCTGGAACCGGAAAGCCCGCGGGGAACTCGCCCTGCTCGACGAATTCGGCAGGCCCATGGAACGCCCGCAGGATGAGGAAAAACTGATGTTCGCCATCCTCACGTGGTCGGCACTCCCCGGCGCAAGCCGCCACCATTTAGGGACCGACCTCGACGTGGTCGATGCGAACGCTTGCCCCGAAGGCTACGAGGTCGAACTCACTCCCGAGGAATCTACGGGAATGTTCGGCAAGTTTCACGAGTTCCTGGATTCCCGCTTTGCCGCAGGAGATGCGTTCGGTTTCAACCGCGTGTTCGTTCCCGGCCGCGGCAAGATCAAGCCGGAGCTTTGGCATATCGCGCACCTGCCCACATCGCGCCGTTTGCTGGAGAACTTCTCGCTCGAAGCCCTCCGCGACATCTACCGCGAGACAGACATCGCTTGTAAGGAGGTAATCCTTGCAAACCTCGATACTCTTGCCAAAAACTTCATCTATCCCTACTTTATCTAGAACGATGGGGGCGCGATGAAATTCGAACCGGAAACACGCGGCATCCTTCGCCAGGAAAGTTTTGAATACGGCCGCTCCGTGCTGGGCGCGCCGCTCCTCTGCTACCCGAGCCGCGGAAAGTGCAGGCTCCTTGTGCTTGCGGGAATCCATGGTGAAGAGCCCGAGACGACGTTCCTGCTTTCCCGGGCCGTACGCGCCTTCGAAAGGAACTTCGAACATATCGCCGTCGTGCTGTGCGCCAATCCCGACGGCATCGCCCTTGGTACCCGCGGAAACGCGGACGGGGTCGACCTGAACCGCAACTTCGCGACTACGAACTGGGTGGCCGCTCCCGTGCTTTCGCGCTCCATTCTGGAAGCCGAACGCGATACCTCCCTTTCGCCGGGGAAATCGCCGGGATGCGAGCCGGAAACCCGCGCTCTAGTTTCCCTTGTCGAACGGCTGCAACCGGAATCGGTAATCTCCGTGCATTCCCCAATCGGCTGCATCGATGCCCCACGGTTCACGCCCGTCGTGGAACGTCTGCAGAGGGCGTTCGACCTGCCGTGGAAACCCGATATCGGATACCCGACTCCGGGAAGTTTCGGGACATGGTGCAAGGAACGCTCTCTCGAATGCATAACGCTAGAGCTCCCGCGCCTTGCGCCGGAGCTCCTGTTTGAACGTTATGGTGAATCCTTCGCGCGCTTCCTTGCGGCGCAAGATTAGTTTCCGGCCTTTGCCGCCTTCGCTTCTTCGATAATCCTGCCGCGCTGGACAAGCCCGACCGTGAACCCGATGACGAGGTAGCAGGCCACGAGGACAAGCAGGTATTCGAGGATGATCATCTTCTCGGTGATGAACATGAACCCCGACACGTAGGTAATGACGATAAGGACGGCCTGGAAGATATTGAAGGCCTTGTTCTTGCGGGGTTGCAGCTTGGGAAGGAATAGCGGGCTCACCATGAGGACTCCCGTCACGAGGAGAACCGCGATGGGAAGGTAGATGAGGGAACTGCCGGTGTCGCTGAAAAGTCCGATATTCTTGAGGAATACGATCAGGATGGCGTTGATTGCGCCTGCGAACGTGGACGGGAGTCCGGAAAAGTGGTGATGGTAGGAGTCGCTGTCGCAGGCGTTGTATTTCGCGAGTCGCATGGCGGCGCACAGCACGTAGATGGAGAAGGCGACCGCCATCAGGGGTATGTTCGCATCGAAGAACGGGGTCGCGAGCGTCTTGTAGGCAAAGAGAATGCAGAATGCGGGGGCAAGGCCGAACGCGATGAGGTCGGCGAGGCTGTCGAATTGGGCTCCGAATTCGGAACTTGCGTTCACGAGGCGGGCCGCAAAACCGTCAAGCTTGTCGAGCAGCACGCAAAGGATGATGAAATAGGCGCCCATGAGAATCGGGTCGTTGGCAGAGAATGTCCCGGTCACCCAGCAGATGGAGAAAACACCCAGCAAAAAGTTCATGCTAGTAAAAGCGTTCGGGAAAACAAAGCGAATCTTGTCCACGGTAATCTCCTTTGACGTTGCGTTGAAAATATAAAAAAACGCGCCGTGGAGGCGCGTTTGAATGTCACTTGACCGGCTTGATTTCCCACAGAGCCTTGACGCCTGCGGCCACAATTAAATGCTGGGGCGGAGCGTAGGGGTTTTCTTCGGTGGGGAAGTTCGTCCAGTGCTTGGTGGAGAACTGGTAATACTGCGTGGGGCGGTACATGACTGGCAGCACAGGTATCGTCTGCATGAAGATTTTGTTGAGTTCGCGGTAGGCCTGCGTAAGTTCTTCCTGCGAGGTGATGGTCGGGATCTTCGCCATGACCTTGTTCGCTTCGTCGTTCTTGAAGCGGCCCTGGTTCGAGAAGGCGTCCTCGCCGACGGGCTTGAGTCCGACATGTCCCATCACCTGGTCGAAGCGAGTCCAGGGGGTTGCCGCGGAAAGTTCTGCGGTCTGCGTCTTCATGGCGAGGTCGAAGGTGCACTGGCGCAGGTCCTTGTCCCACACGCTGTAGTCCACGAACTTTTCTTCGGCGGAGATTCCCACTTCCTGGAAGGATTCCACGATGACCTTGATGGCGTCTTCCCAGTCGGTCCAGCCCTGCGGGCATTCGATGCTGATGGTCCGGACGGTCTGGCCCTTCGGGTTAACGAGCTTGCCTTCGGTGTTCCAGGTATAGCCCGCGGCGGTAAGGATTTCCTTTGCCTGGTCGACGTTGAAGGAGTAGCCGAACTTGGCTGCATCGTCCTTGTTGAAGAAGCGGCTCTCGGGGCCAAAGGGCAGGATGAATCCCGGCTGGATGGCGGGTGTGTAGTTCGAGATGGCACGGCTCTTGATCTTTTCGAAGTTTACGGAACGGGCGAGAGCCTGGCGGAAGGCGGAGTCGTTGAACGGTTCCACCTGGTGGTTGATGATGAGCGTCGTGATGGATCCCGGCTGGTGGTAGGGCTCCTGGCGGCTCCAGGCGCGGATGCTGTCCTTGGCCTTATCCCAAATGCGGGGCAGGAAGATGGAAGACACGTCGAGGTGCCCCTTGGTCATGGCGCTGTTGAAATGGTTGTTGCCGTTGTAGAGCGAATGGACGATGTACTTGGGGGCGGGGAGCTTCCCCCCGTGGTTCGCGTTGCCCCAGTAGCTGTCGTTCCTTTCGAGGACAATCTTGTCGGGAGAGAACGTCTTCAGGTTGTAGGGACCCGAGACGATCGGGTTCGCGTCGTTCTTGAATTCGGTAATCTTGGCGAAGTTGTAGGTCTTGCCTTCCTTGGCGCCTTCGATGATAGGCTCGAAGACCGCTTTCGGGAGGATAGAGGTTTCGGCGATGGCGTTCAAGATAATGAGCGGATTCTTGTTGCCCTTCGCGAAATTGATGACGATGTTATTAGACTTGTCGGCCGAGATGGACTCTATATATTCCCAGTTCCCGTGACGCGGGGTCGGGAGGATGGAGTCGATATGGAAGGTGTAGAGGACGTCTTCTACCGTCACCGGGGTGCCGTTGTTCCATTTGGCTTTCGGATCGAGGTGGACCGTGATGCTGGAATCCGTTTTCACGAAGCTGTCAGCGAGCATGGGTTCCAGGTTGTCGCTAATCTGGTTGTAGGTGACCAGAGTTTCGTACATGAGACGGACGTTCCCGTCGATAGGGAAGTTGGGGTCGTAGTCGAGGGGATTGAAGGTCGTGGGTGGGGCCCAGTCGAATCCGCCGATATATAAGGTTTCCGAACGAGGATATTCGGAATTATCGGCTGTTGCCTTTTCCTTGGGCTCGTCTTCGCAGGCCATAAGACCAAACGCGACGAGGGTGAGGGACCCAGACGCTACGAATTTGAAAAATTTGCCTATTGCGCTCATACATATAAATGTAGTGAGATTTTTGTTTTTTTGCCATTAAATTTTATTTACAGGTCTTCTAAAATGGAATAAAATGGGCAAAAATCGAAATGTTGCCTTTATTTTTCAAAATGTGACGCCCGTCACAGGGAAAAGCTGTAGAGAAGTCGCTTGGGTGAGGCGCTGTAGAGTGTCCTGTTCATGACGAACGGAGTCCCTGCGCCGCCAGGGGTGTTGAAGCGATGGGCGACCGTCCCGTCCTTGAGGGAGAGCGCGATGACTTCGCTGCCCTGGTCTATCCAGGCAAGCGATCCGGATATGAATGGCTTGGTGAATACGGAGCTCCTACCCTGGTATTTCCAGAGCGGGCTGCCGGAGGGCGAATAGAGGAGGATGCTCTGGTCCGCAAGCCCCACGAGGATGTTGTTGTCGTGGCCGCCTGTAGACTGGAGCGAGACGATGGACGCTTCCAGAAGGATCTGTGCAGGCTCGCGCGCAGGATCGGATGCGCTGTAGAGGAATATCCTGTTGTTGTCGGTGGCGACCGCGACGGCTGAATCTGCCTGGACTAGGAACGAGATGCTGCCGGCGCGCTTGGGGGCGATTTCGAGAGGCTGCCCCGAATTTTCGACGACGTAGCGGATGTCGCCATCGAGACTTGCCGTGTAGATGGATGCGTCGTGCAGGGCGAACAGGAACGGCGACGTGAAGATCTTTCTGGACCAGGCGAGGCGATATTCGGAGCGGTTGATTTTGAGAAGGAACCCGTTCCAAGTGGAAACGTAGATGGAGGAGGGCGATAGCTGGATGCTGAAAGCCTTCCCAGGTAGCTGGAACGATTGCGGGGGCACATCCTTTTCGAGGTCGTAGAGACTCAGGTTGTATCCGGAAGAAAGCGCAAGCGAAACGTCGTCATTGGCCATGACGGGGCTGTTCGTCATCTTCTCGAGGGTCCTGGACCAGCGCTGTTCACCGGTTTCGGCGTTGATGCAGATGAGCTTCTCGGCGGCAGGATCGACTGTGTAGAGGTTTTTCTTGTTTCCGAAGAACTGCGGGTAGATTGTCTTTGGCGAAATGGCGAGAAGGCTCACGAACTTCGCGTTGATGGTCTTGCTGTAGCGGTCCAGCACGAGGGAACTCGTGCGCGAAGAACTGATGGAAAGGCGGACGGCTTCGGACCAGGCTTTCTGGCGCTCCTTTTCGCTTCCCTTGCTGGATTCGAGCAGAAGCGCCCTGTAGAGCCAGGCTTCGGCATTGCCGGGTTCCAGCTTGAGCAGGGAATCGAGCAACGGCGTGAGTTCCTTCCAGGCTCGGGCTTCGGCCATGGCGGCGACCTTCAGGGTAAGCAGGTCCGATTGCAGGGGGCGCTTGCCGTAGTAGTGTGGGGCGATGCCTTGCAGCTGCGTATCCTTGAAAACAAGGAATATGGATTCGTCGGTGTGGATGGGCGGGGCCGAGATGGGCCTTGCAAAGTTGAAATGCCACAGCGGGATTAGAAGCGTGTCGACGGCCGTGAGCGAACCTTCGTTGGTAAATAGCCCGATGGTTCCCTGGGCGAGGGGGTAGATGCTTGCGGCGTCGCTGCGGATGACGTTTTTCAGGATGCCGCTGGAATGCTCTATCAGGGAAATCCTTCCGGAGGCTTCGAGTACTGCGAAGTTGTTTTCGAAGGGGAGGATCTGTTCAATGTTGTTGAAGGGGAGCTTCCATCGGGGGATTGGGCCCGCCTTGGGTTCGAAGCAATAGAGAATCCCGCCGGAGAAAAGGACGATGTCGTTGCCTTGGACTAGGACTTTCTGGATGGCGTCGTAGAGGGATATGGTGTAGGTCTCGGCGCCGTCGATATCGGAAATGAAGTGGAGGGCGTTGTCGGGACAGTTCAAGATGTAGTGGCTCGTGGGGGAGTAGCGCCCCTCGATATGGCAGCCTCTGTACTTGTCGTTAATCTGTAACGAGATGCCCTTCTTGTTGAGCAGGGTGACTGCGTTTTCGTTTTGGACAATCGCTTCGTCTCCGTTCGAATAGAATTCGATATTGCCGGCGATGGGATAGGCCCTCGACGGGAGCTTGTTGCTTAGCGGCCTGTAGAGAAGGCTGTCCCCGCTTTCGTTCTGGTACCATATCCCGGAATCGTCAATATGGAGAATCCTGGTTCTTGCGATTGACCCCACGCGGACATCGATAATCGTGTCGTTCACGACCTTCTTGACGGATCCGTTTTGCAGGAGCAGGTAGGTGGATGTTCCGCGGAAGGCCTTCGCGATAGGGCTGTGGAGGGTCCAGGACTTTTTCAGGAGCGCTTCGGGGGTGCTGCTGGTGCTCGCCTCTCGCTCGGAAAGCCAGTAGGCCTTGCTGGTCTCTTTCGTATTGGCAAGGCTTTGCTGGTAGTAGAAGTTTGCCGAATTCTGGTTGTCGAAGAGTTCCCGGATTTTCCCTAGGTAGAAGTAGGCCGTTTCTCGGTCTTCGCGGTCGCCTTGGCTTGTGACTTTTTCGAGGATGCGGATGGCTTCTGCCGTTTCGCCCTTCATCTCGAAGCGGTAGATGGCCTCCTGGATGGAGGCGTTCATCTTTTCGGCATGGGCGCAGACGCTGCATACGCAGAGGAAAGCGAGGACTTTCAGGAGTCCTTGCTTCAGGGCCGTGCGGGCCGTCGTATGTAGAATCGTGCTATGCATTGCTGTTAGGCGTCGAACTTGTAGCCGGCTCCACGGATGGAAACGATGATCTTGGGATTGGTCTGGTCGTCCTCGAGTTTCTTGCGCAGGTTCACGATGTGGTTGTCGATGGTGCGCGTCGAGGGCATGTTGTCGGGAGTGTATCCCCAGATGTCGGTGAGCAGGTCTTCGCGGAGTACGACTTCTCCACGGTGCTGCCAGAAGTATTTTAGAATCTGGAATTCGCGCGCCGACATTTCGAGCGGGATTCCCGCCTTGGTTGCCTCGTATTTCTTGAAGTCGAGGTGGATGTCTGCGAAATCGATGGCATCGCTTGTCTGCGGCGCGGGTTCGGGCTGGGAGACCGTCTCGGTGCGGCGGAGGAACGCCTTTACGCGGGCGAGCAGTTCGAGGATGGAGAACGGCTTGGTGACGTAGTCGTCGGCTCCCATTTCGAGACCGGCGACCTTGCTTGTTTCTTCAGTCTTTGCCGTGAGCATGATGATGAAGCATTCCGGATGCTTCTTGCGGATGACTCGGCAGACTTCGAAGCCGCTTTTCTTCGGAATCATGAGGTCGAGGATGACCAGGTGCGGGAGAAAGGAATCTGCCTTCGCGATGGCTTCTTCGCCGTCGGCCGCGGTCTCGACGATGTAGTTTTCCAGTTCAAAGTTGTCCTGGAGCCCGAGGCGGATGATTTCTTCGTCTTCGACGATGAGTATTTTGTGCTGCATATCAGTCAACCCTCTTGAATCTAACGGTAAATGTAGAACCCTTGCCGGGTTTGCTCGAAAGCGAGATGGTCGCTTTGTGTGTTTTGACGACTCTCTTCACGATGGCAAGCCCGAGTCCGGAACCCTTGGTGCTGCGGGTCATTTCGTCTCCCACGCGGTAGAAGTCGTTGAAGATGTTTTTTTGTTCCGAGGAGGCAATGCCGACACCCGTATCGGCAACCGAGAATACGGTGCGGTCCTCTTCGTTGTAGACGCTGATGGTCACCTCGCCGGGTGCGTTCGTGTACTTGATTGCGTTTTCGATGAGGTTCTGGGCTAGGCTGTAGAGTGCCGTGTAGTCGCCCATGACGTAGGCGCCCGGCTCGAACTTTGTGTGGAATTCGAGCCCCTTTTCGACCCCGATGTCTTCGACGGCATCGAATACCTTTTTCGCGCACACGGAAAAGTCGAGCCGCTCCCACTTGAACGCTCCCGTGCCATGTTCCATGCGCGTGTAGTTGAGAATGGCTCCGATTAGGTTCTCGAGTCTGGAGGCTTCCTTGCCGATGAGCCCGGAATATTCCTGGACCTTTTCGACTTTCACGACGCGCCCTCGCGCCATCATTTCTGCAAACATCTTGATGGAAGTGAGCGGGGTCTTGAGCTCGTGCGAGACGCTGGAGAGGAAGTTCGTCTTCATGGCAAGGAGCTTGTGTTCTTGGATAATAAAACGCAGCATGAAGAACGAGCCGAAGATGACGGTAATGAGCGAGAACAGGAGGAGCCCGTACATGAGGAACATCCTCTGGCGTGATTCCTTGCGTATTTCCGAGACGTCCTTCTCGTAGAGCGAGAATTCCCATGGGAAAGCTTCGGAAATGCGGGATTGCGAGAGTATGTTAGAACTGTCCGGAATAGCGCCTGCGAGTAGGGAATCGTTTTCGTCGATGATGGAGAAGGGAACGTTTTTCCAGCGCTGGGAAATGTTCTTTACTTTGTCTATAAGTCTCGCCCTGAAGGCGTCTCGGTCGATTTTGGCGATGACGACCTGGTTCCCGGACAGGAAGGGGTAGTTCATTTTAAATAAGGTGATTTCGGAATCGTTGCGGTAGAGAATGCCTTCGCTGGAAGCATACTCGTTGTCCAGAAGTTCCTGGAAGAGGTTCCTGTACTTGGAAAGAATTTCCATGTACCCCAGCTGCCGGTTGAAGTTTGACCGGAGGTTCCAGAACGCCTCGCGTTTTTCTTGCGGAAGGTCTTCAAAGGAAAGAATTTGCGAGAATGCGGTCTCGAAGAAGAATTTGGCAGAAGGAATGTCCTCGATGCTTTCGCTCTGTAAGAACTGATTCAGTACGGAGAGGCTGTATTCCTCGGCCTCGGCGTGTTTCTTTTGCTTGACGAGGATTTCGAAGTGCAGCAGGTTCACCGAGCGGGTGAGGTCCGCGTGCAGGTAGCCCTGCAGGTGCGGATTGTTTTCGAGTACCCTTAGCCACTTGAGCGCTTCATCGTAGTTCTTTTCCTTGTAGCAGAGGCGCACGATTCCGAGGATGTTCAGTACCTGCTCGTTCTTGGTGGCGAAAGGTGAATTCGCCTTGATGAGCCTATGGAGGAGAACTTCCCGGCTGGTGGTGTCCTGTTCGGCTTCGAAGAGCCGCTGCTCGTTTATGCTTGCGACTATGGAAGAAAAATCGTGAGTCTTGTAGAAGTGCTTCGACGAGATGTCGGGATAGACGAGCTTCCCGTTGTTGTAGAGGAAGATGGCCTCGATGCCTTGCACATCCTTGAAGGATGCCGCGTTACCGAATTCGAGCAGGCTTCGCGGTTGCTCGTAGAGGAAGATGGAGGCGGCCTTTGTTTCCTGATATATCTTTTCTTGTTCTTTCTCGACGGCGTCTTCTATTTCCTTCTGGAGCGCGGCCTGGTTCTCGTCGAAGTTCTTTTGCGCAAGGAACATCTCGTTCTGGATGTTCCTGAACCCGAGGAACGTAAGTATTGCCGTAGGCAGGATGATTCCGCCCACGAACAGGAGGATGAGGACCAGGTTGCCTTTGGAAAAGTGCATCGCCATTCCCCCTTCCTACAGGGGGAGGCTGGCGGAGATGCCCGGACACAGCAGGACGAGCACGCTGCTCGCCATGAGCAGCATCATCAAGGTGAGGGCCAGAGCGGCCGTGATGAATAGCGCCTTTGTCACTTGACTATGTTTGCCCTATGGGTGATGGAAACCCTGTGCCCCATCTCGATGCGACGATTGTTGGAATAGACCTCGCGGATGAGGACGGCGGCTTCGTTCGGTGCGGCCCTGGCGATGAGCCCGCGTCCGAGCAGACGCGGCGGAATGGAGTCGTCGGAGTTGTCTTCTTCCCAGATGGCCACGGCATCGCCGGTGTTGTAGCCCTGTTCGATGCCCTTGTCGATGAGCACGTAGGAGTAGCTGCCGATGATGAGCATCGGGTCCATCGCATAGCGGATCTGGGCCATGGAATCGATGGTGACCTGCTTTTCGTCGGAGTAGCCGCTGACGTTGATGGTGTTGAGCGGCTTCTTGAGGCGGGCCTTGGAAATGTTGATCTTGATCTCACGGAAGCTCTGCATAATCATGGCGCGCGAAAGAGTGTCGCCGATGGCGGTAATCTTTGCGATGCCCGAAAGCCGGAGCAGTGCGAACTTGTCGAAGCTGTGCGACTGCTTGCTTGCTACTTCGATGGGCTTTGCTTCGAGAATTTCGACGAGGTCACCCTTCTTGAGGCCCGGCATGTTCTTCTTGCCGATGCCGACAACGACTTCCATTTCGGGAATGTGGAGGATGGGTTCCTTCTTTTCGCCGGAGCGGATGGAGAAGAAGCTGCTGTCGTTCCTCAGGGAGTCGATGGTGTAGACTTCGGGGGCGAGTATCTGGTAGTAGCCGTTGAAAATCTTGGGAGCCGAACGCTGCTTGTAGAAATAGGTGTCGGCTTCCTGCTTTTTCTTTTTCTGCTTCTTGTCCTTGTCGCGGAGGTTCCCGAGCATGTTCTCGAATTCGCCGGTGCGTTCGTCCTTTTCGTCGCAACCGGCGCTCTCGACAGAATAGCCCTTGCCCTTGGGGAGGGCGGAATCGGGAAGTGCCGCGCTGCAGGGATACTTCTTCTTGTCGGAAGGAATCTGCATGACGCCTTCTTCGCGGATGCTGTCTCCCAGGTAGATGGAGTCACCGGGGTAGATCCAGTGCGGGTCCTGGATGTGGCGGTTGTTTTCCCAGAGGTCGGGCCAGGCGAACGGGTCGTGTAGGTATTCGTCGCTCAGGTCCCAAAGGGTGTCGCCCTCCTTTACAACGTAGGCGGAGGCGATCAGGGCCGAAAGGCCGAGGGAGATTGTCGCACACTTGAAAAAATTCATATAGAACCTTGTAACCCTTTGAATGAAAACGAGTTAACTAATAATAATTTAATCTTTTCTTTGCCTGCGGGGAGAACTTTTTTGGACAAAATGGGGAATATCGCCCCTATTTTGGGGCGTAACGCGTTCGACGGGGCGCTGGACGGGGCGTTTTCCGGCCTTTTTGGCCCCGAAACCGCCCAAAAGGCCTGCCCGGTCGGGGACGAACAGCATCAGGAGCTCGAATCCGGCGGTCCCGGGTTCGAGATCCAGGGGAATTGTTTTGCGCAGCATGTAGCCCTTGTCACGGAACCGCTTGATTTCTTTCGCCGCGTTTTCGAGGTCGGATGTCTGCAGGAGGATTCGTTCGGGGCGGGACGAGGCGATGGCCTGGGCGAGCTCGGCGTTGAAGGTCGTGTCGCTCCCGGTATTCAGGTAGAACGTCCAGCGGCCTTCGTTCTCGTCCTTGGAGAAGAATTTTTCTAGGAAAGCCGGTTCCAGGTGCGCCCTGTGGAATCTCAGGTTGTCTTCGAGGAGGGTGCGCGCGTTGTGCTTTGTAGAAAGCATGGCTGTTTCGCGACAGTCAAGGGCGTCGATGCGTTCGAAATCGTTAGAGAGGCTTGCCGAAACGAAACTGGAACCGCTGAAGAACTCGAAGAACTTGTCCCCGGGGGCGGGGTGGATGGCGTCGCGGATTCTCTGTGGGAATTCCAGCCAGGTATCCTTGATTTTCGGGGCCCAGTCGAGGACGTGCATTGAAAGTCCCGTGCTGGAAAGGGGCATGAAGTCGCTTCCGAAGACGGCCTTCGCCTCGACGCGCATGTTGAGAGGCTTGGTCGGGTCGAATAGGTAATTCGGTGTGCAGCGGAGCTGGTGGCAGCTGATGATTTCGGGATGGAATCTTTCGACGAACTCGAGGAAGGTCTTGCTCGCGTGGGCGGTGGTGCTGCCGTGGAGGTTGGCCTGGATCAGCATGGCGAAACGGCCGTCCCCGGTCGCCCGGAACCAGATTTGACGGAGGGCTCTCTTGAAGGGGCGAAGGTGTTCCTTGTGGAGCTGCTCCAGAATTTTCTGGACACACTCGGGTGCGGGCATGTCCTTCGCGGGAGACTCCAGAGAAATGGATTCGTGCCCGTCCACAAGCTTGTTCAGGATCCTCCAGTCCGAATGGTCGCTTTGCGCATCCTTGGTGAACCAGGCCTGAATCTTGCCGGGGATTTTTTCGTTCTCGGCCCAAGCCGTAAGCTGTTGCTTCTTCTCGTCGAGTGTCAGCGCACGGCGGATAGGCCTTGCCTGTGCTACGGGCTGTTCCTTTGTACGGGACGGCTTGGAAGAACCTGTATGGAACTTGCCTGCTACAAGCTTTTTCGGGGCGCGTCCTGTGGAAAATTTTCTTTCGTTTTTTTCGAACATCGGTTAGGGCTCTTGATACTTTAGAATCTTCGAATTATTCGGAATTGTTGTATGCTACACGAGGAATCGCGGATAGATCCAGGAACATTCGCGTGCGAGCATCTTCGGGAACTCGCGGAACGAACCGTTAATCTGGAACAGGTTGAGGCCGCCTTCGACCGGCGTGAGCGAGATGACGCTGTCGGCGCGGGATTCCAGGTAGGGGTATTCTCCGTTGTTGCAGGCGGTGACCACGGCACATCCGGTAAGGGCGATAATCGTGTCGACCATCTGCATGAGAATCTGGTGCGGAGACCCGGTCAGCCTCATGGATTTCGGATTGTGGAGCACTGCCGATATGGGGTCGATGACGACGACGCGGTAGTCGTGGTTTTCGAGCTTCTTTGCTCCCTGAATGCGCTTCGCGATAAGCTGGGCCGTCTCGATGGGTGAAAGCGCTACGCCGCGGAGGTTGAGGAAGCCGAATTTGGGCGTGTTGGCGCTGAGCCCGCGCTTGTTGCCGAGCATGTGGAGGCGGTTCAGGAATACGGACTTGGTGAGCTCGAAGTTGATAAAGAGCACGTCGTTCGAAGAAGTGGAACTTCCGAACCAGTCTTCTCCGTAACAAATAGAAAGCCCCATGTCCATCAGGGCAAGCGACTTCCCGCTCTTGGGCGGTGCCTGGAAGAGGAAGAATTCGCCTGCGCGCAGCATGTTCTCGATGATGCTCGCATCTTTCTTGGGCGCCTCTTCGCTGTCGCTCGCGAGTTCGATGAGAGGTTTTCCGTCGAGGGAGTACTCGACCCATTCCTGCCATTCCTTGAAGTTCTTCGCCCCCTGTTCGAGGCCGATGAGATACTGCTGCTTGCCACCGCGCAGCACGCCCGGCATGCGGGCCATCATGGTGGGGCTCTTGTTCGCGGAATCTACCTTGAAGCCTTGGGAGTCGAGCGTCTTGAAAAGGAACTCGATGCGCTCGTCGTATTCTTCGCGGTCGTTCGCGCCAATCTTGATCCAGGCCTGTACGGAGTTCGCACCCGTGTTCACGAGGGCGGCGCAGGGGAGGTTCAATGCCTTGTAGTAGGCGAGCTGCTTTGCAAGGGACATCTTCGGGTTGTCGACGACGGCGTAGCGGTAGCGCCAGCTTTCGTCGCTTGCGTCGGCTCCGCCCTTGGTCGCGTTCACGCAGATGAGCGCGCCTTCCTGGCTGTCCAGGCTCTTCATGATTTTCTTGATAGTGTCGTCGCGGTCGACGATGTTCGAGACGAGTTCGGAAGTGGCGGTCGGCGTGTCGGAAATCTTGAAGTCGATGGTCTCGTCGTTTTCGAAGGTGACTTCGAGGAGTTTCGCGAGGTCCTTGCGCCAGTCGGCGGCGGGCCAGGGGATGGAAAGAGCCTCGGGGTCGATCTTGAAGTTCTGCAGCAGTTCCATGGACTGCGTGTCGAGGCCGAGCGCAAGCATCTGCTCCATCGAGATCATGCCGGCAGGCATTGGCGATATGATTGTTGCGCGCTGCGGGGCGACTGTTGTCGCCGGGGCTTCGCCCGGTGCTGCGGGAGCAGCAGCCGCAGCGGCGGCCTTTTCCTCGCTACGGTCGGTGGAGCGCTTTTCGGTAGAGAATGCCCTGCGGAGGATCTGCTCAACCTCGTCGGGTTCCATGCCGTCGTCACGGGCCTTGCCTCCGAGCTGGAAGCTTGCGTCCATGAAGGTCCAGCCTTCTTCCTTGGCGGCTTCGCCAACCTTGAAGAGTTCGCTTTTCAGTTCGGCGGGACTGTATTTTGTCTTGAGGAACTGGTTGATGACTTTTCTTGCGCTTTCCATACGGACCTCTCTTCCGTTTTTATTCCAAGATAAATTTATTTAGGCCTTAATGCGGAGTCTCGCACATTCGTAGAGTCCGAGGGAGAGAGCTACGGATGCGTTGTAGGAGTGGGCTTCGGGCATCATCGGGATGCGGAGGACGGCGTCGCATTTCTTCTTGATGAAAGGCGGAAGTCCGACGTCTTCACCGCCTACGGCGATGACCGCCTGGTCCTTGAATTCGAACCCGGCGAGGTTTGTTTCGGTGTCGGCGTCGAGACCGAGAATCTGATAGCCGGCCATTTTCAGTTCTTCGATGGCGCCTTCCAGGTTGTCGGGGCGGCAGACGCGCATTTTGTCGAGTGCTCCCGCCGATGCCCTCGCGACACTCGGGGTGATTCCGCACATGCCTTTTGCCGGAATCATGAAAAGGTCGACTCCCAGGGCGAGGCAGCTACGGATGCAGGCGCCGAGGTTTCGCGGGTCTTCGATGTTGGTCGCGACGGCGATGAGTTTCTTTTCGCCCTTGTCTACCGCATTGAAAAATTCCTCGCGGACATCCATCCAGTTCAGCAGTTCCTTTTCGTTCATGAGCGCGACGACGCCCTGGTTCGGCCTTGCGTAGCTGTCGAGAATTTTCGAGTCAACCTGCTGCACGTGGACGTGAGCGCGTTTTGCGGCCTTCTGGAGTTCGTAGAGCTTGGGGTTCCCGGACTGGTGCATGAAGAGGATGCGGTGAATGCGCAAGGGCTCCTTGGCGAGAAGCTCGGAGACTTCCCTGATCCCGCCGACGGCGACCTGCGGCTGCGATTCGGCGTCCCCCATGGCGGTGACGATGTTTTCGGGACGGGGCCTGCGGTCGAAGTCACGGCTCCTGAAATCATTGCCTTTGAAATCGCGGCTGCCGAAACTGCGGCTTTCAAAATCGCGGTTGCCGAACTTGCGGTTGTCGAAGCGGCGTCCGAAACCGGGTTTGCGGTCGCTGCCGGGACCGCGACGATTGTCGTCATTGTCAAATTGCATTCTGTTGCTCCGTTGAAAAACTATTGAGTATTGTCTAGTACCTTGGCTTGCAGGCGATGACGGTATCCATCTTGATGTCGGTCGCCTTTTGTTCCAGCGGTTCCTTGGAAATCTGTGCCGGGGTCGCGATTCCCGCCTTGTAGGCGCCCGGGTATTTTGCGAGGAAACGGTCGTAGTAGCCCTTGCCGTGGCCGATGCGGTTGCCGTTCCAGTTGAACTTTACTCCCGGTACGAGGAAGACGCGGATTTCGCCTTCGAACTTTTCGAGACCTTCCCGCGGTTCCATGATGCCGAAGTGCCCGGGAACGAGATCCTTTTTCAGGTTCGCGACCTTGTAGAAATTCATGATGCCCTCGCCTTCGCAGCGCGGGAGCAGGAGCCTGCCTTCGCGTGCGAGTTCCTCGATAATGGGCAAGAGGTTGGGCTCTCCCTTGAGCGGGTAGAACGCGGCAATGTGGTGCGAGTCCCTGTAGCCCGGAATCTCGTGAATCTGCACCCAGGGTTCCTTGATGACGTCGTCGCCGTTCTTTTCGCGCCGTTTCTTGAGGACGAGGTCGACGATGGGGCTACTGCCGAATACGAGCATCACGAGGATGGCGAGTGCGATTGCCGGTAGAAGGGACATGGCCTAATCCTCGCCTATGCGTTTTGCTGTCGGGAGTTTCTTCCGGAGAATCCCGTTCCAGAGGTCCTTTTGCCACGACATGAGGTGGGCTTCGCTATACCGTTCTTCCCAGGCCATGTTGCCGGGCGCGGCAAGCCAGATGAGCTGCCCTTTGTTTGCCAGGAGCGAGGGGTCGAGGTGTAGGATTTCGGCTTCCTCGTCGCGCCATATCTTGAGGGCGGCTAGGAGTTCCGAGTGGGGGATTACTGGTGGAGGCGGAGCCTTGGGCTTGCGTTCGGGCCATTCGCTTTTGGGGGTGGAAACGGCCTGTTGCAGCATTTCCTTGAAGGAATCGAGACGCTCGTCCCTGAAGTTTCGCGGAAGCTTTGGAAGCTGTTCTACCTTCACGTTCGGGAAATGCGCTTGGGCCGCGCGCACTATGGCGAGCATGAGTTCGGCGGGCATCACCTTGTAGGGTGGGCGGTCCATGGCTTCGGCTTGCTTTTCGCGCCATTCCCAAAGAAACTTGAGAATGTTGAGCCCGCAGGGTGGAAAAATGTTGGAACCGGAAATGCGCCAGGGGTCGTTCGTCTTTTCTCCCGGGTTCTTCGCGTGCTCGATGAGAACGCGTCCCTGTTCCATGAGCCAGCCGTAGCGCCCTGCGGCGATGAGCTTTTCGGAAAGGATGGCGCACAGTTCGTGCAGGTAGAAGGTGTCGTGGATGGCGTATTCGCACATTTCGAGCGGGAGTGGGCGAATGGTCCAGTCGGCGCGCTGGTTTTCCTTTTTGAGTTCGTCACCGAAAAATTTCCGGACGAGGTCTGCAAGCCCCAGGTGTTCTTCGCCCAGGAACTTGGCCGCAAGCATGGTATCGAAAATGCTTTTGGGTGAAAACTTGTAGGTCTGCCACAGGAGCCGCAGGTCGTAGTCGGCCCCGTGGAAGATGACCGTTTGCATGGCCCGTGTCGAAAAAATCGGTGAAATATCGACGGCACAGAGCGGGTCGACGATATAGTGGTGTTCGCCAATCGTAATCTGGATGAGGCAGAGCCTTGCAAGATAATGGTGCATGGAATCGGCCTCGGTATCCACGGCAGCCATATCGTAGAGTTCGAGGTCCGCGATAAGGTTCGCGAGGCCTTCTTCGCTGTCGACCAGGATGTATTTTTCGTTCTGCATCATTTTCTTTAAATTTAAATAAATAACGCTTGCCGTTTTAGACCGCCCCGTAAATCTTGCTATATTTGCGCCCATGAAAAAGATATCCCTTACGGGCATCAAGCCCACCGGCACACCTCACCTGGGTAACTATCTCGGTGCAATCCGCCCCGCTCTTGAACTTTCGAAGACCTACGATACGGTCTACTTCATTGCGGACTACCACGCTCTCACTACCGTGCAGAACGGTGCCGAAATGCGTGCGAATATCTACAAGATTGCGGCGACCTGGCTTGCCCTTGGCCTGAACCCGGAAGAAGGCCTGTTCTACAAGCAGAGTGACATTCCTGAAATTTTTGAACTCAGCTGGGCGCTCAGCTGCTTTACGCCGAAGGGTTTCATGAACCGTGCCCACGCCTACAAGGCGAAGGTCGAGGCGAACAACGCCGCCGGTGAAGATCCTGATGCGAACGTGAACATGGGCCTCTATTGCTACCCGTGCCTCATGGACGCCGACATTTTGATGTTCAGCGCCGACATCGTGCCCGTGGGCAAGGACCAGAAACAGCACGTGGAATTTGCCCGCGATATCGCCATCAAGTTCAACAAACATTTTGGGCAGGACGTTTTCACCATTCCCGAACCCGTGTTCCAGGAAACGACCGGTATTATCCCGGGTCTCGACGGTCGCAAGATGAGCAAGTCTTACGACAACGTCATCGACATCTTCCTTGAAAGCAAGGCCTTGAAGAAGAAAATCGGCAAGATTGTCACGAACTCTCAGGGTATCGAAGAACCCAAGGATCCGGATACCTGCAACGTGTTTAAGTTGTACAAACTCTTCGCCACGCCGGAACAGACCGAGGCGCTCGCCGCCCGCTACCGCGCCGGTGGCATGGGCTGGGGACACGCGAAGCAGGAACTCCAGAACGTTCTCGAAGAACACTTGGGTGCTGCCCGCGAAAAGTACTTCTACCTGCTTAACCACACCGAAGAAATAGACAAGATTCTCGCATACGGCAAGGAGAAGGCCCGCGTGAAGTCGAAGGCGATGATGGAGAAGGTGCGTTCCCTGTTGGGCACATACTAATCAAGATAAACAAGATTGCCAGAATCCCATTTGACCCAGTTGCATCGGCTACTGGGTTTTTATAGATTATGGGTAATGCGAGTCCTTGTCTTGACATTCCTTTTGGCCTTTGCGTCCCTGGCCGCTGAACCTGCGGTGAAGGACTCGTTGGCTATAGAACCCTCTGTCGCGGATTCTACGGAACGAACTGCCAAGAAGAGTGTCCCGCTCCCGCGTCAGTCTGCCTATACGGGTTATGGACTTTTGGTGGGGCTTGCGGCAGGAATCTTCAATCCGACCAAGGAATGCGATTGCCTCGGCGTTTGGCAGGGCCAGTTTGAATACTTCTATAGCGACTGGATTAGTGCGGGGGGGGACGTGCGGTTTTTCGGGGGAGACCTTGATACGGACGTGATGCTTCGCTACCAGAGGTACCGGGTCAATACGCGGTTCCATTTCCCGCAGGGCTTTTGGGATTGGTTCGTAGGCCCGATTGTGGAACTGGAAAATACGGACCTTGAGGACATCCGCGAAGAATGGCACCAGCGAGACGATGAATGGTGGCTTCCGATACCGGGGGGGACGAAAAACGAAAAACAGGAAATAGAGGACTGCGAAAAGATGTTCTCGTTGGATGGATTCTCTATTGGAGTCGAAGCCGGGGCGGGAGTCGCGTTCCTTACGTATTTTGGAGCGACGGGAAGCATCCTTTACGAATACAATTTTGGCGGGGCCCAGCTCCTGACGCTAGCTCCGGGCGTGGCGTTCGACATGCAGGAGGTATGGTCGTGGGCGAAGAAGCGGCTGTCGACGATGTGGGTCTCGTTCGAAATGGGTTTCCAGCGCTTCTTCAACAGGTCCGTGGATTCGTGGGCGATGTCTGCCTACCTGGGTGCCATGATCGGTTTTTAATTCTATATTTGATTCGTCTAAAATTTTCTCAAAGGAAAAACAATGGCTAAGAAAGAATCCAAGAAAAAAGTGGTCCTCGCCTATAGCGGTGGACTCGATACGAGTATCATCATCCCCTGGCTCAAGGAAAACTACGACTGCGAAGTGATCGCTTTCGCTGCCGACCTCGGTCAGAACGACTTCCCGGACGCTAAGGCCCTCGAAGACAAGGCCCTCAAGACCGGCGCTAGCAAGTGCTACGTTCTCGACCTCAAGAAGGAATTCCTTGAAGACTACGTTTGGCCGACCGTTCGCGCCGGTGCAAAGTACGAAGGCACGTACCTCCTTGGTACCTCTTTCGCCCGTCCGCTCATCGCCAAGTACCAGGTGAAGATTGCCGAGAAGGAAGGCGCTTACGCTGTTGCTCACGGCGCTACCGGTAAGGGTAACGACCAGGTCCGTTTCGAACTGACCTACGCCGCTCTCAACCCGAAGCTCCAGATCATCGCTCCGTGGAAGGACCCGAAGTGGACGTTCCACAGCCGCGAAGACGCTATCGACTACGCTGCCGCACACAAGATTCCGCTGAACGGCATCAGCAAGAAGAAGATTTACTCCGAAGACGGCAACCTGTGGCACCTCTCTCACGAAGGTGGCGTTCTGGAATTCCCGGAACAGGAACACAAGTACGAATTCCTCAAGCACACCGCCACGTACGAAAAGGCCCCGAACAAGGCCGACCACGTGACGATTACCTTCGATAAGGGTAATCCGGTGGCTATCGACGGCAAGAAGATGGGCGCTGTCGAACTCCTCGAATACCTGAACAAGATTGGCGGCAAGAACGCTTGCGGTCTCTTGGACATCGTCGAAAACCGCCTCGTTGGCCTCAAGAGCCGCGGCGTGTACGAAACTCCGGGTGGCACGCTCCTGTACAAGGCTCACGAATGCCTTGAACAGCTCGTGCTCGACAAGGAAACTTTGTTCGAAGCCCAGAAGATGTCCATGACGTACGCGAACCTCGTGTACAATGGCCAGTGGTTCACTCCGCTCCGCCAGGCTATGGACGCCTTCTTCACCGAAGTGAACAAGGTTGTTACCGGTGACGTGACCCTCAAGCTCTACAAGGGCAACATCATCCCGGCCGGCATCAAGAGCCCCTACAGCCTCTACGATATGGGCCTCGGTGGATTCACCGACGTCGACATGTACGACCAGAAGGACGCGACGGGCTTCATCCGCTGCTTCGGCCTTCCGCTCAAGACGCGCGCCCTGTTGCTCGGCAACAAGACGAACGTGGACTTCGGCAAGGAAGTCAAGCTCCCGAAGAAGTAATTCGGCAGCCCTGTCCGCATGAAAAATCCCTCGGTTCAAAACCGGGGGATTTTTGCATTAGAATTCTGCCAGGTACCCGGCCCGCCAGAGGATTGCGGGCTCGTCGTGCTTCATGAAGTAGTAGATGGGGTAGGCGATCTGGGTGAAGAACCCGAAGAGGTGGATCCGCATTTCGGCGGAAACGTCCAGGGATTCCTTGTAGTTGTAGGGGTAGAGGTACATGGCCCCGTTCGCCTTGTTCAGTGCCTGGTGCATCTTGTTGGGGGCTTCTGCGAATTCGTAGCCGCCTCCGACGCCCAGGTCTACTCTAAACGGGAGTTCGCGGAAGAAAGTCCAGTCGAACCCGCCGCGGAATCCGCACCAGAAGTCGTTTTCGCCCTTGTGGATGCCGAGCCCTTCTAGGTGCAGGGTCAGCGCCTTGTAGCCGATTCCCGCTTCTATCATGACCGGGGTTGGCTGCCCTGCCGATACGCCGGCTTCGAACCTCCAGGGAGAGGCGTTTTGGGCATGTGCGAGCATGCTCAGGAGCAGGATCAGTGTCGCGGCTACGCGGGTCATGTGTGCAATAATAGAAAACGCCTGCCCATTTTTGCCGAAAAAGTGCTATCTTTAAAACGAACATCCGGCCCTGTGGGTTACGCCCGGGCCAAAATGAGGAAAACAACATGAAAATAAAATCGCTTCTTTTGGCATGCGCTACCGCTTGCACATTTGCTGCTCCCGCCATGGCGGAAGGCGGCATGTTCGAGGGCTCGCTTCCCGAGAACTGGACTGCCGATGTGGTCGCCGCTGTCAAGTGGAACTACTACAACTTCTCCAACTGGCAGCAGGATGGAACTTCCAACTACACCTGGCTTGTGTCCTTCGATGCCGACGTGACGGGCAAGTGGAAGGTGGCCAACTGGCGCAACCTCGTGAACCTCGCCGTGGGCAAGACCTGGACGGATGGCCTTGGCCAGCGCAAGTCCGCCGACAAGATCTTCTGGGAATCCATGGTCGACTTCAACATCACCGAGAAGTTCAAGCTTTACGCGGGTAACCGCTTCGAGACCCAGTTCCTCGCCGGCTATACTTACAGCACGGACGACGAGGGCAACGAAGTGAAGAAGGCCGTGTCTAGCTTCATGGATCCTGCATATGAAACGCAGGTCGCCGGTGTGGCCTTCATCCCGAACGACATGTTCAGCCAGCGTCTCGGTTTTGCTAACCGCATGACGATTTCCAACGGCTATGGCTTTGCCGATGACAAGGATACGGAAAAGTTCGAAAAGTTCAAGGATGAACCGGGCCTTGAATCCATCACGGAATTCAAGTATGCGTTCTCCAACATTGCTAGCTTCAAGAGCCGTCTGTGGGCTTTCGTGAACTTCAAGGGCATTGACGAAATCGACGGCAAGTGGGAAAACCTCCTCGCCGTGACGCTCGTTCCTTACGTGGAACTCCAGGTCGGCTACGATATGGCCTACGACAAGGACTTGGACCGCGACGCCCAGTACAAGACGATGGTACTCTTCGGCCTCACCTGGCGCTGGTTCTAATCGACTCGCGAACGGAAAAAATTTTATCCCCGGCCTAGCCGGGGAATTTTTTTGTACAAACTAATTTTTTTAACTGCTAGGCGCGGGTGAGCAAATCGTTCATCCAGGCATCGCGGTGCTTGCGCAGCGCTTCGAGCGACTTGTCGTCGGCGCCGCTTTCGTCTCGGAGCGCGATGAGTTTCTTGTAGCCGTCGATAAGGGAAGTTGCCTTGGCATAGCGTGGTTCGAGCTTCGAAAGTTCGTCAAGGATGGCATCGTCGGAATAGAGGCGCGAGATGCCTTCGAGCGTGTGGTCGACGAACGAGTCCTCGTTTCCTTTGGCAAAAGCCTTCTCGGCTTCGGTGAACTCCAGGGGGCGGATCCTGTCGACCCAGGCGGTTTCTTCGGCGTATAGCTCGTTGTCTTCGGCGATGGCGTTCTTTTTGCGCAGCAGCTGCAACTGGCGCTCCATGTAGGGACGGTAGCTTTCGGTGTCCGTCTCGATTCCCTGTTCCTTGAGGAAGGTGTCGAGGTTTGCGAGGGTGGTGCGCGTGGGGTTGTTGAGCAGGCATTCCTTGAGCACGGCGAGCTTGTCTTTGGGGAGCATGTTCTTGAAGGAATCCGATTCCAGGCTGTTGGCCTTGATGCGCAGGTAGAGGACCCTTAGCAGGATGAGCGCGATGGCGATGGCGAAAATAATGGACCAGTTCATGTCCCAAATATAGAACCGGGTCACACAAATTTGACGAAAAGGGAAGTTTGGACCCCGACTGGAGGTCCAAACTTCATGTTTTTTGTCACGCAAAACCGTAAAACAGCTTTTTTGCGGTGCTTTTTGAAAAAAAAAGAGAATAAATCATCGATTTTGGTTTATATTTAGTATGTATATATACGAATAGAACCTATGTTGAGTAGGTGGAGATTGGATTATATGAAGACAAAATTGGTAGCAGGACTCTCCGTCGCTTTTGTCGGATTGTTTGGATTAACTCCGGTTCACGCCGATGTCGCTGGCGCGGCGAACTTGGATATCATCGTTCGCGATTTCCCCGTGAATCATCCGGACTTCGAGAACTTTTCCGAAGAATACATCAGCACGGGTGACGGAAACTACTGTGGTGGCCAATGCGGCAACAAGATTTTGGCCAAGAACTATCCCGGTTACGACCAGGCGTGGTATGGGCTCGCTCCTTATCACAATTCCTGCGGTAACGGTCGTTCTAAGGCCGGTGCCTGGATTGGACAGGATGGCAAGCCTAATGTTTTGAACCCGTATTTGCCGACGTACCTGCAGGGGGTTACGACGGCCCAGGAACTCAAGTACGGCGAATGTAACGACAAGACGGCCAGGGGATGGACCCGTCGCGGTTACGAAGCGTACCAGGCGGGCGCAATCAGCGGTGCAAAGTGCAACGGGAACTTCTGGGCTAATACGGTGTATTATACTCCCGGCATGGTCCAGTCCTACCTGCAGTTTATCCCCGATCCCGCTACGGGAGAACTCGACATGCTTGACGGCGTGAAAATCCTGGGAACCGGGGCTCCGTTGTGCGACAACCAGTTCTTCGACCAGTGGTATGCCGACGGAAACGGCTGGAGCAAGCGTAGCAACACGGTTCTGGTCCTCCCGTCTGTATCTACGGGTGTCTATTCCATTGACTATAACTACAGTAACGGCGGATACTTCCCGCTCGATATCGTCGATACGAACACGCAGATGCGTATTGATATGGCGACCAAGGCGAACGGCGGCTGCTCGACGGACCAGTGTGACCAGTGGGGTCCGCAGACGCTCTCCATCTTCTGCCCGCCGTATGATTACCAGTATGCGGGTGACCAGACGGACATGATGGGCTCGAAGACCAATGCCCTCTGCAATTCCTGGCTTGCTAACGGTGGCCCCCGTACTCCGACGGCCGCCCAGGCTGCCGCTACCGGTGCGGGCACGCTCGGCCAGCAGCACCTCCGCAACTATGGCTTTACCATGATGGGTTACGCCAAGTTCAAGTATCATTCCAAGAACCAGTCCCCGAACCACGAAATCTTCGAGTTCACGGGTGACGACGATATGTGGATTTTCGTGGACGGCGTGCTTGCCGTGGACCTTGGCGGTACACACCTTGCCGCTCCGGGCCGTGTCGATATCGAGACGCTTGCTGCGAATGGTCATGGCTGCGTGACGGACCCTGCCCTTGCCGTTCTGGGGGCACCTCCTCTTGCGAACAAGACGGGAACGGGTGAAAACTGCCAGCCGAAGGGCGATGGCTCTGTCCATTGGGCAGACAACACCTGGCATCACCTGCACTTCTTCTATGCGGACCGCCAGTCCGACGGTTCCAACATGTACATGAAGACTTCCCTTGCTGAACTTGCTCCGACCAAGTATGGTCAGCCGACAGTCAAGGATGCCGCTGTTACCGTGACCGACGGTGTGGCGACGACAAGCCTTATTTTGAATACGCCGCTTTCTGACGAGACGATTGCCATGATGATTGCAGGCGGCAACTCGGAACAGATTCCGACCCTCGTCGTGGCGCACTGCACCAACTACGATGCTGCCGCCGGTGCCTGTGCCGCTTATGATACGCTTGGCATGTATGTGACCAGCGTGGAATTTGTCATGGACAAGGGTGCCGAAGGTGTTGTCTACGATATCAAGGGCAAAGTGAAGGACAAGAATAACGTAGAAAAGTCCCTTCAGGGTGGCGATATGATTGCGTTCAACTATCCGAACAATGATCCTCTGAGCGAAGCGCATAACGCTTGGAGCGAAAAGATGTTCGTGGTAAACGAATTGGGTCAGCTGGTTCCGGTCTACATCACTTCTTCGGCGGGCAAGACGGTTGAAAGCTTCCCGACGGAATGGGCTTCGACGAAGCTGATTGTGAACCCGACTACGGTTATCGACATGAAGGATACGACGCTTGTCCGTCCGGAATTCTATGTGGATGAGTTGACGGCTTTGGCCGAAGCGTCCGATGACGGAATGCTTAAGAATAACGCCACTGCCGAGTTGCTGATTACTCCGCTTCCGACAGACTTTATTGATGGCGGAGACCAGAACGGCTGGCTCAAGGACAACTGGGACGCCATTACGGGAGCTCCGGTTGGTGCTGATGGCCATGCCGGTGCTGCTGTGACATGGCCGAACGCCAAGATCAAAAACAACAACGGTGTGCAGGGCGATAACGGGACTCCGGTGATGGGCCGCTGCTATGCGGATGCGAACGGCACCGAAAGCTGCTCCAGCATCTCGTTCCGTACGTCGCAGCCTTTCCAGGTGAACGTGCGCGTGTTTGACCACCTTGGCCACTTCATCAGCCAGTACACCGAAAGCGTGAAGGATCCCAACGTGTTCCGCCAGATGGTGACGGACCCGGTTGTGAATGCTGGTCTGCAGGGTCAATACTGCTTCCCGGACAAGGGCGAACCGGTCCAGACGAGCGGTGTTGCCGAAATGATGGTGACCATCAAGATGTATCCGATTTCTCAGCAGGGCCGCAAGCTCGGCACGGGTCCCTACATCTACCAGGTGTCCATCATTAAGGAACATTACAAGTACTGCGCCTACATGGGCAATGGCGCCACGCAGTTCGTGGATGCCCCGTACCAGCGCGCCTCCTACACGACGACTCGCGGCTACCTCCGCCGTGGAAACTAGTTCGGAAGGACAAGCTTGAAAAGGACCCGGCAAAAGCCGGGCCTTTTTTATATATGCTCGAGGCCCGCCCTAGTCCTGTTTTTCCCCGATGAGTGCGAATGGTTCAGCGTCTGTGATGCGGACCATTAGCGACTTGCCTGCGGGAATGTCGCCAACGAGGGCTACCGGGCGGTAGGCCTCGTTCCGCGCGATGGAGGTGCCACTCCGGTGGCCCGCCTTTTCGGCGGTGACGCGGCACTCGCGACCCATCCATCGGGAATTGTTCTGTTGCGCGATTTTTTGGAAGGCTTCGGCGAGGATGGCCGATCGTTCGTGTTTGACTCGGTCGGGCACGCGCAGTGCCGTGTCGGCCTCCATCCGCGCGGCGGCCGTTCCCGGCCGGGCGACAAAGCGCGTGATGTTGCATACCGTCGGTCGGGTGTTACGGAGCAGCTGGAGTGTCGCCTCGAAGTCGCTGTCCGTTTCGCCGGGAAATCCGACGATGAGGTCGGTGCTGAGGGTCGCTAGCGGGAAGCGCGTGTTGAATTCGTCGGCGAGCCGGAAAAAGTCACTTGCGGAGTGCCTCCGGTTCATCGCCTTCAGGATTCTGTCGCTCCCGCTCTGCACAGGAATGTGGATAAACTTGTAGAGACGGTCGTCCTGGAAACATTCCCAGAGCGAATCTGCGTATTGCTGCATGTGGCGCGGGTTTCCCATGCCGAGGCGCATCCGGTAGTCGCCGGGAACATGCGCGAGAATGTCCTGCGTGAGTTCTGCAAGGTTTGTCCCGATGTCGAACCCGTAGCAGGCGCAGTCCTGGCCGGTAAGCTGGATTTCGGAGCAACCGTCAGCTACGAGCTGTTTGACCTGCTCGACGATTCCTTCGGGGGCGTAGCTTTTGAGACGTCCTTTCACGAGGTGCGTGCTGCAGAACGCGCAGGCGTCGAGACAGCCTTCCTCGATATTCACGATTCCTGTGAACGGCGATTCTCGAAGGATCCTGCCTTGCATCGGAATTTTGGATTCCGCGACTAGGTCGCTAATTCCAGCGGCGGCGGAAATTTCCTTTAAATCCGTAAAAGCTACGTTGTTTGTAAATCTGGAGGCTTCTTCGCGGAAGTCCTTTGGGGCGCACCCTGTGATGAACAGCGGCACATCCGGAAATGATTCGGATGCGGTCCGTAAAAGTTTCAGGGCCCCCGCGTTGCCCTTCACGGTGCAGACGTTCAGGTAGATGGCGTCAGGCGTAACCTGCTGACTTGGCTTTCCTTGTGCGGTTGACTTCGCTTCCGGTAGGCTGAACAGGATGCGGCAATCCGGGTGTAGGGTGGCTAGCGCCCTTGCAATGCGTTCCCCGTCGCCGAAATTTGCGGCACACCCCTGGCTGATTACGGCAAAAACCGGATTCTCGGCACTCATTTCTCGAACCGCTCCAGCGTGATTCCCGGGTAGTAGTGCGTGAGGATGGTCTTGAAATCCTGGCCCGCGGCACTCCGGGCGCGGACGCCCATCTGGCACATGCCGACTCCGTGTCCGAACCCTTTGCCGGAGACTGTCCATTCGCCTTTCTTGTGTTCTATCCTGAAGAACGACGACGGGAGGATTGTCCCGCCCTTCTTGAACAGCCATCGCACTTTGTCGCCCCGGACTTCGAACCTGCCCTTGTCTGTTTCGACGGCGAGCGTGAGGATGCGTCCGCTATTGAGCGTGTCCTTGACGACGATGTTCTTGATTTTCTTGAAATCGGGAACTTTGGCCTTGGCT
This sequence comes from Fibrobacter sp. UBA3718, assembly GCF_002371935.1. NCBI lineage: Bacteria > Pseudomonadati > Fibrobacterota > Fibrobacteria > Fibrobacterales > Fibrobacteraceae > Fibrobacter > Fibrobacter sp. UBA3718. The sequence continues at coordinate 238,739 of NZ_DFHR01000024.1, read as the reverse complement.
TCTTTCCCGTTCTTCTTTATGAGGGATTCGAGTTCCTTGTCGCCGAACTTGCGTTCCCACTTGCTGTAGCTCGATTCGTTGCACCATGGCGTACCGTCTTCGCGCAGGTCGGGTGCACTCTTGAGATAGGGAAGGTCGGGCCGCTCCCAGGTGGCAAGCGTCTCGCTCATGCCCCCGCAGGTGGAGTGGTAGTAGGCGATGATGAACTCGCCGTTGTAGATCATGACGATTCCTGCGGTCGACTTCACGGCGCTGTCGGTAAGCGGAGTTGCGCTTTGTAGGCCCTTGTACACCTGGTCCTTGGTGTCGGCGTACACGTCGAAGCCCATGGATTCGCGGCTGCCGAAGTGCTTGTAGGCATACGTGCGCGCGGCGATGGCCTGCGATTCGAGGGCACTGAACCTGCTGCTGTCGAGCTTGCCGATTTCGTAGGGCACGACACCGCGCAGGTAGTCCTCTACGTCGACCACGTTTACTGCGTTTATCAAACCCTTGCTTGCGCTTACGTAGAAGTGCCCGGGGTAGCACGCGGTGGCGAGTTCCTTTGTCGTCGGCGCGATAGAGATGCAATTCCCTTCGCCGTAGATTTCCTTGCTGTCGAGCGTGGCGGCGTTTTCCTTGCCCTGGAACTTCACCTTGTTGCCCGCTGGGGTTATGTGTATGGTCTCGCCTTCGAGCTTCAGGTAGAGTTCCTTGACGCCGACATAGACTCCCACTTTCAGGGGGCGGTTCAGGTTCTCGGGAATCTTTTTTGCGATGACGCCTGCCGGCAAGTTTGCGCTTGCGTTGTGCGTTTCGGAGACGCTTGTCGCTTCGATCGGTGTGAAATTTACGGGTGCCCCGTAATCGGATTCGTCGTTTGTCTGCTTCTGTCCGGCGGAGTCCTGCGGTAGAGCTTGCTGGACGGGTTTTGTCTCGGGCAAAACCGGCAGTTCAAAATCGTCGGCAAACGCTATTGCCGAAAGTGCGAAAACGCAGAGCGCGGAAAATTTAGGACACCCAATCACCAACCGCCGGTCACTTCTTCTTCAGTTTTGCCTGGGTCTCTTTCGCCATCTTGCGGAGCTTGGACTGGTTCATCGTGCGGTCGGCGGTAGAAATCTTGTCCACGAACAGGTCGCCGTTCAGGTGGTCCGTCTCGTGCTGGATACAGCGGGCAAAGAGCCCTTCGCAGTTATGGATTTCTTGCGGTTCGCCGTTGATGTCGAAAAAGCGCACACACACCTTGTCCGGGCGCACTACATTGCAGAAGATATCCGGAAGAGAGAGACAGCCTTCGTCGTAGTCCACGGGCTTCGCATCTTCTTCGGGTTCCCATTCGGGGTTGAACATGATGTAGGGACGCGGGTCCTCCTCGCCGGGGATGGCCGTGTCGATGACCACGAGGCGGATGTTCCTGCCAATCTGCGGGGCGGCAAGTCCACAGCCCGGGGCGTCGTACATGGTTTCGAGCATGTCCTGTGCCAGTTGGCGCAGTTCCGGAGTGATTTCGGTAATCGGCTCGCTTTTTTTGCGGAGCACCGGGTCGCCGTAAATGCGGATGGGGAGGAGGGCCATGGGTTATTCCTTGTCGCGGATTACTTCTTTTCGTCCTTCTTTTCTTCGGCGGACTTTGCTTCGGCGTTCAGCACGCGGAGAATGGCGCCCTTTTCGAATTCGATGAGGGTCGTGGAGGATGTACGCACGGTCACGTAGCCCGTGGAATCCTCGATGTTCGTGACGGTGCCGATGATGCCGGCGGTCGTCATGACCTTGTCACCCTTCTTGAGGGCCTTGCGCATTTCTTCCATCTTCTTCCTTTCCTTGCTCTGCGGGCGGATGAAGAAGAGCCACATCACGACGAACAGGAGGATGATGGGAAGGAATCCCATGATGCCGCCGCCGGGCTGCTGTGCAGGGTCGGCTTCCTGGGCGAATGCGGCGATGGAGGAAAGGGTCACGAGGAGTGCGGAAAGTTTCATGTTTAGCCTTGTTTTAAGGTGATTGTTTGTTTCGCGCGGAAATATAGAAAAATTCGCTATACCAGCTTCTTGTCGAGCAGCGGGAATATACGGTTGAGTTCGAGCAGGTCGAGGATATGCTCGAAGTCGCCGGAGATGCTCTCGATGTTTTCGAGGGCGGATTCCTCGCCAAACGCAGGCTCGGATTGGAGTGTCCCGCTTTGCAGTAGCGGCGCGAGCGTGCGCATCGAAAGTGTGCTTCCGAACAGGGTCTTTTTTGCCTGCGACTCGAACGTATCCATGGGAACGGTGGCATGCCCGTTCTTGAGCGGAATCCCGTTGTCGCGGACGGCCTTTACGAATGCGGTGAGCACGAGCTGGTCGGTGATGGAAAGGATGTTCGGCGATACCTGCTTGTTGATGGCGCGGTAGCGGAGGGCCTCGTAGAGCATGGGGACAATCTGGAGGCTGGAGACCCTCACCGTTTCGCCTTCGACTTTCAAAAGTCCGATGCCCTCTAGAATCTGCAATAGTTTGTCTGTGTCGGAAGCATCCGTGTTGTTGAGGACGAGCATCTTCTTGCGGATGGTCGTAACCGGGATGTTGTCCGCGCCCGAGGTAGAAAGGTGCTTGCTGAAAAGGAACAGCAGTGCCGGGAGCGCCTGCACGATCTTGTGCTTTTTCTGGTTGCTCTCGGCGATGTGGCAGTGGTTTGCGATAAACGAAAGCGTGGAGCGGAACCAGGCAGGCTTGAGTTCGAGTTCACGCTGGAGTGCCGCCTGCTCGATGAAGACTATTTCGCTATTTTCGGCGGCGCGGACCGTGTATTCGCGGGGGGCGCTTTCGAGGAGGCTGAATTCGCCGATGAGCGAGCCGGGCCCGAAGTTCTGCCAGTGCCTCTGCCGCAGCTGCTTGGACATGCCGACGAGCATGCCCGACTTGACGATGACGAGGCTCGATGCCTTGTCGCCTTCGAGGAACAGGTATTCGCCTTCCTTGACGAGCATCAGACGGCCCCCCGGAGGTTGGAGTCGTAACGCAGCGCCGTGAGGAAGTATTCAATCTTCTTGAGGTCGATGTGGAACTTGTTCGAAAGCCCTTCCTTGAAGCAGCCCAGGTCCTGGAGCGTAATCCACTGCGCGACATCGATGGGGAGTTCCCTCTCGTTCAGGAGCGATATCCATTCGGGAGCTTCCATCTCGACGGTCTCGTCGAGCGTGGTGAGGTGCACGAGGATGCGTTTTTGCGGGAGGCTCAGCCGGAGCGGTTCCCATGAGATGCCTTCGTCCTGCGCAAACAGGTAGTCCGAATAGATTTGCATGAGCATCGCGTTGTGGACCTGCAGGTAGAGCGAATCGCCGTCTTTCGAAATGGCAATGAAGTTGCGGCGGGCAAGGGCCTTCACGTCTTCCTTGATGGTCGCTGCCGGGATGCGGGTAATCCAGTTGAATTCACGGACGAGATCTTCGAATGCGTACTTGTGCCCCGATTCCAGGTGGGCGCAGTATTCCGCGAGACTCATCAGCGTATTCTCGACCGGGGTCGTGCGTGCGGATTCCTTTAGCAGGCGAGTCTTTACGGCGAGGTTCTTCAGGATGGCGAGCAGCCAGACGGGGATGTTCTTGAGCTCGGACTCGAGACATTCTTCCGAGAGCACGGTGATTTCGGAATCTACGGAAGCCTCGATGGTGTAGCGCAGGGGCTCGCGTTCGAAAAGCGATGCCACACCGACGATATCGCCCGGCTGCATCTTGAACTTGACGGTTCGGTTGCCGCCAGCCTTGTCCACGGCGACGAGTTCGCCCTCGTCGAGGATGATGAGTTCCCGATTTCCGGAGTCCGGAGAATATACAACAAAACCCGCCTTCACGCGCGAATGCGTGGGCGGGATAACTTGCTGCCGGGAATTCCCGTTCATCGGGAAACTACCCCTTGAAGCCTAATTAGGCCTCGCGTTCTTCGATACGAGCTGCCTTACCGCGGAGGTTGCGCATGTAGTAGATGCGGGACTGGCGGACCTTGCCGGCGCGGTCGAGAACGATGGAGTCGATGCGGGGGCTGTTGACCGGGAAGATGCGTTCGACGGCCACGGAGCCGGACATCTTGCGGACGGTGATCGTCTTGGAAATGCCGGAGTTCTTGTGCTGGATCACGACACCCTTGAACGGCTGGATACGTTCCTTGGTGCCTTCAATGACCTTGACGTTCACGGTAACGGTGTCGCCGGCGCGGAAAGCCGGAATATCGGACTTCACGTTTTCGTTGTGGATTGCTTCGATGTTCAGGGACATAATGTGTACCTCTTAATTATTTGTCGCCAAATTTAGCATTTAATTTGATTTTTTCAAGGATGTCGGGGCGTCTTTCTTGCGTTCTTTTCAAGGATTCCTGCCTCCGCCACTCCGAAATGTTCTTGTGATGGCCCGAAAGCAGCACTTCGGGCACCTTTTTTCCCTCGAAAACCTCGGGGCGGGTGTAGACCGGCCATCCCAGTACGCCCTGCGCGAAGGAGTCGGTGTCGCCGCTCTCGCGGTTCCCGAGCGCTCCGTCGATGAGCCTCACCACGGCATCGGTCAAAAGCATTGCGGGCAGTTCGCCCCCGCTGACCACGAAATCGCCTATGGAAATCTCCATGTCGACCTCGGTCTGGCGGATGCGGTCGTCGATGCCCTTGTAGTGCCCGCACACGAGCACCAGGTGGGTCTCGTGTGAGAGTTCCTCTGCAATCTTGTGCGTGAAGGGCACGCCGTCTGCCGTGAGGTAGATGACCTTGCCTCCGTCCTGCTTTACGCCCGTGCTGCGGATGGCTGCGGCGAGCGGTTCGGGGCGGAGCACCATGCCCGGTTCGCCCCCGTAGGGCACGTCGTCCACCTGGCCGTAGTCGTTTATCGCGAAGTCGCGGAGGTAGACCGTGTTGAATTCCATGAGGCCCTTCGCCTGTGCACGCCCCATGATGGATTGCTTCATCGGGGCGAACATCTCGGGGAATATGGTGATGCAGTCGATGACCATCATGCCTCCCCGCTGTTCTCGGGCAGCGCTTCCGAGGAGTGGTCCTCGGGGCAGAGCGCCTTCAGGTAGGCTGCGTCGCACACGATGAACTCTCCGTCCTCGTCGATATCGAGCACGCAGTCGTCTATCCACGGGGCGAGGATGGACTTGCTGCTGAATTCGGACTGGAACGCGTCGTCGAACCTGATGTGGAACGCGTTGACCGTCGGGAGTTCCTGCACCTCGAGCACTTCGCCGATGTCCTTGCCGTCTTCCGTATGGACGCGGAAACCTTCCAGGTCGTCGATGTAGTACTCGCCTTCGGGGGCGGGGAGCCTCTCCGATTCCGGAATCATCACGTCGCCGTTCACGAAGTGCGCGATCGATTCGGGCGTGTCGTAGCCTTCGAACTTCAAAAGCCAGATGTCGTTCGCCTGCTTGGAATCCTCGATACGCAGGTCCAGTTCCTCGCCGTTCGTCTTTTTGAGGCGCACGTCCTTGAGGCTCTTGTGGCGCGTAATGTCGTGGGTGAGGGGCATCGCCTTGATGTAACCCTTCACGCCATGCGTGCGCATGAGCTGGCAGACGGTGATGTAGGCTTCGGAATCAGACATTGGCTAACGACTAGTGACTAATTAGACAAAAAAAGTCCCGTGCGCGGGGCACAGGACTCTTTAGAAAAGCATGATTATGCTTCGGCAGGAGCCTCGGCAGCAGCTTCAGCCGGGGCTTCGGCGGCAGCGGCAGCTTCAGCAGCGGCAGCTTCCTTGGCGGCCTTTTCGGCTTCGATCTTGGCGAGGGCCTTGGGGCCGAGCTTCACGGCCTTCTTCTTTTCCGGACGCGGATTGGCGGTCTTGCCTTCGATGGAACGGCCGGCCTTGATCTCGTGGAACAGGTCGAGGATGCCGACCTGCTTCAGGAGGTTGCGGACGGTGTCGGACGGCTGGGCGCCGACGGAGAGCCACTTGAGGATCTTTTCCTGGTCGAAGCGGATTTCGGCCTTCTTGAGGTTCGGGTTGTAGAAACCGACCTGTTCGATAAAGCTATCGTCGCGAGCCTTGCGGTTGTCGATGACGATGGCACGGTAGATGGGGTTGTGACGCTTGCCGAAGCGGGCGAGACGGATAACAGTTGCCATTTTAACCTCTTTTTGGGCTTCCCGCAATGCGGGGTTATTGTTTTTGCCGGGGCAATATAGAAATAAAACTTTTGTGTGTAAAGGACGGAAATGTAAAAAATTCCGTTCTTTACATATAAATTAACTGTCTAAAATGCAAAAAATGGCGAAATTTCTTCAAAATCGCCAAAATTTAATGCGCTGCGTGTCATCCTGAGCGGAGCGCAACGTAGTCGAAGAATCCAGGCCGGGAAGCCTTTTCCAGCTTTACTTCTCGCCTTTTAATATAGCTCGGAGCTCATTTGCGGCCTTCTCGAGGTCGTCGTTCACGATGGTATATTCGTATTTTCCCTGCGTTTTCGCAAATTCCATCTCTTTTTTCGCATTGTGGAGGCGGGTCTGGATGACTTCTTCCGAGTCGGTGCCGCGGCCGCGGAGCCTGCGTTCGAGTTCCTCTTCGCTCGGGGGGAGGATGAGGATGCCGGTCGCGTCGGGGTAGACCTTGTCGAAGTTCACCTTGCCGAACACGTCGATGTCGAACAGGACGCGCTTGCCCTGCTTGAGCATGTCTTCCACGAAGAACTTGGGCGTGCCGTAGTAGTTGCCGTGCACCAGGTTGTATTCCACCAGCGCATCATCCTTGATCATCTGTTCGAACTCTTCCTTTGTCTTGAAGAAGTAGTGCACGCCGTCGACTTCGCCCTCGCGGGGCTTGCGGGTGGTGGCCGAGATGGAATACACGATGTCCGGGAATTCGCCAATGACCTTGTCCTTGAGGGTGGTCTTGCCTGCGCCGCTTGCGGCACTCATCACGAAAAGTTTGTTCTTCATGGTGTGAAATTTAGTAAAATCGGGCCCGCGGGTGTGATTTTTGACAAAAGGGGCTCCGCGAATTTGATTTTGCTCAAATAAATGAAAGCCGAGGATGTGATATGACGCAAGTGCTCCGCGATGTTGTTAAAAAAAAGTTTTGCGATTGTTATATTTATATTCACTTGGCGAAAGGGATTAGGAGATTCTATGAAATCTAGTTTTATTGCTGTTGTCTTGGCGTGCCTTGCAGGCATGGCCTTTGCCGACCCGACTGTATCTATCTTTGTGAAGGACGCCTCCGAGTTCCAGGCGATACAGGCCGACTTGCAGCAGTTGAAGGCGGGCATCGGGAGCGATAACCCCGAACTTGATTCCTTAATCAGCCGTGCGAACCGCATTGCGAAGATGAACGACCGGTGTAGCATGGTTTCTATAAACGACGTGCTCGACGAGGAGTGTGGACACTTTTATGCCGTGGAACTCCCCGAATTCGAATCGCGCTACATGGAAGTGACCGGCGAACTGCGCCTGGGCGTGGTGACCATGGCGAACGACCTGGAACAGCGCACGCAGCAGATTGACGCCTGTACCGACGCTTTTTCCCGCATTATCGCGAGCAAGGAGAACCTCCTGAAAATCGAGGGCGGCGTGGACCTGGAACCGCTCTCGCATGCGGGCGCTTTCGATGCATCTTACAACTTCAAGCTGCGCTACGACGAACGCCGTATGGACCAGCAGAAGCATTTTACCGAACTCTGGCTCTCGAAGTGCGGTGACATTGTGCTGCGTAAGTCGGGCGACGAGTTTGCACCGCTCTTTGTGCAGGCACTCGACCACATGAACGACTCGCTTTTGCATACGAAGACGAACCTGAAGGTGGTGCTCGATACGAGCGACCTCTCGCTCTACCTGGACCTGAACAGGCCGGTGGCGGGCGCGTACTACCTGAGCGGCGCCGAACTCTTCAACGTGACGCAGATTCCTTCGGGCAAGGAGAACGCACACCTGCTGGTGGACATGAAGGACAAGTCGGTGAACTTCCCGAAGGGGCGCGACGGCGAGATGGCCACCTACAAGGGCCGCGTGGAGTTCGAGAAGGCGAGCAACGACCTCGTGGGCCGCTGGATTTGGGGTCGCGATTCTACGGCCATCAAGGCGATGCCCAAGATGAACACGAAGACGGTTGCATCCGAGGTGGTGACCGCCTCGGGAACGGAAACAAATGCTGCCCCGGTAGCGGAAGCTGCCCCGCAGGCGGGCGACAAGGTCGATACCGGCATTCCCGAAGCGGAAAAGTCGGGAGACACGCACTGGGTGCTTATCGGTATTTCGGCGGCGATGCTCGTTGCGGGCACGACGCTTGCTGTGGTTTACAACAACAAGGCCAAAACCGAAAGTGAAAAGAAACCGGCTTCGCGCGAAGAATTCAATAAGCGACATGACGACATCGGCAAGTACCAGAAATTCCGCACTGCGGGTATCGGCATCGCTATTGTGGGTGGAATCGGCCTCGGGCTGAGCATCGCATTCTAGGGAGGAAACTATGAAAAAGATTTTTGCGCTCATCCTCGCTTTCCTCTTTGCGGCTTGCAGCAACTACCAGGAAGAGTTCGACAACAACTTCGGGGCGCTTGAGTATGTGGACGATGTTGATTATTCTTCGTCGTCGGGAGACGATGATCCGTTGCCTTCGTCTTCGGATGTTGATAATCCGTCGTCATCTTCTGTTCCGACATCGAGCGGTGATATCCAGTCGTCCTCATCAGTCATTGCGACATCTTCATCGCAGGCAGAGCAGAGCAGTAGTTCCATTGCTTCGAGCAGCAGCTCAGTGCGTTCAAGCAGTTCGGTGAAGTCGAGTAGCAGTTCTGCGGAATCGTCTTCCAGCTACGTTCCTCCTTCAGGAATAAGCTATGGAAAAATGACCGACCCACGGACTCCTGCTTTTTCGTACAGGACGGTAGAAATCGGTAACCGGACCTGGATGGCGGAAAATATGGCCTGGCAAAAGGCCAATAGTTTTTGCTATGGCGGGGACACTCATAATTGTGAAATATACGGTCGCCTTTACGTGTGGGAGGATACAAAAAATCTTTGTCCCGAAGGTTGGAGCTTGCCAAGTAAAGAAGAATGGGAACAGTTGGTTTCATCTGTGGGTGGTGCGAATCAAGCGGGCAAGGCTCTCAAGACGACCTCCGGCTGGAAAAAAAATGGTAATGGAACGGATTTGTATGGCTTTTCGGCACTGCCTGCTGGCTATTGGAGTAATTATTGGGGTGAAGGTGGGGAACGATACTTTGGTTTAGAAGGCGCGGCCCATTTCTGGAGTGCAACTGCAACAGAATCCGGATCTAACTCCGCGTATGGTTTAAAATTGGAGAATAGTGCCGATTCTGCATCGATGTCCAAATATAATGTGACTGGAGACTATTACTATGCTCTTTCCGTCCGCTGCATTTTGGATGAAAATTACTTCGTTGATAACCGCGATGGCAAGACGTACAGGATGGTCAAGATTGGCGACCAGACCTGGATGGCGCAGAACTTGAACTATAAAGGGCCATCGGATAAGGATACGATTGGTTCATGCTACGGAAACAATTCAGCCAATTGTAACAAGTACGGCCGCCTTTATACATGGGCTACCGCTATGGGGAGCACGGAAGATAAATGTGGTGATGGTAAAAATTGTGATATATCTGAACGGGCTCGGGGAATTTGCCCCGAAGGCTGGCATCTGCCTTCAAATGATGAATGGCAAACCTTGCTTGAACATGCCGATAGAGATGCGAAGAAACTCAAGTCAACGGAAGGCTGGAGCAATGGTGGAAACGGCACCGATGATTATGACTTCACCGCTTTGCCTGGGGGGTATGCTGAACAAGGCGATGTTGCTTCTCTGCCCGATAATTATTTTAAAGACGAAGGGGCTTATGCAATATTCTGGAGCTCTACCCAGGTTGATGATGAAGATCATACTCAAGCGTACCGCCCGTACTTGAAGGATGACAACAAAGTATCCGAATTCGATGGTAATAATTACAAGGGCTTAGGTTTCTCCGTCCGCTGCTTGAAGGATTAGGAAAGAAACTTCATAAGCACCGAAGGTGCCCACGAAGATACTGGTATCGAGTGTAGGGAGGGTCTTAGGGAGGGCGTTGCCCTCCCTAGTTTTTCTTGTCCTCGATGTATAGCGGACGCTGCTTGACTTCGTCGTAGATGCGGCCGATGTATTCCCCGAGAATCCCGATTGACATGAGTTGCACGCCCGCAAAGAACACGATGGCGGTCATGAGCGATGCCCAGCCGGGAACGGTCGTTGCCGGGGAGAGAATCTTTTCGAGGATGGACCATACGAATACGCCGAAACCGACAACGGTTGCAAAAAGTCCCATGTAGAAACTGACCTTGAGCGGGGCGGAACTGAATCCGGTAATGCCGTCGAAGGCGAGGTGCAGCATCTTCTTGAGCGGGTACTTGGACTTGCCCGCAGTGCGTTCGGCACGGTCATACTTGACGCCAATCTTTTTGAAGCCAACCCAACAGACAAGCCCGCGCAAGAAGCGGCTACGTTCCGGCAAGTTCTTGAGCTGGTCCACCACGCAGCGGTCCATGAGGCGGAAGTCACCGGTATCGGGCGGAATTTCGATGCTTGTGAGCTTGCCGATGATACGGTAGAAGCAGAACGCGGTAAAACGCTTGAAGATGGTTTCGCCCTTGCGCTTGTTCCTCTGCGCGTAGACGACCTGGTAGCCCTCGCGCCACTTTGCGAGCATTTCGTGGATGAGGCTTGGCGGGTCCTGCAGGTCGCCGTCGATAATCACCACCGCATCGCCGATTGCATGGTCGAGCCCCGCGCTGAAGGCGGCCTGGTGCCCGAAATTGCGGCTGAAGTTGATAATCTTGTTATTCGGATTGCCCGGAAGCAGTCCCTCGACAATTTCGCGCGTCTTGTCCTTCGAACCGTCGTTCACGAAAATGAGTTCGTGTTCGATATCCTTGAGTTCTTCTTCGAGAACGCGGTAGGTTTCGGCAACGATTTCTTCTTCGTTAAAGACGGGAATGATGACAGATAAAAGCATGGCTAAATAATAGTAATTAAGGAATCAGGACGGGATGGACGAAGTCCACGTGGCTGCAGTCGATGCTCCCCTTGGGTATAGTCTTGAGGGTGAGTTTCTGGACTCCCTCGGTGTTTGCTGATAGCGTGTGGATGATTCCGTTCTGAAATACGGGGCTCGTGGCAAGCACGTTCCCGTCGCCGATGATTTGTACCGAAACGCCCTCGCTGCAGAGGCTTTCGTCGTCGAGCCCGAACGATGTGCGGAACGCGCGGTACTTGCCTTCGAGATTGAACGATGTTTCCGAGGCGGCGTGAGTCGAGAATCCTTCGGCGAAGTGCTTGCCGTCGAGAATCATGTCGTGGTTCTCGATGCTCTTGCCCCAGTGGAGTTTGCCCCAGTCCTGGCGGTGCTCGACGAGTATCGACTGCGGAAGGCGAGTTGTCCCCCCGGCATCGTTGAAGTAGTATTTTGAAACATCGGCAAGCTTCGTGCGCTTTTCCGTGTCCGTGACGATGTAGCGGATGGTGTTGTAACCGGGCTGCAATTTGTCATAACCCACCAGAACGTTGTATTCTCCGGGGGCGTAGACTGTATCTTTCAGCAGGAACTTGTCAAGCGTAATCCGGAGTGCCCAGTTCCGGGTCGCTTCTGCCTGTTCCTTGAGCTTGTAATTCAGGAGCAGCGGGGATTCGCTTGGATTTTCCGAGGCACTCTCGCTTGCAGTTACGGCGGCGCTGTCGTTTGCTGCTGTGACCTTGCCCCTCGTGGGTTCAGAAACCTGGATGATGTTCGTGGGGTTGTATTGCTTGCGACCGTTGAACTTCGCGATTTGCACCCAGTAGCTGTTGGTAATCAGGATGTTCTTCACGCCCACGAGGTCCATTTCGCGTTCGAACACATCGCAGGTGGTTGGAATACGGTGCTCTACCGCCTTCTTGTGGTAGGTCTGGCTGTCCCAGCAGTCGAGACCGCGGATGTAGTAGACTTCGCCCTTGTACTTGTCGACAAGCTCATTCAGCTGTTCCGTCGACATCTGGCGCGCCCTGTCATAGTGGATGGAAGAAATCCCGTATCCCACAAAATGCCAGGGACGACCGTAAATGAAGTAGCGGTCCTTTTGGGGCAGCTCCTTGAGCCAGCCGAGGATTCCGTATTCCTCGGTGGTCAGGTGGTTGTGGTTATACATGATGTTCTTGTTGAAGTCTTCCTTGTAGTGGAATGTCCATGCGCTGAGGATGATGGTGGCGATGACCATGCCTGCGAATGCGAGCGGCTTTGCCTCTTTCTTGCTTGCGGACAAGGCGAAGTACTCGATGGCGTGCGCGATGGGGAGTGCTGCGACAAACGCCATGCTGGGCAGCATCACTAGGCTGTAGCGCTGGTTAATCTGGATGCTAAAGTCTCCCGAGACGTTCTCGAGAATCATGTAGGTCTGCACGTGATAGAGCAGAAGGAACACGAGCGTCCACAGGTAGAACCGGCTGCCCTTTGTGGCGTCGTAGATAGCGCGGAACAGCAGGTAGACTCCGCCGATGGCGAACAGGTAGTTGAAGTAGGTGAGGAACGGGTTCTCGAGTTCGCCGTTTTCCTTGAGGGGGCGGGTCATCTCGATCCAGTTGCGTTTCAGGTCTTCGAGGAAATGTCCGTGGGCTTCGAATTCGCCGCCCTGGAATCCGAATCCCTGGAAGTAGCTGATGGTAAGCAGTGCAGGTACCGAGAACAGCGAGAGCGTCACGAAGAACGTGGGCGCCTTGAAGTCTTTTTTGTCGAGGATTTTCGGGAAGGCGAAGAATATGAAGGAAAGCAGGCAGAATGCGGTTTCCTGGCGGGTCTGCGCGAAGAATGCGAGGCTGAGGGCGAGGAGCGCCCAGTGCATTACGGTGTTGCGGTCGTAGGCCCACTTGAAAATGAATAGCGAGAGCGCGGAGAGGAAAATGTAGAGCGGTTCCACCGACATGGCGCGGAACTGGAAGAGCACGGTGGGCTGCAGTGCCATGAGTAGGGCTGCGAGGAAGGCGAGCAGGGGCTGGCGCGTCCAGGCGACAATCGCGAGGAACATCAAGAGGAAACTGAGCGGAAGCATCAGGAGCTCGGCGTTGAAAATCCAGTGCAGGTCGGTGCCGAACACGTGCATGCCGAGGTAGTAGAGGAAGGCGAGCCCCTTCGTCTTGAAGCTGTTCGACGTGGCTAAGCACTTGAGGTTGCCGTCTTCGAAAACGCCCTGGTTGCAGGTGCCCGATTCGTGGTTGTAGTACATGTTCTGGGCGACCGACATGAACACGCTTTCGTCGCTTTGGACGCGGTGGCGGGCTTCTATCTGGGTACCCGCGAAGACGGCGATGCCGATGGCCACCGCTATGGCGAGGATGCTGAAAGGTTTTGGCGGGAGGATACTCTTGAACCATTCGCGGAAATCCTTGTTCAGGAACGCGAACAGGATGATGGCGGCCGCGAACTGGAACAGGAACAGCGGGAGGGGGAGGTTCAGGTCGAGCTGGCGGATGATTTCCTTGTGTCCGCCGCTGGGGCGACCGAGAAACCAGATAAGGGCCGGAATGATGAGGGCTATAACCAGGCCGATAAGGCCTGCTGGGTGCAGTAAGTTCTTGAGTGTCAATAGAATAGAGTCTTTAATCTTCATGTTGGAAGCCATAATGCTTTTTTCTTGGTTGCTTGCAAAATATAACTTTTTATGTTATCGAGCTTTAACGGGGGCATCAAGCCTTGAGAGAAAGCGTAAAAAAAACTACATTTGGCGCGTAAAAATCAACACCCAAGAGGTTTTACCGTGCAAGACTCCCTAGTTACGAAAGCAGCCGACAACGTCCGAATCCTTTCTGCCGCGATGGTGCAGAAGGCGAAGTCCGGGCATCCGGGTGGCGCGATGGGCGCCGCCGACGCAACGACGCTTTTGTTTGCGGAATTCTTGCGCTACGACCCGGACGATCCGGAATGGATGGGCCGTGACCGCTTCTTCATGGACCCGGGCCACATGAGCCCGCTCCTGTACTCCGAGCTCGTGCTCACCGGCCGCCTCACGCTCGACGACGTGAAGAACTTCCGCCAGCTCGGCAGCCGCACTCCCGGCCACCCCGAACTTGACGTGATGCTCGGCATCGAGAACTCCTCGGGCCCGCTCGGCATCGGCCACGGCATCGCACTTGGCGCCGCCATCGCCGAACGCTTCATGGTGGAACGCTTCGGCTCCATCCTCGAGCACAAGACTGTCTGCCTTGTTTCTGACGGCGGCCTCGAAGAAGAAATTGCCTACGGCGTGGGCCGCATCGCGGGCCACCTCAAGCTTTCGAACCTCATCTTCTTCTACGACGCGAACCAGGTGCAGCTCAGCTGCAAGACCGAAGACGTGATGAGCCACGACTTCGTCGGCCAGTACAAGGCATGGGGTTTCCGCGTTATCGAATGCGATGGTTCCAACATTGCCGAACTGCGCAAGGCTTTCAAGGAAGCCTGGGCCGAGAAGGAAAAGCCGACGCTCGTGTACGGCCACACCACGATGGCGAAGGGCGCCGTTGCCGAAGATGGCAAGAGCTACGAAGGCGAAGTTTCTACGCACGGGCAGCCGCTCAACGCTGCCGGTGCTTCCACAACCGCGACGGTCAAGAACCTCGGCGGTAACCCGGACGACCCGTTCCAGGTGTTCGACGACGTGAAGGCGGGCTTCGAGGCTCGTGCGAACGAACTCCGCAAGGTTGTCGCCGAATGGAAGAAGGCCAAGGCCGACTGGGACAAGGCGAATGCCGAGAAGTCCGCGACCCTCAATGAATGGCTCTCCGGCAAGGCTCCGGTGCTCAACCTTTCGAACCTCCCCATCAAGGAAGGTGTCGCTACCCGCGTCACGAGCGGTACGGTTCTCGGCTACCTCGCCGAAAACTTTCACAACATCATTTGCAGTTCCGCCGACCTCTCCAACTCCGACAACACGCAGGCGTTCCTCAACAAGACGGGCATCTTCCGCCCGAACGACTTCAAGGGCGCGTTCGTGCAGGTGGGCGTTGCAGAACTCACGATGGGCGCCATCATGAACGGTATCGCTTTGCAGAAGGGACTCTTCCCGATTTGCGCCACGTTCTTCGTGTTCAGCGACTTCATGAAGCCCGCTATCCGCATGGCCGCCCTCATGGGCCTGCCTGTCAAGTATGTGTTCACGCACGATAGCTTCCGCGTGGGCGAAGACGGCCCGACGCACCAGCCCATCGAACACGAGACGCAGATCCGCCTGCTCGAAGACCTCACGAAGGAAAACGGCAAGGCCGAAATGCTCGTGCTCCGTCCGGCAGACGCTTTCGAGACTCTCGCCGCCTGGGAAATGGCTTTCGAGAACAACGACAGCCCGACGGCTCTTATCCTTACCCGCCAGGTGGTAAACACGCTCCCCGGCGAAAACCGCTACGAAGCCGCGAAGGCTTGCCGCAAGGGCGCCTACATCGTGAGCGACAATACCGCAGCGGGAAAGAATCCGGACCTCACGCTTGTGGCGAACGGTTCCGACGTGCTGCTGGAACACCAGGCCGCCGAACTCCTCCGTGCCGAAGGCAAGGCCGTGCGTGTGGTCTCCATGATTAGCCCGGCTCTCTTCCTCAAGCAGGAAAAAGCTTACCGCGACCAGGTGATTGTGCCGTGGACTCCGGTGTTCGCTCTCTCCAGTGGCCTCCCGGTTCTCTTCGACCGCGTGGTTGGTGGCTTTGGCAAGGCCTGCGGTCTGGAACGCTTCGGCGCTTCCGCTCCGGCTGGCGTGCTCGAGAAGGAATTCGGCTACGTGCCCGAGGCCGTTGCCGCGAAGGCCAAGGAATATCTCGCCGAGTTCGCGCAGAACGTCGCCGACTTCAAGAAGGCGAACGCCTAGTTAGAAATTGCCTAGGGCTCGAACCCTGGATATTCTAAATCCATTGCGACCGGATAAAACCGGTCGCTTTTTGTGTGTTGGCGTTCTCGGACAATCCAATAATCTATATTACGATGTAGAGACACAATTCACAAAAGGATACAATATGGCAAACAAGTACGCCGGAACCCAGACCGAAAAGAACCTCCAGGCCGCCTTCGCAGGTGAATCCCAGGCCCGCAACAAGTACACCTACTTCGCCAGCCGTGCTAAGAAGGATGGCTTCGAGCAGATTGCTGAACTCTTCCTCAAGACTGCCGACAACGAGAAGGAACACGCCAAGATGTGGTTCAAGGAACTGGAAGGCATCGGCGATACCGCCGAAAACCTGAAGGCTGCCGCCGATGGCGAGAACTACGAATGGACCGACATGTACGAGGACTTCGCGAAGACCGCCGAGGCCGAAGGCTTTAAGGCTCTCGCCAACAAGTTCCGCATGGTCGCCGCCATCGAAAAGCGCCACGAAGAGCGCTACCGTGCCCTCCTCAAGAACGTGGAAACCGCCGCCGTGTTCGAGAAGAGCGAAGTCAAGGTTTGGGAATGTCGCAACTGCGGCCACATCGTCGTCGGCACCAAGGCTCCGGCCGCATGCCCGGTGTGCGCCCACCCGCAGTCCTTCTTCGAAGTCACTGCTGAAAATTACTAAGAGCCGAATGCCGCAAAGACATGCTGGCATGTCTTTATGGCTGAGGCGAAAAGTAATGCGCTCTGCGCAAATTGCTAATCGAATCCCTTTCAAAAACTAGAAAGCCTCGGTTCTAAACGAACCGGGGCTTTTAATTTGTTTGATATCCTTGACTGCGTTTGGCGCGGCTGTGCGGTTTACTTGACCTGCATGTTCAGGAGCTTGACCGTCGAACCCTGCTGCACACGGACCACGTAGCGACCGCTAGGCATTGCCTTGAATGTATGGGCGAAGTTGCCTGCGGCGACCATTTCGCTGTGGCTTTCGATAGTGACGCCCATCATGTCGACAACCTGGACCTTTACGACGCCGGCCTTGGCAACAGCGACCTGCAAGGTATTGCCCTGGAGGGAGGCCTTGAAGCTCGCGCTTGCGACAGCGGGAATGGCCTGGATAGCTTGGGCAGGCAAGGTCCCGACACATTTCACGTTGTCGATTGCCAGGGAGGTCCCGAGATTCGCTGCGGTAAGTTTCTCATCGACCACCCAGGTCAACTTTGAAACCTTGGCCCAGGAGAAGGCTACAATGCTTGTCGGGGCGACATCTGCAACCCATTCAGGCTGGGCCATGGTGGAAACGGTCACCGTCTTCCAGGCGGCAGCGGCACTCTGGTCGGTTGCTACGTGCTCGTATCCGTTGTCGGCCTTGACTCCTGTCACGGAACTGCGCATGTGGTGTCCGGAACCCTTGTAGTCATATTGGATGGCGGTGCAGTTGGCAAGTGTTCCGGCATCGAAGGCGACTTCCATGCCAACGGACGGGTAAGCCGTGTCGCCCGGTGTAATGCCAGAAATGCCCTTCATCTCGATATAGGAGTTGGTGCCTTCCTTTACAATCATATCCCAGGACTGGTTTGCGTCCTGAGTGTTGGTGAAGGATCCGCCGGCCTTGTACAGGTACCAGTAGGCGGTCTTTCCGAGTTTTTCGGCTGTGGTGTTGCCGTCGTCGAAGTCATCGATGACAACGGCAGACTTCGGGACGTCGGGTGTGGTGCTGCCGCCACCGACGTAGCCGGCGCAGTTCACATCGTCGATGTAGAGATAGTCGGCTGTCGCTTCGCCCTTGATTTCCCAGGCCAGCTGCACGACGTTCGCCATTTTCAGGGGGATCGTGGTTCCCCAGCCATCTTCCTGGGTGAGCGACGATACGGGGACAGATGCCGTGCTCCAGCTTGCGCTGCCCGCCATGGCTTTCGAGTGCCTGTTGTAATCAGTCAATCCGCCTTTTTCGTCGCCGTCCATCACGGCCTTCAGATTGTGGCCCGCCCCCTTATACTTATACGAAATTGCGGTACAGCCGGAAAGGCCCCCCGCGACGTTCAAACCGAGCGTTACGTAGGGGTCGTAGGGGTTGTCGCCCTTGACAAGTTTGATGCCGGTCAAGCCAGCTCCGAATTTTGAACCGCCTGCGGCAGCTTCCGGCAAAACGACGACAAGGCCAAATTCGTCTTCCGTGTTCGTGTAGGACGAAGCTCCCTTGTCGTTTTTGTCGTTGAAAGCGTACCAGGCGTCGTTCTTGCCCCCGGTGCTTGCGAGCCCGTTTCCATCTTCGAAATCGTCGATGTTGGCGGTTGTCTGCGCAGATGCCATGGCGGCAGCCGCGCACAGTGTAAATAGGACTTCTTTGTTCATGAAACCTCCGATTAGTTTATGATTAATTTAGTATTCGCTTCCGATTCCATCAAGCATCTTGTTGCTTATTGGGGGATAAAGCCGCTTTTTTCATGGTTATGGGCAGAAAACCGTTTCGGGAAACATTTGTTTTTCCTAAATTTATCAAGCTAACATTCACCACCGGGATCGCCATCCCGATGGATTAACTCTTAACGTGAGGAATAAACAAAAAATGGCAAGAGCATTGATTATCGGTTGTGGCGCTGTCGCCACGGTTGCTATCAAGAAGTGCTGCACGGCAAGCGAAGTGTTCAGCGAAATCTGCATCGCTAGCCGCCACCGCGAAAACTGCGAGAAGCTGGCACAGGAACTGCGCCCGAACACGAAGACGGTCATCACGACTGCCGCCGTGGATGCAGACAAGGCCGAAAATGTCTCTAAGCTCATCAAGGAATACAAGCCCGACCTGGTGATGAACATCGCGCTCCCGTACCAGGACCTCGCCATCATGGACGCCTGCCTCGAATGCGGCGTGAACTACATGGATACGGCGAACTACGAGCCCGAAAACATCGACGATCCGGAATGGCGCAAGGTCTACGACAAGCGCTGCAAGGAACAGGGCTTCAGCGCCTACTTCGACTACAGCTGGCAGTGGGCTTACAAGGAAAAGTTTGAAAAGGCCGGCCTCACGGCGCTGCTCGGTTCCGGCTTTGACCCAGGTGTTTCCCAGGCCTACTGCGCCTACGCCCTCAAGCACCAGTTCGATACCATCGAAGAAATCGACATCCTCGACTGCAACGGCGGCGATCACGGCTACAAGTTTGCCACCAACTTTAACCCCGAAATCAACCTGCGCGAAGTTTCTGCTCCGGGTAGCTACTGGGACACCGACGAAAACGGCAAGGGCCACTGGGTCGAAATCCCGGCCATGAGCATCAAGCGCGAATACGTGTTTGACGAAGTGGGCAAGAAGGACATGTATCTGCTGCACCACGAAGAAATCGAATCCCTGGCCCAGAACATCCCGGGCGTCAAGCGCATCCGCTTCTTCATGACGTTTGGCCAGAGCTACCTCGACCACATGCGCTGCCTCGAAGACGTGGGCATGCTCAGCACGCAGCCGATCAAGTTCCAGGGTCAGGACATCGTGCCTATCCAGTTCCTCAAGGCGCTCCTCCCGGACCCGGCAAGCCTCGGCCCCCGCACCGTGGGCAAGACGAACATCGGTTGCATTTTCAAGGGCACCAAGGACGGCAAGCTGAAGACCTACTACCTCTACAACGTTTGCGACCATCAGGAATGCTACAAGGAACTGGGCAGCCAGGCGATTGCCTACACGACTGGCGTTCCGGCTATGTGCGGCGCCATGATGGTGCTCACCGGCAAGTGGAACAAGCCGGGCGTACATACCGTGGAAGAATTCGACCCGGATCCGTTCATGGAAGCCCTCACCAAGTACGGCCTCCCGTGGAAGGAAAACTTCAACCCTGTTCTCGTTGACTAGAGAGACTCAGAGCAATGAAAAAATGGCGCATTGACGATTCCCGTGACTTGTACAACGTCAAGGGTTGGGGCGTGAACTTCTTCGACATCAACGAGAAGGGCCACGCAACGGTTCACCCGCTCAAGGAAGGCGGCCCGGACATTGACCTTTACGAGTTGGTGCAGGAACTTTCGCTCCGCGACGTCTCCACCCCGATGCTGCTTCGCTTCCCGGATATCCTGGACAGCCGCATCGAGAAGATCAACGAGTGCTTCAACAAGTCCCGCACGGAATATGGTTTCAACGGGAGCTACTACAGCATTTTCCCGATCAAGGTGAACCAGCAACGCGCCGTGCTCGAAGAAATCGTCAGTCACGGCAAAAAATACAACATCGGTCTCGAGGCCGGTTCCAAGCCGGAACTGCATGCGGTGCTCGCGAATATGGACAATCCTGATTCGCTGATTATCTGCAACGGCTACAAGGACGAGGACTTCATTGAACTTGCCCTCCTCGCGCAGAAGATGGGCAAGAAGATTTTCATCGTCGTCGAGAAGATGAACGAACTCCACCTGGTGGTGGAACTTTCTCGCCGTATCGGCGTGCGCCCGAACATCGGCATCCGCATCAAGCTCGCCAGCTCCGGCAGCGGCAAGTGGGAAGAATCTGGCGGATACCACAGCAAGTTCGGCCTCAACAGTTCCGAACTGCTAGAAGCGCTGGACTACATCAAGCAGGAGAAGATGGAAGACTGCATGAAGCTCATCCACTTCCACTTGGGTAGCCAGATTACCAACATTCGCCACATCAAATCGGGCCTGCGCGAAGTCTCGCAGTTCTACGTGCAGATTCGCAAGATGGGCATGAGCCTTGAATTCGTGGACGTGGGCGGTGGTCTCGGTGTGGATTACGACGGCACCCGCAGTTCCAATGCGAGCTCGGTGAACTACTCCATCCAGGAATACGCGAACGACGTGGTGTATGCCATGTACGAAGCCTGTGAAAACGGGGACGTGCCGCACCCGAACATCATTGCGGAATCGGGCCGTGCTCTTGCGGCGCACCATTCCATTTTGGTGTTCAACGTGCTGGAAACCGCCGGCCAGGCGTTCTTCGACGAGAATACGCACGAGATTGACGACGACGCTCCCGATGCATTGAAGGATTTGTACGGCATCTACAAGGGGCTCACCCCGAAGAACCTGCTCGAAAGCTGGCACGATGCCATCCAGCTGAACGATGACGTTCTGAACGGTTTCAAGGTGGGCGATTACGACCTGCCGACGCGCGCCATGTGCGAACGCCTGTTCTGGAGCATCGTGCGCAAGGTGGACCAGCTGGCGAAGGACTTGCGCCATCCGCCTTACGAACTCAGCGAACTCCCGCGCCTGCTCGCGCAGAAGTACTTCTGCAACTTCAGTTTGTTCCAGAGCCTGCCTGACAGCTGGGGCGTGGACCAGGTTTTCCCGCTCATGCCTATCCAGCGCCTGAACGAGGAACCGACGGTAGAAACCACCCTCCAGGATGTCACTTGCGACTCCGACGGAAAGATCGACATGTTCGTCCGTGGTGGCGATGTGAGCCGCACGCTCCCGCTGCATGAACTCAAGAATGGCGAACCGTACTACATCGCGGTCTACCTCGTGGGCGCCTACCAGGAAATCCTCGGTGACCTGCACAACCTCTTTGGCGATACGAACGCAGTCCATATCGTTTGCAACGACAAGGGCGGCTACGAAATCGACAAGGTGATTGACGGCGAATCTGTGGAAGACGTGCTCGATTACGTGAACTTCAGCGACAAGGCCCTTGTGCGCACCATGGAAAACTGGGTGTCGCGCTCCGTGAAGGAAGGGAAGATTAGCCTGCAAGAAGGCAAGGAATTCCTGAACATCTATCGCGGCGGCCTTTACGGGTACACGTATCTGGAATAAACCGTGATTCACGAAATTGCCCCGCACATTTTAAAAAACGAGTTCCGGGTTCAAAGCCCGAAACCGTCGGATTTTCTTGTTGTCTTTTTCGGGGATAAGAGCCTTCTCAAAAAGAACGGTGATTCCTTTGAAATTCCTAGGGTAGAAGACTTCAATCAGGGGAATATCCCGTGCCATTACCTTTTCAGCATTGACGATACGGCGTATTTCCTGGCGGATTTAAGCATTTCGAAGGAACTGGTGGAATCCGCGTCGGACGATTATGTCCTTTGCCCGGCACGCACGTACCGCTACATGGGCGATCCGCTCTTGCGCATGGGTGGCGCTACCGCCGCGCACATCGCTCACTGGGAATCGCTCAACAGGTTCTGCGGCCGCTGCGGAAGCGAGATGACCCGTAGCGAAAAGGAACGCGCGGTAGTTTGTCCTAAATGCAGGAACACCGTGTACCCGCGCATCTCTCCGGTCGTGATTGTGGCCGTCCGCAATGGCGACAAACTCCTGATGGCCCACAACATCGACAATCCGAACCCGCGACTTTTCCTCATCTCGGGTTTCGTGGAAGTGGGCGAGAGCCTTGAACAGGCCGTGCTCCGCGAAGTCATGGAAGAGGCGGGCCTCCGCGTGAAAAACATCCGCTATTTCGGGAGCCAGCCGTGGCCCTTCAGCGATTCGCTTATCGCGGGCTTCACCGCCGAACTCGATGGCGACGACACCATCCGCATGCAGAAGGAGGAACTCTCCGAAGCCATGTGGGTCAAGCGCGAAGACATTCCCGAGTACGAGACCGATGTGAGCATCAGCTGCTGCCTCATCGAGAACTTCAGGCGGGGTAACTAGCCGCGCGCTATCCTAGCCGTTCTTACCTGCGGTCGCTAACTACTAATGACTAGTGACCAATAACCATTTTTCTATATTTGCACGCGATGAAATTACCTGTCGTATGCATTATCGGGCGCCCGAACGTGGGCAAGTCCTCGCTTTTCAACCGCATCCTGGGGCGGCGTGCCGCTGTCGTTTCTGACCGTGACGGCGTTACCCGCGATAGGCATTACCAGACGGCGAACTACAAGGGCCACGAGTTCACGGTGGTCGATACGGGCGGATTCTTGCCCGACGATTCCATCGACGTGCTGGCCGATAGCGTCCGTGCGCAGATTTTCAATGCGGTCGAGGAATCCGACCTCGTGCTCTTCATGGTGGATGTCCGCGTGGGCATTACCAAGCTCGACCAGCAGTTCGCGCGCCTTATCCGCAAGCTCGACAAGAAGGTGATCCTTGTGGCGAACAAGAGCGAGCAGCAGGGCGACCGACAGGAAAGCTACGAGTTCCTGAAGCTCGGTTTTGGTCAGCCCCGCACCATCAGTGCGCTTACGGGCTATGCCTGCCTCTCGCTCCTCGACGAGGTTGTCTCGATTCTCCCGACGCCGGTGCGTGGCGAGCGCAAGGAAGAACGCCCCATCCGTTTCGCGATTCTCGGCCGCCCGAACGCGGGCAAGAGCACGCTGTTGAACCGCCTGCTGAACGAAGACCGCGCGGTGGTCTCTGACATTCCGGGTACGACCCGCGATTCCATCGACTGCGATTTTGTTGTCGATGGTCAGAAGTTCGTGGTGACCGATACGGCGGGCCTCCGCAAGAAGGCGAAGGTCGAGGACGAAGTCGAAATCTTCAGCAACATGCGCACGCTCGAAAGCATCCGCCGCTCCGACCTCTCGGTACTGATGGTCGATTGCACGCGCGGGCTCGAGGTGCAGGATTTCCGCATCATTACCGAAATCCGCAAGGCGGGCAAGGGCCTGGTGCTCGTGCTCAACAAGTGGGATATCTACCCGGACAAGACGGAAAAGTCCTTCGACCGCATGGTGAAGGAAATGCTAGAACGCGAGCCGATGCTCGAGTATGTGCCGATTATTTCTGCAAGCGCCAAGGAAGGCCAGCGCGTGAACCGTATTGTGCAGGCCATCCAGACGGTGTATGCCAACTGCCGCCGTGTGCTTGGCCGTGACCGCGTGGCAGAATCGTTTGCGAACTTCTTGCAAGAGAAGGCGCCCCCGAGCCACAACGCCCGCGTGGTGTCGCTTACCCGCGCTTGCCAGGTGATGGTGGAACCGCCCGTCATCGCTATCGAGACGCGCACGCCCGAACTGGTAGACGAATCGTACAAGCGTTACTTGCTCAAGAAGTTTTACGAGGAATTCCAGCTGCAGGGTGCGCCCCTGCGCCTGAATTTTGACCAGAAGTTAACCCTCAGAAAGGATGAAGAACTTGAACAGTTTACTGAGTCTTCCAATAGCGTACTTGCTGGGGTCGATCCCCAGCGCCATATGGATAGCAAAGCTCGCAAAGGGAAAGTCGTTCGACATTAGGGATTACGGCTCCAAGAATGCGGGCCTCACCAATACGTTCCGTGTGCTCGGCTGGAAGCCGGCGCTCCCTGTGGTATTCATGGACTTGCTCAAGGGCTTCTTCGGCCCGTGGATTGCCATGCGCATGTGCGAATCCCAGGTCGCTGCCGGTGGTGCGGACTATTCCCACTGGGTTCCGCTTGTCGCGGGTATCCTCGTGATTCTTGGCCACAGCTTCACCTGCTTCGCGGGTTTCCGCGGTGGCAAGGGCGTGCTTGCGGCGCTCGGCGTGTTCCTCGCGCTCTGCCCGATTACGGCGCTTTCTTGCCTCGGCGTTTGGGTGGTGCTCACGTTCAGCACGAAGTATGTTTCGGTAGGTAGCATCGGCGCGTGCGTCGCGCTCGGCGTTTTTGCCGTGATGGGCTTCCTCAAGTTGCCCTTCCCGCCCGACGATATCAACCTCGGGCTCATGATTACCTGCCTTCTGGTGGCGTTTTTCGTGATTGTGAAGCACAAATCGAACATCAAGCGCCTTTTGAACGGCACCGAGAACGGTTTTGGCAGCAAGCGCAAGACTCCGAAGGCATAAATATTGTAGATTGTTGAAAAAAGGATTTTTATCATGAAAGTAACTGTACTTGGAACTGGTGGTTGGGGCCTGACTCTCGGTCAGGTGGTCTATGAAAATAAGTGCGAAGTTTCGTTCTGGACAAACTCGCAGGCCGAAGTCGATCTGCTTTCGACGGAGCATCAGTACAAGGACAAACTCCCCGGCGTAATCTTCCCGGCGGATTTCAAGTACACGACCGACATGAATGCCGCTCTCGATGGTTGCGACATGGTGCTTATCGTGGTGCCGTCGCAGTTCATGGGTGGAGTCGCGAAGAATTTGGGCAAGTGGACTCCGGCGAAGGGCAAGGAGCCCATTGTGGTCTGCGCCACCAAGGGCATTCTCGAAGGTACGAACCAGCTGATGAGCGAAGTGCTGCTCTCGAACGTGCCGTGGCTCACCGACGACAAGATGGTCGCCTTCAGCGGGCCTTCGCATGCCGAAGAGGTTAGCCGCCATATCCTTACCGCGATTGTGGCCGCCTGCGTGAACGAGGAATCCGCGAAGCTCGTGCAGAAGGTGATGAGCTGCTCTTACCTGCGCGTTTACAGTTCTACCGACATCGTGGGCGTGGAACTCTGCGGTTCCGTGAAGAACGTGATTGCGATTGCCTCTGGCGTGCTCTACGGGCTCGAGGCGAGCGGCAAGTACAAGATTGGCGACAACACGCGTGCAGCCCTCCTTACCCGCGGCCAGGCCGAAATGTGCCGCCTGGGCAAGGCTCTCGGTGCAAAGTCCGAAACGTTCGCGGGCCTCGCCGGCATGGGCGACCTCATCGTGACCTGCCTCTCGCAGCACAGCCGCAACCGCTATGTGGGTGAACACATCGGGCGTGGCGAAACCATCGAGCAGGTTCTTGCCGGCATGAAGATGGTGGCCGAAGGCGTGCCCACTTGCAAGAGCACCAAGGCGCTCGCCGACAAGCTCGGTGTCGAGATGCCTATCGTGAACTCTGTCCACGCGCTCCTCTTCGAAGGCAAGAAGGTTGACGATGTCATCAAGGATATGTGGGGCCGCGAGCTCAAGGAAGAAGTCTGGGGCTAAACCCCTAGAAACGGATTGATGCGCCGAAGTGGGCGGCAAACCCGCTTCTGAATATTCCGCCGGATTCAAGTCCGGCGTTTTTGTTTTTGTCAGATGGAGTTTCCGTGCGCTCGGTATAATCGGTCTTGAACGGGACGATTTGCGTCGCGCTGGCGAAAAGCGAAAGATTGCGGAGAATTCCCTGGGTTTCGCGCTCCAGCGTAATCCCGAGCCCGGCGACGAGCCCGTAGCTCTCGAGCATCCACGACATGGAATCATTTTGTGCGCTGTAGCCAATGAAAGATGTTGTCGAAGATGTCTTGTCGACCTCGATTTCGTCGTAGGTGTAGTATCCGTGCAAGTCGATACGCGGGGAAACCTTCGTGTGCGTCGTGATTTCGAATTGCGGGTTAACGTGCCCTCCCAGCGTGACGGCAGAAAGGTCGATGTCCGCATCCACCAGGAAGTTCTTCTGCAAGAACGAGAAGGAAAGCGTCTGCATGATGGACACGGGCAGCAGGCGGTTCGGGGCGAACGTTTCGAAGAACCGTTTCTTGTTCCTTTCCATGTGAATATCGGCCTTGATGCCGCGTGCATCGAGCCCGAAGGTCTCCTTTTCCCACTGAATACTGCCGTAATGCAGGCTTACATCTAGCGGGACGAACATGAAACGCTTGGTGCTGTTGTCGCGCCAGGTGTTCCCGAAAATGTTCACGTCGGCAGAAATTCCCGCATAGAAGAAATCGAGTTTGCTCGTTTCGAAATGGTGCGCGTATTGGGCGTTCCAGAGCCAGATGCGCGAGGAATCCTTGATAAAGTATTCCCGCTTTGCGTTGTACGGAGTCGTGCCGATGTGCTGCAGGCCTGCGGCAAGTTCGTTGCCTGCAAACCTTGCTCCGGCTGTAAATCCCTTGCGCAGGTATTGCGAATTCCAGTCGCCTTCGATCAGGTGGACCTCGTCGTTTTCGTTTTCGGATTCCCAGCGGATGGTCGCAAGGTCCGGAGCTCCGCGCTCGACAAGTGCTGTCGCGTACAGCGAAGAATCCGCAGTGTGTATGGTGACGCTTGATTTTAGCGCCGGCAGGCTGCTTGCCGCTACGGAGAAAGTAATGTTCCGGAAGTCTGCCTGAATGCCCGCCGAACCGATTGTGCGGTTGCTGCTTAAAGAAAGTTCCCAGCCGTCTTTCCAGAGCCCGTCTATGCGGTAATGCGAAAACGAGGCGAAAACGGAATACTTGTCGGAATGTGCCGTGTCCGCGACATTGCAGAAAGTACCGCTCAGTTCTTTGGTATCGGTATCCAGCAAAAAAAGCCCGCCGCAGTGGGCGAGGCCTTTTGTTTCACCATACGCCAATGGCGTTGCAAGGAGACTTGTCAAGCCTATGGCGCATAGTGATTTGAAGATTGCTTTCACTGTTGATTAATCAATGGCGAATTCGTTTTCTTGTTCGTCCCAGTCTTCTTCATCTTCGTAGTATTCGTCGAAGTCGTCGTCGATGGCGCCCTTGATGAATTCATCCCAGAAGGAGTCTACGGTCATGTCGGGGAAAATGCCACCGAACGTGACATCGGGGAAGATGATGAACTTGCGGAGGTCTTCGAAGGTGTACTTCTCGATTTCGGAATCGACCATCTTGCCGTTGAGGAGGCCCTGGATAGTCTCGGTCTTGTTGCCGTCCTTGTCGGTAAAGTACCCGAAGTTGGGAACCTCGTTCTCGTAGAAGGCGACGGCGTACTTGATGGTGCCCTTGTCGTCCTTGCACATTCCTGCGGGGAGCGTCACGTCAGGAATCTTCCATTCGGTTTTTGTTATTGGCTCGTCGCTATTAATCATGGCCCAGGGGTCGCCTTCCACGTAGCTGTTGACGACGAACTTGATCTTGCAACCGTCAGCAACGTAGCCGATTTCTGCTTCGATACGTTCAGGTTCGTAGACATCCATGAAGATTGTTCCCGAGGTCTCGTCGTCTTCCCATCCGCTGACTTGGTTGCTTTCAATGTTGGGGTTGAACTTGTAGTATTCCTGGGCCACGTAACCCTGCATGAACCTCTGGGCGTAAGCATGGTATTCCAGGTCTTCGGACCAGTAGAAACCGCCGTCCGGGTTCACCCATTCGGACTTGTCGTTCACCACGTGGTACGGCAGGAACTTCTGGATACCGTCGGTGTTTTCAAACCACTTGTAGGGCGCGATCTTGATGGTCTTGCCTTCGGCGTAGGGGATGTCGAAGCCGGTACGGAGCTGGGTCTTGATGGTGCTCAGGGAATCGATGATCTTCTGGGCGTCGGCGGTACTCAGGTCGGCTTCTTCGCCGTCACCCACGATGTAGAGGTCGTTTTCCTGGGTCTTGAGGCCGTTCTTTGCTTCTTCGAGTCCGTACTGCAGGCCGAACTGCACGTAGCTAATCGCGCTGTCTATCATGTTCGGGATGTTCTTGTATTCTTTTTTCCAGGAATCATGGACAGAGGTGAACTTGCTGTCTTTCCCGATAAACTTGAACAGGCGCTCGATACCGTGGTTGTCGTAGTAGTTTACCTTGGCGCCTAATTCCATAAGGGAATCAATCCAGTCGTATTTGCCGTTCTCGTCGATGTCGAGGTTAATGCTGACAACTGCCGTGAGTGTCGCCTTGGCGGCGTACAACGCGGCAAGTACCGGGGCGAATTCACCGCGGTCAAGTTCAACATCGCGCTCGTCGATGGTGTAGGTGCAGGTGAACGCGTCGTCGTTTGCGATGTTCGTCATGTAGCGGATGGAGGAATCCAGCGACGGAATGGCGGTTGCGATGGTGGATTGAACGTCGCTTACCAAAATGCCGCGAAGTTCGTCGGTGGAATGGAAGGCGAGATTGAAGGAAACCTCGGAAGAACCCATCATGTCGCGCGAGAAGAGCGATGCGCCGGGCTTACCCGTGCGGGCGAGCAGCGTATCGACCAGGTTGTTGATTTTCTTGTTGTTCGCGATATCCGAGATGATGGATGCCGTGTAGGCGAGCTGCGCTTCGCAGTTACCGGGATACTTCTTGAGGATTGCCTCGATGGAGGACTTTGTCGCGGCGCTCATTTCTTGCGCCTTGCTCAGGTCGCCATCCCCGAAGGTGGAGTAGACATCGGTAAGGTCGCTCTTGATTTTTTCGATTTTGGCCTTGTCCGCTTCGTCCGTGATTTCTTCGCAGCCGACAACGACATCCACGTTGGTTTCTTGGGGTTCTTCGATTGAAGAATCATCCCTGGATCTTATGGGCGATGAATCATCGTCGGTGGAACACCCGGTCAAATATGCCAGGGTGCAGAATGTGAATATGGAGGCTTTTTTCAATAACTTCATGTTGTCCATCCTTTTTTGTTTGTAAAGAAAAATAAGAAAAAAGGAGGTGAAGAGAACAAAAAACTTATTTTTCGTCAGAAAAAGGTGTTTAAGAACAAGTTTTGGGAGATAAAGCGTCTATTTTCGCTTCCCGAGGGCTCCGAAAACCACGGCCCCCTGCACGGCCTGGAATACCATGGGGATGTATCCGAGGAGTGCTGCGGCAAGGACGATGTCGGCGGGGATGCCGAGCAGGCCTGTGAATAAACTAACATTTACGCCTTCGCGGATACCGATGCCGTTTATTGAAATCGGGAGCATCGAGACCGTGATGGTGATGGTCATGAACACCGTGATGGTCGCGATATCTACCGGAACGCCTACCGCCTGGAAGTATGCGTAATGGATGGCGATGGACGAAATCTGCAGCCAGATAGAATCTAGTCCCGAAAGGAAGAACGCCTTTTTGTAATTGCGGTAAATGGAGAAGGCGTCCTGCAACTTTGTCAGGAACGGGATGCGCCCTGCGATTTTTTTAGGGATTCTTATTTTATCCGAAAATAGCCCGCCGACAATGATGAGGACGGAAACGAGAGCGACTGCACATACGGCGCCCGTATACATGGCGGGAATGTCGTAACGGGCGATAACGAACGGGAGTGTTACAAAGAAGCAGATGAACATCGCGATGAGACCCATCACGCGAGAGATGGCGACTGCCGCGACCGAGTTCGCCATGTTCCCGAATCGCTTTCCGAATGCGATGGTCTTGACCGCATCCCCGCCGAATCCGCTGGGGAGCAGGTTGTTGAAAAAATATCCGAGCGCGATGTAGGCGTAGAACGTGCGGAACCTGATTTTCTTGCCTTCTTCGAGTAAAAGCCCGCGCCAGCGGTTCGCCTGGATGAACATGCTGAACAGCGTGCAGAAGAGGATGACGCCAATCCACGGGAGTGCCTGCGCTGTCCAGTGGTTGCTTACATCGGCAAACGGGACCTTGTAGAATATGTAGGCGAGGCCACCGATACTGATGGCCGCCTTCAATACGCTCGAAAGGATTTTTTTTGCCGAACCCTGCTGCATCCCTTAACCTTTTTCTGCGGCGAGCTCTGTAGCAATTTCGCGAATTTGCCTGGCACTCGATTCCCACGTGAACTTGCTTACCCAGGCATCGATTTCGCCATCGTATTTGCCCTTGTCGTCGATGGAATTTTCCAATGTGCGGGCAATGCTTTCGGCATCCTTCGGGTCGAAGTATTTTGCGACGCTCCCGCCGACTTCGGGGAGTGACGACGTGTTGGAACAGGCGACGGGAGTGCCGCAGGCGAATGCTTCGAGTACGGGGAGCCCGAAACCTTCGTAGAGCGAGGGCAGCACGAACAGGTCGGCCAAGTTGTAGAAGTTCACGAGGTCTTCCTGGCTGACCATGCCGGCGTGTATTGTGAGGCCTTCTAGTCCAAGTTCTTTTTCGCGGGTGTCCTGCGTGCGGCCACTGAATGCCTTGCCGACAAGCACGAGCCTGCAATTCTCTTTCCCCTGCATGCGGGCGAAACCTTCCAGGAGCATGTTCAGGTTCTTGTGGGGGAGCAAGTTCCCGACGTACAAAAGAATCTTCTTGTCGCGCGGGATATTGAATTTCTCGTACAGGTATTCAAATTCTTCCTTGGGCTTGCGGACGAATTCCTTCCCGTAACCCAGCGGGACAACAGTTATTTTCGATTCGTCTGCCTTGTAGAACCGCAGAAGGTCGCGCTTGGTGCTTTCGGAATCCGCGAGAATGCGGTTCGCGCGCTTGCAGATGAACCAGAAGATGAACTTGAAATACAGGTGCACTACCTTCATCGGCAAGAACTCGGGGTGCACAAGGTGGGTGAGGTCGTGGACCGTCACCATCATCTTCCCGCGGTAAAAGAGCGGTACGTTGCAGTGCGGGATGTGCAAAACGTCGGGCTTTTGCTTGCGCAACTTGCAGTAGGGGAACTTGAGCTGTTCCTTGTAGCCGTAGATGCCGCTGATGAATGGAATGTGCGTGGGCACTTCGCCGTAGGCATCGAGGTCCTTCGGGTCGCCGAGCGCTACGCTGTAGCCCACGTCGCGAAGCCAGTGCTGGATGCAGGTGCCTATACCGGACCTACTCACCATGCGGGCGTCTATCGCGATTTTCGGGGCGTTACCCATGCAAGTCCTATGCCTCTGCCCTGAAGTGGTCAAACATCTTCTTGAGGGTCGTGCGTATGTCGGTGCCTTTCCAATACTTCTTTATGCGGGTGTTGTCGGCGCACAGGTATGGAGTTTCTACCGGGCGCACCTTCTCGGGGTCCACGACGATTTCAATTTCGGCAGGCGTGAATTTTAGAATCACGTCTTTCAGCAAATCTTCGATCCTGTTTGCGATTCCGGAGCCCACGTTGTAGGTGTCGAACTCGTTTTCGTTTTCGAGCAGCATGCGGTAGACATGTACGACGTCTTCCACATCGGAGAAATCGCGCCAGGCGCTCAGGTTCCCCACGAGAATCTTGCCGGGCTTTCCCGACTTGTCGATTTCGGCGACCTGCTTCACGAAACTCGGGAGCGCAAACGTTGTCGTCTGCCCGACTCCGGTGTGGTTGAAGGAGCGCGTGCACACGATTTGCATGCCGTATTTCTTGCGGTAGAGCTGTGCGAAGTTTTCTTGCGCAATCTTCGAGATGCCGTAGGGGTTGCTCGCTTCGAGCGGGTCCGTTTCCTTGAGCGCCTTGTTCCCTTCGGGAATGGCGTATTCCTCGGCGCTCCCGATTAAAAGCGTCTTTGCGTGCGGCGCATGCTTGCGGATAGCTTCCAGCAGGTTGAGCGTTCCGTTCACGTTCACGCTGATGGTATCGGCGGGGCACTTCCAGGAGGCCCCTACCGAACTGATGGCGGCGAGATTCACGATGGCGTCGGGTTTCGCTCCTTCAATGAGCGCTTCCACCTGGGGCGCGTTCTGCAGGTTCACCTCGGGGAGATCCGCGGTCACCACGCTATGCCCTGCGGCTTCAAGCTCGCGGGTAAGGTACTTGCCTACGAATCCGGCTGCACCGACGATGACGACTTTCATCAAATCTTTCCTTCGGCAAGGAGCTTGATGTCGCTTTCGACCATGCGCTTCGCGAGTTCTTCGTAGCTGATTTGCGGTTCCCAGCCAAGGACCTTCTTCGCCTTGCTTGCGTCGCCGATGAGCAGGTCCACTTCGGCGGGGCGGAAGAACTGCGGGTTCACCTTCACGACTACCTTGTCGGTACCCTTGAGGGTCGCGTATTCGTCGACGCCCTTGCCGTGGAATTCGATTTCCATTCCGGCGGCCTTGAAGGCGAGCGTTACGAACTCGCGGACGGTATGCGTCTTGCCGGTGGCGACCACGAAGTCGTCGGCCTCGGGCTGCTGCAGCATGAGCCACATGGCGCGCACGTAGTCGGCGCTATGGCCCCAGTCGCGGCTTGCGTCCATGTTCCCGAGTTCAAGCACGTCCTGCTTGCCGGCCTTGATTTTCGCGACAGCGATGGTAATCTTTCGGGTCACGAATTCGGCGCCGCGGCGTTCAGATTCGTGGTTGAAGAGGATGCCGGAGCAGGCGAACATGCCGTAGCTTTCGCGGTAGTTCTTGATAATCCAGTGCCCGTAGAGCTTGGAAACCCCATAAGGGCTGCGCGGGTAGAACGGCGTTGTCTCGTTCTGCGGGATGGCCTGCACCTTGCCGAACATCTCGCTGGTCGATGCCTGGTAAACGCGGGTGTCGGGCTTCACGAGGCGGACCGCTTCCAAAAGTTTCGTGACGCCGATGGCGTTGATATCGGCGGTGGAGAGCGGGGTTTCCCAGGAGGTGGTCACGAAGGACTGCGCGGCGAGGTTGTATATCTCGTCGGGTTTCGCGATTTCCATGGCACGCAAAAGCGATGCGGAATCGGTCATGTCGCCGAAGATGAATGTGACCTTGCCCTTGAGGTGCTCGGCGTTGTTAAAGTCGAGCTTGCTCTTGCGGCGGACGAGCCCATAAACTTCGTAACCCTTCTCGAGAAGAAATTCTGCCAGGTAGGATCCGTCCTGGCCGGTAATGCCTGTAATAAGTGCGCGTTTCATGTTGTAAAAAATACAATTTTTGATGAAGGGATATTTTGAAGGAGCTCCTGTAAGTGCTTTTTTGTTAAATTGCGGGTATGGCTTTTGTTCATCTCCAAGTACATTCCGAGTTCTCGATTTTACAGTCGTCCGCCCGCTTAGATGATATTTTTGCTGCCGCAGCGGCCGATAACGCTCCGGCTGTCGCGTTGACGGATCATGGCGCGATGTTTGGTATCCTGGAATTCCAGGAACGCGGGAAGGCCCTGAACAAGAAGCGCAAGGAAAAGGGGCTCCCGCCCATCAAGACGGTGCTGGGGTGCCATGTCTATGTCGATTCTCCCGGTTCGACGCAGAAGGATACGACCACTTACGAACGCCTGACGCTCCTGGTGGAGAACAAGGAAGGCTATTACAATCTGCTTCGTATCGTCAGTTTCCGTTATGAGGAATCGGACCGTTGGGCGGAGATTCCGTCTGTCCCTTTGAGCGTCGTCGCCGAACACAAGGCGGGCCTCATAGCTATTGCTGGAGACTACTTTAGCCGTTATGGACAGAACGTTGCGGCGGCCCGCGAAACTCCTGCTCGCGACTTCATGTTCGAACTCGACAAGATTTTTGATCGAGACCACCTCTACCTTTCGGTTTGCAACAACGGAATCGAACTGCAGGGGCGCGTGAACGATTTCAACGTGCGGCTGGCCGAGGAACTTGGCCGCGGAATCGTTGCCGTGGGCGATGTCCATTACATCAAGCAGCAGGATGCTCAGGCGCACAAGGCGCTCCGCTGTATCGCCCTGACCGAAAAGCTCAAGACGTTTGAAGACAAGCGCTTTCCGAGCGACAAGTTCTATTTCCGCACCGAAGCCGAGATGCGCGAACTCTTCGGCCATATTCCAGGAGCCATCGAGAATACGGTTTCCATTGCGGAACGCTGCAATTTCGAGGTGGTGACGGGTATCGGCGACGACTTTTGGCCCCGATTCGAAATTCCGAAGGAATTCCTGGCCTCGGAAGAATACCAGGAAATCAAGGCCATCATGAAGGCCGAATACGATGCGGAATACCCCACCTTCTACGAAAAGCAGCTCAAAAAGTATTGCGAGAAAAACGAGAAGGATGCGGAAAGCCTCACCGACGAGGACCGGGCCGCCATCGCGAAGGCTACGGCCAAGGATTGCAAGCCGGGCTCCGATTCCGACATCTACATCATCCACCTCTGCAACGAGCGCCTCAAGTGGCGTTTCCCCGATGAGGATTTCAAGTTCCCGACGCACGAGACCGAAGTGGGCCAGCGCATGTACAAGGAACTGAACTGTATCCGCAACATGAACGTTGCGGGTTACCTGCTCATCGTGTGGGACTTTATCAACTGGTCGCGCGAACACGGAATTCCCGTGGGACCGGGGCGTGGATCTGCGGCGGGTTCGCTCGTCACCTACATCATCGGCATTACCGACATCGACCCGCTCAAGTTTGGCCTCCTTTTCGAGAGATTCCTGAACCCCGAACGCGTGTCCATGCCCGATATCGATACGGACATTGCTGACCGTGACCGTGGACGCGTCATCGATTATGTGACGCGCAAGTACGGTGCCGACTGTGTGGGCCAGATTATTACCTACGGCATGCTCAAGTCCAAGCAGGTCATCAAGGATGTGGCGCGAGTCCTGGATATCCATTATACGGAAGCCGACCAGATTATCGCCTGTTTCCCACAGCGCGTGCTCAACTTTAGCCTCAACGATGCCTGGACGGGCCTCGACAAGAAAGGGAACCCGGTTGCTCCGGACTATAGCCCGGAACCGCTTCGGGCGTTGGTCGAGGGCAATTCGCGCTACCAGGAACTCTGGAGTATCGCGCTCCGACTTGAGGATTTGCCGCGCCAGACGGGCGTACATGCATGCGGCGTGGTGATTACGCCGACCCCCATTTACAACCTTGCCCCGCTTTACCGGGCGGCCCCCGCCGATACCCCGGTGGTGATGTACGACAAGCATTATTCCGAGACGATTGGCCTCTTGAAGATGGACTTCCTCGGCCTGATTAACTTGTCCATCATCCAGGATGCGGTGAACATGATCAAGAAGAATCGTGGCATCGACCTGGACATGGGGCATATCCCTCTCGATGACAAGAAGACGTTCGACCTTTTGGGCAAGGGCATGACGACCACGGTGTTCCAGTTCGAATCTCCGGGTATGCAGAAGTATTTGCGCGAACTGAAGCCGAACCGTATTGGCGACCTTATCGCCATGAACGCACTTTACCGTCCGGGCCCGATTGACCAGATTCCGCACTTCATTGCGCGCAAGCTGGGCAACGAAGAGATTGACTGCTACCATCCGGACTTGAACCCCATCCTTTCGGAAACCTACGGCGTTATCGTCTATCAGGAACAGGTGATGCAGCTTGCTCAGGTGCTGGGCGGCTACACGCTGGGCGGCGCTGACAACATCCGCCGTATCATGGCGAAGAAGATGCCCGAAAAGATGGAAAAGCTCCAGCCGGAGTTCTTCCAGAAGTGTATCGACAAGGGCTACGACAAGGCTCTGATTCAGAAGGTGTGGGATGCCGTGCTCCCGTTCTGCGGATATGCGTTCAACAAGAGCCATGCGGCCGCCTATGCGTACGTGGCTTATCAGACTGCGTATCTCAAGGCGAACTATGGCCCTGAATACATGGCCGCTTCCATGACATCCAAGATGGGCAAGACGGAAGACATCGTCACCATCATCCAGGAATGTAAGCGCATCGGTGTGCCGGTGCTTTCCCCGAATATCAACGTCTCTCTCGGCGTGTTCTCGGCCGACAAGGATGGCAATATTCTCTATGGTCTGGGCGGAATCCGGAACGTGGGTATCGCCGTTGTCGAGGATGTGGTGGCCGAACGCGAGAAACACGGCCCTTACAAGGATATTTTTGATTTTTGCAAGCGCGTGGCCGAATATCAGGGCAGCTTCAAGGAGAAACATCCTCCGCTGAGTAAGAAGGTCCTGGAATGCCTCATTATGGCGGGCGCTCTCGATTGCCTTCCGGGAAATCGCGCGGTGCTCATGGCGACAGTGGACCGCGCCATCGAGGTGGCTGCTAAATACCAGCAGGACAAGTCCGTGGGGCAGATGTCCCTGTTTGATTTGGGCGGGGCAGGCGCATCCATGGCGAATACGGCCGAGGTTCTGGAAGATGCCGAGCCGTGGGGCGATATGGAAATGCTCAACAAGGAACGCGAGGTGCTGGGCCTGTTCCTTTCGGGGCATCCGCTCAACGAGTTCCGCCCTGAACTTCAGGGATTTACGACATCTTCGCTTGCGTATGACGAACTGAAACGCAAGGTGGGGAGTACGGTTATCGTGGGTGGCGTAGTCACCTCGATGAAGTCTATCGACACAAAACGTGGCGGTGCCATCGGTATCGGCGTTATCCGTGACTTCCACAGCGAAGTCGAGCTGTTCTTCAAGAAAGACGACTGGGAACGTTTCCGCGACAAGATTTCTGGGGATGACCGTATTCTGGTCAAGGGTTTGCTGGAATACAAGCGGGATAAGGAACGCAAGTTGACAGAGGAACTCCAGATTGCGGTGGAGGAAGTCTTCCAGTTGGACTATGTCCGCGGACGCATGGTCAAGTATGTTCATGTGAGCCTGGATTCCTTGATGCTGACTGAGGAATTCCTTCAAAAACTGGAAGAAGGCATGCAGCGCTTTGAACCGTTCGAAGAAAATGGCGGTAGCGAACTTGTGTTCCATGTCGAAACCGAAACGCTCAATGAGCATGTGATTGTTCTGCGAAAGAAGCGCGTTGAATACTCGCAGGAACTGATGAACTGGCTCGTTCACGACATGGGAGTGCTCAAGTTCTGGGTATCTCCTAAATCTAGACGTTGATGGAGAACACCCATGGCCTACGTCCTTTTTTGCGCGGGCGAAGATTCGGGCGATTCGCTTGGAGCTCCGTTAGTTCGTGAGACGGTGAAATTAGGCTTTCGCGTGGTGGGTGCGGGGGGAGTGCGCATGCAATCGGCAGGGCTTGAACCGATTGTGAACTATGAGCTGCTCCCGGTTTCTGGATTTGGCGATGTGATCCCGCACCTTGTGCGTTTGCGTCGCATGCGCGATCGCCTTGCAGAAGCCCTTTTGGACAAGGATTGCATTGCTCTTGTCGCTATCGACTATCCTGGATTCAATATGGAATTGAACCGGGTGGCGCAGCGATGCGGGAAACCGGTTCTCTATGTGGCACCGCCCCAGGTGTGGGCTTGGAAACGGTCCAGGGCGAAAAAACTGCGCCATGCGAAACTTGCGGTACTCTTTGATTTTGAACGCGACTTTTACGCGCAGCAGGGTTGCCGTGCCGAAATCCTTGAATTCCCGTTCACGGGAAGGATTTCGGCAGAGCGCAACGGCGCTCTCTTGCTGCTGCCGGGCAGCCGCAAACGGCAGGCGCAGCGCAACATGCCGCTGTTTGTTGCATCGGCGTCGCTTTGGCTCCTGAAGCATCCGCATCGAAATGCGGTTGTACTTGCGTCGCGGCCTTCGCTGGCAAAGGCATTCGAAAGCATGCTTCTACGATATGCCCCGGGCGATGTCAAGGATCGGATTTCTGTGGCGGTGGCGCCGTCATCGGCCGATGAACGTGGAACTTTCTTTGCGCGTTTCTCCCTTGCTTTGACTGCCCCGGGGACGGGGTCCCTCGAAATCGCGCTTTCGGGAACGCCGGAGGTTGTATGCGACGTCCTGGATTCGCTGACATACTTTGTCGGGAAGCATTTCGTGAAGACGGATCTTTTTGCCTTGCCGAACATTTTGTCCGGTGGCATGCAGGTCCCGGAACTTTATTTCGACAGCCGAAACGAGAACCGTTCGGCTTCGGCACAGGCTGTGGCAAATGCTCTGGAATCGTGCGCTCGGCAAGATGCGCGGGCGCTTGCGAGCAGGCTTCGGGAACGGCTCTCGAAAGGGCTCTCCCCCGAAAAACTAATGTCTGAATTTCTTGGCGAGCTCCTCTAGCGTAATGCGCATGAGGGTCGGCGCTCCGTAAGGGGACTTGAGGGGATTTTCCGTAATCATCAGCTGCCCCATCA
Organism: Fibrobacter sp. UBA3718; assembly: GCF_002371935.1. Taxonomy (NCBI): domain Bacteria; kingdom Pseudomonadati; phylum Fibrobacterota; class Fibrobacteria; order Fibrobacterales; family Fibrobacteraceae; genus Fibrobacter; species Fibrobacter sp. UBA3718. The sequence continues at coordinate 200,748 of NZ_DFHR01000024.1, read as the reverse complement.
GTGCTGCCATTTCTTCGGGCTTGAGCTTGTCGCCTGCCTGATAGGCGTTGGTGCGGGCCCAGGCCTTGGCTATCGAATCCTGAATCTTGAGCGGGTCGCCCTTGTCGCCTTCGTCTATGCAGCTTTCGAAAAACTGGTGGACCGCCTTGACCGCTCTCGAAAGCGGAAGCCCGCTCGGGATGGCGCGGATCTGGTAGGTGTCGCCTCCGAAATGCTCCACGTAGAATCCGAGCTTCCGGAGTTGGTCGTTTACGGAAGGGAGAATCTGTTTCTCGATTTTGGAAAGTTCGATGAGTTCGGGGAACAGGAGTTCCTGGCTGTCGAGCGAACTGCCGTTTTGCAGGGTTTCGAGCGCCTGCTCGTAAAGGATTCTTGTGTGGGCGGCGTGTTGGTCGATAATCAAAAGGCCGTCGCTATCTTCGCCTGCGATGTAGGTGTCCGCAATCTGGAAAAGCGTCGGCGGATTCCATGCTGCAGGCTCCGGTTCCGGAGGCGGGACGTTCCCGGCGCTGGGCTCAAGCGAAATGATTTTCCCTGCTTCGGGCTGAGAAAACAGGTCCTGCACGTCGTCGCGCGTATTGTAGGATTTTGCCTTCTTTCTTTCGTTCAGGCTTGCGCTAAAGGCCGGAATCTGGTATTGCGAATGTGTCGCTTTTTGGGGGACGCTGTCCGTCGGACTGCCAGCCGCGGTTGTGGACAAAGTTTGTTCGCTTTTGGCATCACTCTTGAATTCTTCGCTCAGGTCGATGAACGGGGAGTTGGCTTCCAAATCTTTTTGGAACGTGTCGCGAATGGCGTGGCTTACGACGAGGAAGACGATGTTCTGGTTCGCAAATCGGACTTCGCGCTTGGCGGGATGCACGTTCACGTCAAAATCCGTATCGGGCATGTCGAGGAAGAGGACGGAAACGGGCTTGACCTGCGCTCCGTAGGGCTCGTAGGCCTGCGAGACCGCCTTCGCAATCATCTTGCTTTCGATAGGCCGGTTGCGCAGGAATAGGAACTGGTGGTGGCGTTTGCCGTTCGTTTCGGTCGTTGGGGAAATGTACCCCGTTACGTGGACTCCCGCTTCGGTATAGTCGACGGGCAAGAGCTTCTTTGCGATTCCCGAACCTATGGCTTCGGCAAGGCGGCTGCGCAGTTCGCCGGGAACCCCGATGAACACGGACTTGTCCCCGACCTTGTAGTCAAATCGAATTTCGGGGTGCGCGATGGCCGCTTTCAGCACGACGTCGAGAATCTTGGTGCACTCCGAGGTCTCGCTTCCGAGGAAGGTCCTGCGGACGGGAGTGTTGAAAAACAGGTCCTCGATGAGGAATGTCGTCCCGTGGCTCGAGGCGTAATCCTCCTCGCCTTCGACGTTTCCGCCCTTGATGATGAGCCTTCCGCCCTCGCCGCTGTCGGTGCTGGTGGAAATGGTCATTTTAGAAATGGCGGCGATGGACGCCACTGCCTCTCCACGGAATCCGTTCGTATGGAGGTGGAACAGGTCGTCAGCCTTGTTCAGCTTGGAAGTCGTGTGCCTCAGGTAGCATAGCCGGAGGTCTTCTCGGTCCATTCCCTTTCCATTGTCCGAAACGAGGATTTTCTTTTTCCCGCCTTGCTCGATTTGCACCTGTATACGGGTAGCGCCAGCGTCAATGGAGTTCTCCATGAGCTCTTTTACAGCCGAAGCCGGGCGTTCTATTACCTCGCCTGCCGCAATCTTGTTGATGATTTCATCCGGCAAAAGGTGTATTTTAGCGGATTTCATGAGCCAAATATAACCAAATCGGCTTGCAAAAGTCTATTTTTTTGTAAATTGTAGTCGAAATCTTTAATTGGAAGATTTCTATCCAAAACGGAGGATAACCTTGATCTCGAATTTCTTTGTTCAACTGGCGCACTTTGAGCTGTTGATATCGTATCCGGTGAAAGATATCTTGACCCTGCTCCGTCGCGATTCTCGTTTCGACACGAAGCTCGTGAACGACCTCTTCTTTGAGGGTGCCTACATGGACGAGAGTTCTTACCGGTTTATCTTGGATAACCTGGTGTCCTGGCTCTATGACCGTGGCGAAAACCCCGATGATTTCGTGGAAAGAATTGTAAAACGTTGCGCCGACTTTGAAGCGGTTCCCGCACGTGGAGTGCTGCGTTCTTACCTGCCTTTCATTTCCCAGTTCTACCAGACCAAGGATGTTCGAGCCCTTTGCCTCGAGATTATTCCCAAGCGTTATCCGTTCCTGACGCATTTCTCGGTGCTGTCCGACAAAGTAGAAAGTGACATGCGCAACATGCACATCTCCTTCCGCTTTGAGACTCCAGGCGCCTTGGTTTCTAACCCCATTCGCTGGATTCTTGGAATGTTCCGCGTGGGCCCGCTTCTGCTTAACACGCCCGCGTACGAACAGATGGATATCATTGCGACCCAGACCTCCTTTATTGAAGCTCTCGAAAATCGTGTCCCGGCAGAAATGCGCGATGGAAACGTCTTTGTCGGAGACCGCCTAGTGGGACGGACTGCTACCTTCGGTGATTGCCTTGATGAACTCGGCTTCGAATGGGAAAACAAGCCTGAACGCGAGGTAGGCTGCGTCCTTGCGCTGGAAGATGTCCGCGATGCGAAGACGAATACGCTCCTGCTCCGCAAGGGCTGCTACTATGGCACTCCGAGCAACATCCTGGATGTCCGGTTCAAGGCGAATGTCATTACGCAGGAACCGTTCCTCAAGCTGATGAGTTCCGTGGTCAAGCAGGAATTCGCGGCCTGGCAGCCGATTCAGAAGGCGCAGGAACAGCTTCTCGGCGCCATGAGTGATTCCGTTGAAGTCATCTACTACAAGAGCGACGATTCCATCTCGGTAAACAACAAGCACCTGATGCGCAACGTTCCCGCCCGCATCCTGCGCAACCTACTGCGCGAATATATGGCGACAGGCCGCGAGGAATACGAGAACCGTGAATTCAAGCGCGACCCGTCCATTTGCATGGACCCCCTGCGTCCGAACTTCGAAAGCCGGTTGAACCGCGTCATTGCGCATATCAACGGCACGGCTGAGAAGGATGGGGCGCCTGGCGAAGGTGTCAAGAAGTTCTTCGAGATCGAACGCCATCGTCGCGGTGGCTTCCGCTTTGTGCCGAAGTGCAAGATCATCTTCCGCGAGGAATAAAGCCCCTCGCGCTGGATTTTGTCGCGGAAAAAACGTGATGAAGGAATGCTAAAAAAATAAGCATTTTGGAAGAACGCGCATAAAGAAAATTTGATAAATTTGGATTCGTTGAGATTGGTTGAAGGGTAAATCCTCACAAGACGTTATCATTGCTCCCCTCCTGATAAGTTAAAGGTTCCGGATACCGCTCAATATTTTCTCCTTCTTAGGAAAGTGCCCCTCACGGGGCGCTTTCTTTTTTTTTCATGCACACCGAAGGTGTGCACGAGCACCTAATTGCGAATGCAGTTAGGTGCGTGTCGGGAGGGTTTTAGGGAGGGGCCGTCGTGCGAACCCCTCCCTAGTCTCATAAAAAAGCCCGCTTGCGCGGGCTCTTAAAAGGCTTGTAATCGTCGGTTACTTGTTGATTGCGGCGAGGAACGCATCCTTCTTTTCTTGCAGGAATTCCTTGCTGTTGTACTTGCGGATGCGGCGGAGTGCCTGGTCGCGCAACTGGCGGACGCGTTCATGGGAGATGTTCATGGATTCGCCCACTTCACGAAGCGTCTGCGGAGCTTCCTGGTTGATGCCGAAGATGCCGGTAATGACCTTCGCTTCGCGTTCGGGGAGCTGCTCCATCAAGTCGCGTGCGAGCGCCTCGACGCTCTGGATTTCGGAATCGGCTTCCGGGTTCGAGGCTCCGGTGTCGGGCAGCACTTCGGCGTAGGTCGCCTTGGAGTCTGCCTTCAGCGGGCTGTCGAAAGAGACGCCGCGCTGGCCGATCTGGATGAGCTCGCGGATTTCCTCGTTGATTTCCTTGCCGCGGGACTGCTCGTGCAAAGCCTTACGCACGCGGAGGTGCTGGTTTGCCGGCAGGCGGATGAGGTTGCCCTGCTCGTTGATGGCGCGGGTGATGTAGGCCTTGATCCACCAAACGCCGTAGCTGATGAACTTGAGGCCGCGGGTGTGTTCGAACGATTCGATTGCGCGCACGAGGCCCATGGCGCCTTCGCTCACCAGGTCCGGGAGCGGGATGGGGCAGCCACGGTACTGGATGGCAACCTTCAGCACGAAACGCATGTTCGCGGAAATCAGTTTCTTGCGGGCAATCTTGTCACCTTCTTTAGCTTTCTGGAAAAGGATCTGCTCCTCGTCGCGGGAGAGGGGGGCAGTTCTTCTGATGTCTTCAAGGTAACGTTTGAGGGTAGTATCGGTAGAGTCTATATGCATTTTCTTTCCTTGCCCTTTAAATATCGCTTTTTTTATTAGCAAGTTGCGTGCCAAAAGTGTAAAATTTTGGTCCAAGTCCGCTTTTTGCCTGAAAAGGCGAGTGTTTCTCCTAAAATGTTGGATTATTTGTCATTAAATTTAACAAATGTCATGATTTTTGTAAAATTATGTTTCGAAAAGTAACCGTGAAAGCTCCGCCTGGGCTTTGCTTGGCCGTTGCGGGGTCATTTCCCTGTTTCTTTTTTCGTATATTTTGCGCGTTATGTCAATTAGAGAACCCGATCAATCTGTATGGAACCGTTTTTGGCAGCGCAAGAACGACATGAACAAGGTGTACCCTTCGTCTCCGTCTGTGCTGCATGCTATAAAGAAGAATTTTAAACTCGAAGGTCTCAAGGTGCTCGAGGTGGGCGCGGGCACTGGCCGCGACAGCGCGGAGCTTGCTCGGTTGGGCGCCGACGTGTATGTTCTTGACTTTGCAGAAAACAGTTTGAAGATTGTTGACGCGCTCCGTGCTAAGGAAAACCTTTACGACAATTTGAAGCTCGTACGCGGCGATGCGTTCAAGGCTCCGTTCCCGGACAACACGTTTGACCTGGTGTTTCATCAGGGACTGGCCGAACACTTCAAGGATTCGCTCCCGCTCATCCGGGAAAATTACCGCATCCTTAAGCATGGCGGCTGTTGCCTTTGCGATGTGCCGCAGACGGTCCACCCCTATACGGTTATCAAGCATATCCTGATTGCGATGGACAAGTGGTTCGCCGGGTGGGAAAAGCAGTTCACTATGCCGCAGCTGAAGAAACTCATGAAGGATGCCGGGTTCAAGTGCGAGTACGCCTACGGCGACTGGATGCGCCCGAACCTCTTTTACCGCATGCTGCGCGAACTCGGGTTCAAGTTCGGAATCGAGCTTCCGAAGTATCCGCTGAACGGTACGGCCTACCAGAAGGCGAAGGATGCCTTGCTCGATGCGCTTGTCTCCGTGCCGGTAATGCACTACACGCAGCTTTCCATCGGGGTGATTGGCCGTAAACCCTAAGATCCCATGGCTCTCAATCCCAAAATAAAATCGGCGCTGGTCTTTGCGCTCAAGCTCGTGGTGACGCTTGTTCCCGCATACTTTGTCTATAGGAACATCGTAAGTTCCCCGGACTGGGACATCGGCGACCTGTACAGGCTGTTTTCGAGGGAAAGCTTGCTCCCGTTCGTGCTTGCGCTTGTCTGCCTTGCCGCTTCGAACTTTACGGCCTGCCTCCAGTGGAAGCTGCTCCTGGAACGGCAGGGGGTGCACTTGGGCTATGGGCATCTGCTTAAGCTTTATTACGTGGGCCTCTTCTTCAACAACTTCATGCCCGGCAACGTGGGCGGCGACGTGAAGAAGGTCTACGATATCCGTATGCAGGGTGGGCAGGATAGCGTGGGGGCCGGGTTCACCGCGACGGTTTTCGACCGCCTCTTTGGCCTCTTCTTTGTTACTTTGTTTGCCCTTGCGATGGGTGCGCTGTTTTTTGTCCATGACGAGGCTCAGCGGGCGTTCATCTGGCCGTCGATCTGGATATTCCTTGGCTTCTGCGCCATGTTCGCCTGCCTTTGCAGTCGCCGTCTCGGGCGGCTCTTGACGCGGGTTATCTCGAAGTTCCTGCCGCAGAGGTTCGGGGATAGGCTTGTCCACATGTTCGAACGCTTCCAGCATTTCCGTTCGGTCAAGCTGTGGTGGCAGATTTCGTTCTTGTCGCTTGTGACGCAGTCGTTGCGCATCTTCGTCCACTTCTACTGCGGCCTGGCCGTAGGGGTGGCGCTTTCGATTTCGTGGTATTTCTACTACATCCCGCTGGTCGCCATCGTGAGTGCGCTCCCGATATCCATCGGCGGATTCGGGCCCCGTGAACTCCTGGCGCAGTCGCTGTTTGCTCGTGCCGGCGTGGCGAGTCTCGAATCGGTAGTGATCCAGCTGCTTGCGTATTTCGTGAGCCTGCTCTTGAGTTTGTTTGGGGCGTTCGTGTTCCTCTTGGGAAGAGGGGCGGACGCTCAAGGCCGTCAGGGATAGCCGTCCCTGCTTTTGTAGATAGCGCGGATGCCGAGGGGGCGTCCGCTTTCCAGAGGTTACTATGGATGCCGAGGGCATCTTGCAAGGTCTCAATTCCGACCAGCGTGCGGCGGTTTTGCATGACCATGAGTCGGGCGCGCAACTCTTGATTTTGGCGGGAGCGGGTTCGGGAAAAACATCCGTGCTGACGAAGCGAATCCAGTACCGGATTGCGTCGGGCGTAAAGCCTGAAAATATCCTTGCGTTGACTTTTACGGCGAAGGCCGCTGCCGAGATGCGCGAACGCGTGCAGAAGCTGTTTCCGGATGCGGCGGTACGGCTCTGCACTTTCCATTCGCTTGCGCTGTTCATGCTGCGCCAGAAAATCGGTGAACGCATGGCCTACGAGCGTGTGGGGATGCGGGAGGCTCCCGTGCCGCAGGATGGTTCCGGGCGCGAATTCATGGATATGGCGGCCCGCCTGGGAATCAAGTCGGGAAGTCTCGAACGCGAAAGGCTCTTTGACGATAGCCTCCCGGTTTCGCTGAAGCGCAAGCTTTCGAAACTCCGGGAACCGGTGCTTGAGTCGGGCCGTGTGGTGTTCGAAGACCTGATTTACCTTGCCATTCAACTTCTGGAAGGCGATGCGGAAGCGCGGTCGCATTTCCAGTCGATGTGGACGGAAATTCTTGTGGATGAATACCAGGATATCAACCCGTCGCAGTACCGGATGGTCAAGGCGCTTCTCGGCGACAGGAAAAGTTTGTTCGTAGTGGGCGACGACGACCAGGCGATATACGGATTCCGCGGGGCCGATATCGGGAACATCAACCGTTTTTGCGACGACTTCAAGGAGAGCACGTTGATTCGCCTGGAATGGAATTACCGTTCGACTTCGAACATATTGCACTTGGCGAATCGCATTTTCGAAAACAAGCCGCTGCGCTTGCGGAAGGTGCTGCGTGCGGGAAACTCGAACGGTTCTGGCGGCAATCCGATTTTCAAGGAGAACCGCGAACCGGAAGTTTGGACAAGCGGAAACCCGGTGGAGGAAATGTGCAGGATCGTCTGCAAGATAAAGGAACTTCGCGAGGCCTATGACCTTTCGTGGAAAAATTTTGCGATTCTTGTGCGTTACAACCGGCAGCGGCTCTATTACGAGGAGGCCCTGCGTGACGAAAGGCTCCCGGTTGCGGGCGACGAACTCGGGGAGGGCTTGGCGGTCGAGGACGGCATCCATGTAGAAACGGTTCATGCTTCCAAGGGGTTGCAGTATGCTGTCGTTTTTTATGCGGGACTGGGCGAGGGGCTCACGCCGGGAACCTGCGAAGGCGACCGTGCGGAACGAAAACGGCAACTTGATGAGGAACGGCGGCTTTACTATGTGGGAGTTACCCGAGCCGAGGCTTGCCTATTTTTATTATATTGTAAACGGCGTTTCTGGAAGGGGCGGCTTCGGAAATTTAAGAAGTCGCGGTTCTTGCCTCGGACGCCCGGTTTTTCGCAAGGTTGTCTCATGCCTCTTATCTTGTTCAAAATAAAAGTGGTCTTGTTTGTGCTTGCCTACATGTTCCTGCACATGCTGGTCTTGCCTTTTATTATCCTCTTCCGGCATCGCAGCGTGAACCTTTGGGTCGACAAGAAAATCCAGGCCTTCGCGCGATTCTGCATGAAGGTCCTGAAAATCGACCTCGATGTCGAGAACCAGGCGATTCTTTCGAAGGTCGACTGGACGCGCCCCGTGTTCGTGATGGGAAACCACAATTCGTATGCGGACATCCCGATTATTTTCCTTGCCATCGAACGCACTATCGGCTTTATCGCGAAGGCGGAACTCCGCTTTATTCCCTTCCTCGGGTTCTGGATGCACCGGATCGGTTGCGTGCTCATCAACCGCGAAAAGGGCGGCGGCGCGGCCCTGATTCGCGAAGCGATGGCGAAGGGGAAGGCCCCGAGGCTGTTTATTTTCCCGGAAGGGACGCGTGGCAAGGACGAGAACATGGTGCCGTTCAAGAGCGGCGGGTTCCGGTTGGCCATCGAGACCGAAGCAACGATTCTCCCCATCTATATCAAGGGTTCCGGTTTTGCCTGGGAACACCGCAAGAGCTCCGCACGTTGCAAGGTGACGGCGACGGTTCTTGAACCCCTGGACGTGAAGGCGCTTGCTGCCGAGAAGGGGACGCTTGACCCGCGCAAGGACGTGATGCACGTTGTCCGTGAACGGATGGAGGCCGCCGTATGATAGGCGTCTTCGATTCCGGCTTTGGCGGCCTATCCATATTGAAGGATTTGAGACGGGTCCTGCCGGAATACGATTTTGTCTATCTGGGCGACAACGCGCGTGCACCTTATGGCTCGCGCACATTCGAAACGATTTTCCGCTATACGCTCCAGGCTGTCCGCGAACTCTTTAGCCGCGGTTGCCCCCTCGTGATTCTTGCGTGCAATACGGCATCGGCGAAGGCGCTCCGGAGCATACAGCAGGATATCCTCCCGTACGAGTTTCCTGACAGGCGCGTGCTTGGAATTGTCCGGCCGACTGCAGAGGAAATCGGGAAGTTCAGCCGAGGAGGACATATCGGCGTGCTTGGAACTGCGGGGACCGTCTCGTCCGGAAGCTACCTTATCGAAATCGGGCATTTTTTCCCGGAATTGAAGGTGACTCAGCATGCCTGCCCCATGTGGGTCCCGATTGTGGAAAACGGCGAGCGCGGGACGGAGGGGGCTAGGTTCTTCGTGAAGAAGGACGTGGATGCGCTTATGGCATCCGACCCGCAAATCGATGCAGTCCTGTTGGCATGTACGCATTACCCGCTTCTGGAATCCGAAATTCGGGCCGCACTGCCACCGCAGGTCCGGCTCGTTTTCCAGGGGGATATTGTTGCCGCCAAGACAATCGACTACCTCAAACGGCATCCGGAGATGGATGCCCGCCTCTCTAAGGGCGGAAAGACGGCCTATTTGACCTCAGATACTGCCGAATTTTTTGAAAAAGGGGCGTTTTTGTTCGGAATTGAGGGAATTTCGGCTGAATCGGTGGCCTTGTAGTCTATAAAAATGTAGATTGCGGATGTAACTGACGAACCTGTTTAGGTCCGCTTGTGTTTTTTTTATCATAGGTGAGTTGAAAATATGCCGAAGACACAAATAAATCTCGAAGGTTGGCAGGATTACCGTGGTAACGCCGCCGGTAGCCTGCTTTACGTGGAAACTAGCCATCAGTCCGAAATGCCGGTTCGTGACCAGCTGAACGAAAACGAAAAGGGCTTCCTCTACGAGCCCAACTACGAGACCAGTACCTACGGCCTGATGAGCTGCTACAATGTGAAGGCGATTAATGCCATCTTGAAGGCGAAGAGCCGTTACATCCTGTTCGGCACCCGTTACGAGGGGTTGAGCGATTCCGAACTCCGCAACAAGTACCTGATTATGGGCTACATGCGCATCGACAAGATCAAGGATGTGCGCACGCGCCATATCCAGCGCTACATGGCGAATCCTGACCTTCCTGAACCGGAATGCATGCAGATGGAGCACAACTGGGCTGTATACGGACCGATGCGCTTCGTCTCCATGAACGATTCCTTCGTGGTGACTGACGAAATCCTCAAGGAATGGGGTTACAAGGGCCATGCGAGCCGCCAGCTCAAGGCTGTGTTCCAGAAGGAACACCTCGACCAGATTCTTTCGTACCTGGATTCGAAGGACGACAAGATTGACGAGTATATCGCGACTGTCGACGAGTACAAGGAAGCCCTCGAAGAAGGGTAATGACGTTTAAATCCGTTTTTTAAACAGCGACGCCCCCGCATTTTTGCGGAGGCGTTTCTCTTATGCACCGAAGGTGTCTTATTTCACAGTCTTGATGGTCGAGGCGCTCGTCTTCACGATATACATGCCCTTCTTAAGGTCGAGGCGGAGCGTGCCGTCGGCATTGAGGGCCTGGCTCTTGATGCCGCTCCAGAGGAGGTTGCCGTTCAGGTCGAACACCTTCGCTTCCTTGTTCAGGTCGCTTGCGGCGAAGTTCGTGCGCATACCCTTGATGGCGGAACTGCCTCCACATCCGGTAGCCACAATCTTTGCAATGTAGATGCCGGCGTTGTCGCTGTTGAACGAGAGCTGCGTGGAGCCGAAGGGGGCTCCGGTCGAGTCAATTTCGTTTGCGAGCGGGACGGATACTTCGGCCCAGGAGCCCGCGGGGGCGGTGTTTCCGTACTGGTAGTTGCTCCAGGTGCTGCCGCCCGCGCCGCCGATGTTTACGGAGGCGTCTTCGGCGTCGATGCTACGCATGGTGAACACGAGATCCTTGCACTTGGTAAGCGGTTCCTTCACTGCGGCTGCATCGGGGATTGTGAAGAGGGCGTGCTGGTAGCCGCAGTTGTCCTGCGCGCAGCCGGCGAGCGGAACCTTTACATATTTTGAAATTCCGTCGAGCGCGGTCGTCTCGAAGGTGACCTTGCCGAGGGTCTCGTCGCTCTTCCAGCCCGCTGCAGAAGTTTCGTTCGCGTAGTCCACAATCACGAGAGAATCACCGAAGTTCTGGTTGGGGTCAATGTACGGGTCGTCGATGGGGGAGTCTTCGCACTGGAGCGCTGCCGTGTTGCTTGTGGTGAACACGACCGTGGTGATGGACTTTGCCGGGGCGTCGATGATGGCGCCTGCGGTGACGGTCTTGCTCTTTTCGCCGCTTTCGGTAGACTGCACGGCGTAAACCGGGTTGTAACCGTTCACGGAGAAGTTCAGGTTCTGGGCCGAGCCCTTGTTGATGGCGATAACGGAGATGGAATCGCAGTCTGCACTGCGGAAGGCGACCGCGTAGACGTTGCTGCCGTCGGCGGTGCTGCTCACGACGCGCCAGCCCGGGTTCACGAACTTCGAGTAGTGGCGCATGGCGTGGTATTCGGGGTTGATGTAGAGCTTTGCTTCGGTGCAGCTGCTCCAGCCTTCGCCCGGGCAAACGCCGATGAGCTGCCCGTTCTGTTCGCCCCAGAAGAGTTCCCATGCGATGTAGGCGTTGAGCTTGCCGCTTGTAAAGCCTACCTGCATGATGTGGGCGAGGCCGAGCATGTCCTGCTCGCGCACGGCGTTTTCCATGGTGCAGAATTCCGTCATGATGATGGGCTTGCTGTCGCTGCCGTAGTTTTTGCCGATGGCGGTCATCGCCTTGCGGAAGTTTTCCGGATTCAGGTAGTTGGTGCCGGAGTTGTCGTTGCCGTCACCCGCATGGTACAGGTGGTAGGCGTAGCCGTCGAGGTTCTTGTCGTCGAGCGCCTTTGCGTACTTTTCGAAGTTGCTGTAGCCGATACCGAGCGGTTCGGGGCCGATAATCTTCGGCGGGTTTGCAAGCGTGCTGATGGAATCGCGTACGGCCTGGAGCGCCTGCTTGTAACCGGCAATCCCGTTGCTTTCGGTAGGCTCGAAGAGGGTTTCTTCGTAATCGGCTTCCATGTCGGGTTCGTTCTGCAGGCTGATGTAATCGGGAGTGATGCCCGCGGTGGCGTAGGCCTGCAGGCTCTTTTTCCACCAGCCGGCGAATTCGCTGTAGACGAACTTGCCGTACGGGTCGCTGTTCGAAGTCTTGAGTGTCTTGTCGGCCTTAGAATGGCCCTGGTTTCCGTTCACGCTGCCACTCGGCTTGAGCCTGCCCGGTGCAGACCAGCTGGACATCTCGATCTTGAGGCGGTTGCCGAGGCGTTCCTTGCCGGCCTTCACGATGGCGGCATCGGCGGAGATGCTTGTGGTGTCTTCCTGCTTCCAGTTGCCGATGCGGAGGAGTGAGAGGTTGAGACCGTTAAAAGCGGTGTCATAGAAGTCCTTCTGCATCGAAGAGCTCATGGCGGTAATCCAGCTCTGGTAGTAGGCGGCGCCTGCACCGAAGCCCACGACCTTTTGTGCCGTGGTGGCGGGATCTACCGTGATATTTGCGGCTGAAGCTATTGATGCCGCAGCAAGGGCGACCGAGGCCGCTGTCAGGGATTTCTTAAACATACACACATCCTTTCTTTATACTCCCCAACCCCAGAAACCATCAATTATCAATCATCAATTAATTAGTAAGCTCCTTCGCCCTTGAACACGACCTTGAACGTCTTGAGGATCAGCTTGAAGTCTTCTCCGAGCTTGCCGTCGCGGCGGATATAGTCATTGTCGAGTCGCATCTGCCCTTCGAACGAGATGTTGCTGCGGCCGCTCACCTGCCAGATGCAGGTCAGGCCCGGCGTCACGGACAGGCGCATGCGGTGCCAGGGTTCGTATTCAGCCACTTCGGAAGGGATCGGCGGGCGCGGGCCCACGATGGACATGTCGCCCTTGATGATGTTCACGAGCTGCGGCAGTTCGTCGAGGCTGAACTTGCGGAGGATGCGGCCGAACGGATAGATGCGCGGGTCGTTCTTCATCTTGAACGTCTTGCCGCCCGTCTCGTTCTGGGCCATCAGTTCTTTTTTGCGTTCTTCGGCATCCACGTACATGCTTCGGAACTTGTACATCGTAAACAGTTTGCCGTTGCGGCCCACACGCGTTTGCTTGAAAATGACCGGTCCCTTGTGGTCGCTGATCTTTACCGCGAGCGCACAGAACAGGAGCAGCGGGGAAAGGACAACCAGGGCGAGGCTCGAACAGGCGATGTCCGTAATGCGTTTCACAACGTGGCGGTAGCGAATCTTGTGCGGGTGTTGCCAGATGTGGTCGAGGTTCAGGCGTTCGAGCGAGAAGAAGCTTCCGTTCGTGCTGTTGAAGTCCTTGATCTTGTCCTCGAGTTCCAGGTTGTCCTTCTCCTGGAGCCCGGTGTAGATATATGCCTTGAAGATGGGCGACTTGGGCTTGTGCCTGAGGGCCTGGATGAGGCCTGCGTCGTTCAGCTTGTGGAGGATTTCCTTGCGGATGGACTCGAGCGTCGAAAGGTCCGAATTCAGGAGGATGATGCCGAGACCGCTGCTGTCGGAAAGGTAGCCGAGGACATCGATAAACCTGAGGTGCGAGAACATGGTGAGCACGCTGATGCGCCAGGTACGCTCGACGGTGCGCGAGGGGCTCCCCCAGCCGAAAAAGTCGTACTGGTGCGAGTAAATCTTGATGAACAGGAATGGCCTGCGGGTGCGGTTCGCCCTTAGGAATTCCTCGTTGAGGCGCGTCCTGAAGAGGCGTGCCGGGTAGACAATGTTCTTGAGCTTCTGCTCGTTGAGCAGGTTGCTGATTGCCGGATTGGATATTTCCTGTTCCATGCGTAAAAATTTAGAAAAAAATGCACCTGGCTTGTTTTGGCAGGAAAAAACACAAATGTGCAAATTTCTTGAACGTAAACAAACCTTTACCAACGGGCGGTGAAAAAAGGAGGGGCTTGTTCGGTAGAACGGGGCATGCCGTTTTTTCTATATTATGTCTCCGAAAAATTTAAAATGGAGACGCAATATGCTGCGTATTGGCTTAATTGGTACTGGAACCGTCGGTGGCGGTGTCATTCAGATTCTTGAACAGAAGATTGCCGAGTACAAGGAAAAGCTCGGTGTCGAACTCGAACTCGCCTGCATCTGCGCGAAGTCCGAAGAAGAAGTCGCCCCGTACAAGGCGAAGGGCTACAAGGTTTCGACCAACGCCGACGAGATGATTGCCGGTAACGATATCGACGTGCTTGTGGAACTTGCCGGCGGCTACAACATGCCGCGCAAGTGGATTCTCGCAGCCCTCGAAAGCGGCAAGCATGTGGTGACCGCGAACAAGGCCCTCCTCGCCAAGTACGGCCACGAGATTTTCCCGCTTGCAGCCAAGAACGGCCTGCATGTGTTGTTCGAAGCTGCCGTTGGCGGTGGCATTCCCATTATCCGTAGCCTCCAGGAAGGCTTGCTCGGTTCGACTGTCGAACACCTGAGCTGCATTATCAACGGTACCTGCAACTACATCCTGAGCCGCATGGCCGACGAAGGCCTCGACTTTGATGTGGTTCTGAAGGACGCCCAGAAGCTCGGCTTTGCCGAAGCGGACCCGACTTTTGATATCGAAGGCATCGACTCCGCCCACAAGACTGCCCTCCTTGCTAGCCTCTGCAGCGGCAAGCGCGTGGACTTCGAAAAGATTCATGTGACGGGTATTTCGAAAATTACCGCCCAGGATATCGCATTCGCCAAGGAACTTGGCTGCTGCGTGAAGCTCCTCGGCATCTACCACCGCGACGGCGACCGCGTGGACGCCCGCGTGCATCCGTGCTTTGTCTCTAACGAGAACCTGCTCTCGAACGTGAACGGCGTGATTAATGCCGTGTACCTCAAGTGCGACAACCTGGGCGAAACGGTTCAGACTGGCGCCGGTGCAGGCCGCTTGCCGACTGCCTCTGCCGTTGTAGCCGACCTCGTTTCCTTGGCCCGCTCCGTGGACCAGGGCAGCCGCAAGGCGCTCCCGATGGGCTGGTTCAACGTCGACAATTCCGCGACTCTCGTGCCTATTTCCGAGACGAGCGCCCGCTATTACCTGCGCTTCACTTCCCGTGACGCCTGCGGCGTGCTCGCGAAGATTACCAGCATCCTCGCCGAAAATAACATTTCCATTGAAACCATTATCCAGAAGAACGTGAAGGACCCGGGCAAGGTTTCCATCGTGGTCATCACCGAAAAGACTTTAGACTGCAAGGCCTCGAAGGCGGTGGACGCCATCGACGCTCTGCCCGAAATCGTCGAAAAGAGCCAGGTTATCCGCTTCCTCGCGTAACGGATGGCCTTCTGGACTGCAATTTTTGTAGTTTGATATAGCTATGATACGCGCTGCGACATTGGAACGCATTCTCGTTATCCTTTCGGATTTCGTGGCGCTTTCGATATGCTTTGTGCTGGCTTTCTGGGTCCAGTTCCATAGCGGCTGGATTGCCGACAAGTACGACCCGTCCAAGCTTTTCTCGGATTACGCCAACATGGGGTTGATCCTGAACGTGGCATGGCTCGTCTTGTTTACCTGCGCAGGGCTTTATCGTTCATGGCTCCTGATGTCGCGGACGCACCAGATTCTGCGCGTGTTGCGGGCGGTGGTGATAGGCGTTGTTCTTATTATCATCAGCCTTTTCGGAACGGAGTTTGTAGGCAAGATCTTTGCCAACCAGCCGTTGAACGAGGGCTACTTGTATGGATCGCGCTTCCCGTGGATTTTTATCTACGGCGGCCTCGCCATGGTGCTTGTTGCCGGATTCCGCATGTTCATTTACTTCTGCCTGCGCGGCTTGCTTCGTTTGGGCTACGGCGCGAATAACATCCTCGTGCTTGGCGCTACCGATGCGGGCAAGAAGATTGCCGAGGATCTCAAGAACACGCCGGCTTTTGGACAGCGCGTGGTGGGCTTCGTCGATGAAAGGTACCAGGTGATGGATCATGAATTTGCCGGGTTCCCCGTACTCGGCAAGTATGCCGATCTCCCTGCGCTTGTGAAAAAGCACCGTGTGGATGGGATTGTGATTGCGCATGAGAGTTCTTCTCCGCAGGAGATTATGCGCGTCCTCGTCTGGATTTGCGAACTTCAACTTCATATTTATATTGTACCGGGACTCTATCCCGTGGTGAATGGCCAGTTCAAGGCGAACTTGGTCCATGGTTTCGAACTTCAGGAACTTTTTGCATTTACGATGCCGCCCTGGCAGGTGCGGGTGAAGCGCATTATCGATGTGCTGTTCGGAGCGTTCCTTGGGATATGCTCTTTGCCGGTCTGTCTGCTTGCGGCTATCGCCATCAAGCTCGAGGACCACGGCCCCGTTTTCTATTCGCAGGAACGCATCGGCCTGTATGGCAAGCCCTTTACGGTCTACAAGTTCCGCACCATGCGTACCGATGCCGAAAAGTTCGGCGCCCAGTGGGCAACGAAGGATGACCCGCGCATTACGAAGGTGGGTAAGTTCCTGCGCAAGACCCGCATCGACGAACTGCCGCAGATTCTTTGTGTTTTGAAGGGTGACATGAGCATGGTGGGCCCGCGCCCTGAACGTGCCGTGTTTATCAGCAAGCTTCGCGAACAGATTCCGTTCTACATCAGCCGCCTCAAGATGAAGCCGGGCCTTACGGGCTGGGCGCAGGTGCGTCACCATTACGATACGAGCATCGAAGATGTCCAGATAAAACTGAAGTACGACATGTATTATTACGAGAACATGAGCTTGCTTCTGGATTTCCAGATATTGGTGCGTACTGTTTACGTTGTCTTGACCGGTAAAGGAGCGCAATAATGTACGGAGACAATTCCACTCCGGTATTCCCAGTTAATGATGCTCTCACGATGATTCGCCTCGCGCTTGCCGAAGACGTGCGCACGGGCGACGTGACGAGCGAATGGACCATTCCTGCCGACCAGAAGCAGCATGCCCGCCTGATTGCAAAAGAAGATGGCGTGCTTGCGGGCCTCCCGGTCATTGAACTCGTGTTCCAGGAACTCAAGGCAAATGTGAAGGTGACGCTCCACAAGAAAGACGGCGACGTGGTGAAGAAGGGCGACCTGATTGCCGAAATGGACGGCACGACGCATGAACTCTTGACGGGTGAACGTACGCTCCTGAACTTTATCCAGCAGCTTTCCGGCGTTGCGACGGTCGCGCATACCTTCCAGGAAGCCCTGAAGGGCGGCAAGACGAAGGTGCTCGATACCCGCAAGACGGTTCCCGGATTCCGCACGCTGCAGAAGTATGCCGTGCGCGTCGGTGGCGGTTCCAACCACCGCATGGGCCTCTTTGACATGGTGCTGGTGAAGGACAACCACATCGCTGCTGCAGGTGGCGTGCTTCAGGCGCTTGAAGTCGTGAAGAAGAACAACACGCAGGGCCTGATGGTCGAGATGGAAGTGGAAAACTTCGACCAGCTGCGCGCTCTTTTGAACAAGGGCGTAGACGTCATCATGCTTGACAACATGAGCAACGAGATGATGGCCGAGGCCCTGAAGATTATCAAGGAAAGCGGTGACAAGTGCCTGGTGGAAGGCTCTGGAAACATGACGCTCGAACGCGCGAAGGAAATCGCGACGCTCGGCCTCGATTACATCTCTGTCGGTGCGCTCACGCATAGCGTGAAGGCTCTCGACATCTCGATGCGAATCTAGTTTTTTGATTTGCGCATGAAAAAGAATTTGGATAAAACTGTACGGAAGTCGAATCGCGAAACTTTTAGCTTCGTCGTGGATGTGGGCAACTCCCACACGGTTTTGGGTATTTTCAAGGGCGACAAGGTGGTGGACCACTGGAGGCTTACTACCCGCAAGGAAACGACGAGCGACGAAGTGATGAACCGCATTGGCGGACTTGTGCGCTTTTCGAAAATCAAGCCGACGGAGATTACGCATGTGGGCCTCTCGACGGTGGTGCCCGCGCATGAGCGCCCCTGGATCAAGGCCCTGCAGACGCTCCTCAAGCGCCCGGTGCAGGTGGTAAGTTCCAAGAACTGCCTCGGTTGCCCGATTGCCTACCCGAACCCGGCGTCGCTCGGTGCCGACCGCTTGTGCAACATTATCGCACTCCGTGACCGTGGCTACAAGGATGCCATCGTGGTGGATATGGGCACGGCAACGACATTTGACGTGATGAAGGACGGCGGCTTCGCTGGCGGTATAATTATTCCGGGCATTAGCGCAAGCCTCGATGTCTTGACCGAGAAGGCGGCGCGCCTGTTGCCGGTAAGCATCGAGTGGCCGGAACACGTTATTGCAAACAATACTGACGATGCCATCCGCGCGGGTCTTCTGTACGGTTTTATGGCGGAACTTGAAACCTTGGTGGCAAAGATCAAGGACGAAATGGGCAAGAAGAAGGTTCCCGTGTTTGCGACGGGTGGCTGGGGCCGCATGGTGATGGGGCACAGCAAGGTTATCGATACCTACGACCCGTACCTGACTCTGAACGGTGTGCGCCTGGTGGCGCTCCATGGCAATTCTGCCGCAGAACTGGAGCGAGACTCCGACGAGTAATTTTAAAGAGAGGTCCCTATGCGTTGCTTAGTTACCGGTGGTGCAGGATTCCTGGGAAGTCACTTGTGCGAACGTCTGCTGGACGACGGTCATGAGGTGATTTGCCTTGACAACTATTTCACGGGTCGTATGGTGAATGTCGCTCACCTGCGCGATAACCGGAACTTCGAGCTCATTCGCCACGACGTGACGGAACCGATTTTGCTGGAAGTGGACCGCATCTTTAATCTCGCGTGCCCCGCGAGCCCCATTCATTACCAGTTCAACCCGGTAAAGACCATCAAGACGAGCGTGATGGGCGCTATCAATATGCTTGGCATGGCGAAGCGTGTGAAGGCCCGTATTCTGCAGGCTTCCACCAGCGAAGTCTACGGTGATCCGGCTGTTCACCCGCAGACCGAAGACTACTGGGGAAACGTGAACCCGATCGGTATCCGCAGCTGCTACGACGAAGGCAAGCGCGTTGCTGAAACGCTCTTTATGGATTACCACAGGCAAAATAACGTGGACATCCGCATCGTGCGTATTTTCAATACGTACGGCCCGCGCATGCTTATGAACGATGGTCGCGTGGTGTCGAACTTTATTGTGCAGGCGCTCAAGGGCGAAGATCTCACGATTTACGGCGACGGCAGCCAGACCCGCAGTTTTTGCTATGTGGATGACCTCATCGAAGGTTTTGTGCGCATGATGAACCAGGACAAGATTATTGGACCCGTGAACATCGGGAACCCTGGCGAATTTACAATGCTTGAACTTGCGAAGGAAGTGCTTGACCTCACCGGTTCCAAGAGCAAGATTGTGTACAAGCCGCTTCCGGGTGACGACCCGAAGATGCGCCGCCCGAATATCGACCTCGCCAAGTCCGCACTCGGTTGGGAACCGACAATCCCGCTGCGCCAGGGTCTCGAGAAGACGATTGTCTACTTCGAGGAACTGCTCAAGGGCGAGCGCTAACAGTTTGCAGATACTAGGACTTGTCATGCCCTGTCATCCTGGAGCCACGTAGTGGCGATAGGATCTGCCGGGCATCTTTGTTTCTTTCAATAGAATTATTTGCTGCCTACGATTTTGCAGATGGGGCAGTTTTCGGGCTTGTGACCCATAGCCTTGCAGTACGTGCGCCCGAAGTAGATAATCTGCAGGTGGCGCTTTTCCCATTCTTCCTTCGGGAAAATCTTCTTGAGGTCGGCCTCGGTCTGTTCCACGCTACTGCCGTCCGATAGTCCCCAGCGCTTGGCTAGGCGGTGGATGTGCGTATCGACGGGGAAGGCGGGAATCTTGAAGATGTGGCTCATCACGACGCTTGCCGTCTTGTGGCCTACGCCGGGGAGTGATTCGAGTTCTTCGAATGTGCGGGGGACTTCGCCGCCGTATTTCTCGACGAGCGTTTTCGACAGGTTATAGATGTTCTTGCTTTTCGTGTTGAAGAATCCGCACGGCTTGATGATTTCTGCAATCGCGTCGATGCCGAGCTTGACCATGGCGGCGGGCGTTTTCGCTTTCTTGAACAACACCTTCGTTACCTGGTTCACGCGGATGTCGGTGCATTGCGCGCTCAATACGACGGCGACAAGCATCGTGTAGGCGTTTGAGTAGTCCAGCGGAATCGGCGGGTTCGGGAAGAGTTCGTCCAGCTTTTCGCCGATGAACTTGATCTTGTCCGTTTTTTTCATGTCCTGCGCCTCCTTTCGTCTTTCGTCTGTAGCGAGCCGCATTGCGACGCAGCGTACTTTCGTCTAGTTTAGTCGCAGTCGCGCGTGAAGTCTTGTTGCATGTTGAAGCTGGGCATGTCGTCGGTCGGGTGGCCGACTTCGACGGCGGGGACGCCTGCGTATGTCGTGTGCGGCGGAACGTCGCAGAGCACAACCGCGCCCGCGCCAATCTTCGCGCAGTCGCCGATGTGGATGTTGCCGAGCAGCTGGGCGTGTGCGCCGAGCATCACGCCGTTCCCGATTTTCGGGTGACGGTCGCCGACTTCGTTGCCGGTGCCGCCGAGCGTCACGCCGTGCAAGAAGCTCACGTTGTTCCCGACGACGGCAGTTTCGCCGATGACGATGTTTGTCGCGTGGTCGATCAGGAGCCCGTGCCCGATTTTTGCGGCCGGGTGGATGTCCATGCCGAACTTGCGGCTGATGATGTTCTGGAGCATCTTGGCGGGGAACGGGCGGTTTTCCGTCCAGAGGGCGTGCGCCACGCGGTAGGCTTGCAGACCCTGGAAACCCTTGAACAGCAGGAGCGGCTCGAGGTAGCTGGTGCAGGCGGGGTCGCGCATCACGGTCGCGTTTAGGTCCTTGCAGGCGGAAACGAGCAGTTCGGGGTACTTGATGTACAGCGCGTTGAACATCTTCTCGAGTTCCGCGCGGTCGATGACTTCGCCGGCCAGCTGACAGGCGAGAGTGACGGATAGCATGTCGGCAAAGTTCTTGCGGTTCAACACTTGCTCTTCGAGCATGAGCTTCGAGAGCGGTTCGTTGGCGGCTAGTTCCGAGGCCTCGTCGCGGAGGCGCTTTTCCATTTCTTCGACTGTCATAGCGAATGCAAATATAGAAATTTGCGGCGGCTGCGGTCTAGCAGGCGAGTTTAATGAGCGCGCGGGCCGGGATGTGGAACCATCCGGGCCTGAACTCGAGTTCGTAGCAGGCTTCGTAAACGGCCTTTGCTAGGATATACGGGGTGGCTGCACGCTCGAGGGTGTCGAGGTCGATTTGCGCGTTGCCTGCATCTACGTGCGCGGCTTGTGCGTAGCCTTCAAGAAACGCGCGTTCGCATGCGGTGCAGTCGAACCCGGATGTTGCTCCCGCATACTGGAGACTGCGCAACATGCCTGCGACATCAACAAGTGGGGAGCGCAGTGCCCTGCGGTATTCGAGCGTGCGGGAGGGTTCACCTTCAAAGTCGAGAATCTTGAAATCTGCGGCGGCAACCAGCACCTGCCCCAGGTGGTAATCCCCGTGGATGCGCTGCGGTGTGAACAACTCGCTGCCGGTTGGCGCTCCGAACGCATCTTTCGCCATGCGCTTGAGTTTCGGCAATGCGGCTTTCACCCTTTCGGCGAGTTCGTGCATTTCATTGCCCGTTGCGCAGTTCAAAAGATGTTCCAGCTTGTCAAAGGGAATTTCTGGATTCTGCGCAGGCGTGCCCGGGAGTCCCCTGAGGGCGCGGTGCATCTTCGCAGTCGCTATCCCGAGTGCCTCGGCGCACGGCGCGTCCATCACGCCGTTGAAATACGCCCACGCATCCTGCATGCCGGTTGCACGTTCCTCGAGAATCCCGAGGGTGTAGCGTTTCCCCGTGGCATCTGCGTAGTAGCATGTGCCGTAGAGCTGTGGGCTCACGCCGGAGCGTTTGCGGTCGAGTTGTTCCATGATTTCGACTTCGGGGTGAATGCCCGGTAAAAGCCTGCGGTACAGCTTGAAGAAAAAATGCTTGGATGCGAATGCGGAATTGCTCTGCTCGGCATCGAGCGGGGCTATATTGAAAAGTTCGTGCAGGGAAACATCTACGGGGAAATTCTCTGTCTGCATGAACATGAATTCGCCGGTCTTAGTGCCGTATCTTGCCTTCTCGCACGAAAACACGTCGTAGAAAAAGTCTGTAGTGCGGGTCTCGTCTTCGATGACGGCGTATAGGTCGGGCTCACAGTTTTCGCTCGCGGCAAAAGTCATGCGGACGATGGAAAGAAACGTTTCCCCGATGGCGACGCGGTCCACGGTCTCGATGGATTCAATCTTGCGGCCCTTGCCCATGAACCAGCGCTTGCTTGCGATGTCTTGCATGCTATCCATGCTTTGAAAAATAGCAATAGAACTATTTCCGGGCTGTCAGTGCAGGGAAATATCCCTGCGTGCGGAGTGTCGCGAGAATCTTGAGCTTGTTTTCGAGCGGTTCGGCGGGAAACCCGTCCACCACGAACTGCGGAATCCGTTTTTGCGGCTTGAATTGCGGCGGCACATCACTGTAGTCGCCGAGTTGCCAGGCACAGAGCATCTTTGCGAGGAACTGTTCCCAGGGGAAAACATCTTTCGGGGTGAGGTAGAACCTGGCGGGCTTCTCGTAATCGCGGGCGTCGAGTAGGAGCGTGCCGTCCCTATAACATGCAAGAAGCGCAGCCTGCCTCTCTTTCATCTGAGTGGCGGGCTGCGCGGGAATAGTCAGAACGAGTTGCATTCGGCGCGGGCGTTATGCAGCGAGGACTTCGCGTTGGATTTGCATGTACTGGTAGCTGGAAATCAGCGTAATTTTCAGAATCAAATCGCGGGCAAGTCCGGCTTTGATGAGGGCCCTAGCGTAGTTCAGCTTGTTCATGTCTGGTGATGTCATAGGAACCTCTGGGTGTTTTTGTTTTACATCTAGAAAATAGAATATTTTTGTGGCAAAAGCATGTCATTTTTTTTGGTAAGAAACAATGTGTAAAGTCTATCACACGCTCCCTTTTGCAAGAAAAATATAATCTGTTGATAAATAAGGAGTTACGAAACTGGTGCTCCAAAGTGTATTATTCCAGCCTAAAATCGCGCTGTGATTTATGTCACGCGTTAGATGCTTTTCAGGACGGGAAAACTCTCGCGGTAGCGGAGGAGCGGTTCGATTTCGATGCGTGCGGATACGATGCACTCTGCGTCCGAATCGGCCTTCGCGACAATGTTTCCGAACGGGTCGACAATGCGTGAATGCCCATTGTATTTGCTATCGGCGGTAACGCTGTTGACGGCGGCGACAAAGGCCTGGTTTTCGATGGCGCGCGCCTGCAATAGCGTGTCCCAGTGCAGGATTCTTTCGGCAGGCCAGGCGGCTTGCACGGTCAGGAGGTTCGCTCCCGCCTTGACCGCATCGCGGTAGAGC
This sequence comes from Fibrobacter sp. UBA3718, assembly GCF_002371935.1. Lineage (NCBI taxonomy): Bacteria > Pseudomonadati > Fibrobacterota > Fibrobacteria > Fibrobacterales > Fibrobacteraceae > Fibrobacter > Fibrobacter sp. UBA3718. Next base: position 177,594 of record NZ_DFHR01000024.1, on the reverse strand, counting down.
TCCGGGAATCGTAGGTCGAAACAGATGGTCGGGGCTATGTTCCACTCCTGTATTTTAAACAAACTAACATCCTGCCCGGCGGTGAATTTTCCCTGCTCCATGAAGAAGGGCTTCCGCTTGTCGTAGCTTGCGTATTCGTGCGGGTTTCCGGGCAGGTGGACGCTTGCATGGTTCGTGAACGAAGAACCCTTGCGGGATATCCCCGCGCCCATGACGGCGCATCGCGTCTGGTTTGCTAGTTTATTCAAAAAAAGTGCGGTTTCACCGCTGGATTCTGTGGAAAAGTCCTCGGCGGCCCTTTCGGGGTGCAAAGGAAGGTAGCCCGTGGCGAACATCTCGGACAGCACGATGAGCCCGGGAACGGAATCCTCGGTTCGTTTGCGGATTTCGCGGGTGAGCGTTTCGACCTTTTCGAAATTCCTGGCCTTGTCGTTCGGCGCGATTTCCATCTGCACTAGAAAAATATCGAGCATACGCAGAGAAATATAAAATTTGGTGGACTGCGGCGGCATAAAATTCTAATTTAGTATCCATGAGATTTCGATCCCTGCTCCTTATAGCCCTGTTCCTGGCGGTGAACCTGTTTGCGGCGACCCCTACGCCCGTCGTGGGCGTGGTCCTCGAAATGGGTTCGGACCTGCCGCTTGACGGAGTTCAGATTACCTACCGCTCCGGCAAAAAACTCGGCAAGACATCCTCGGATGGACGTTTCGAATTTACCGTGGATTCGAAGAACGCGTCGCTTGTTTTCCAGAAGGAAGGCTACGACAGCGTGTATGTGGACCTGCAGGATTTTGCGGACCTGCTCGACATGGTCGTGACGCTCTCGACCGACCTCCGCGACCTCGGTTCGAGTACGATTGTGGGCGGCGGCGAACCCGAGAAGTGGGAACCGCAACGCAAGGTGTCGGTCGACAAGCTCGAAGATGCGGCGGGCATGCGCTTTGACTTGACGGAACACCTGGGGCAGATGCCGGGAATTTCCGGGCAGAAGGATTTCAGCAGCGCGCTCTACTACGACGGCTCCCGCGCGGGCGACGTGGCCTACCACCTGGGGCGGCTCCGCATCCCGAACATGCGCCACCTCGATGTCGGGTTCCCCGGCAACCTTTCGGTGGTGAACCCGCACATACTGAGCGGCATCGAGATTCATGACCACTACGGCAGCGGTCCGATCGGCCAGGGCCTTGCAACTTCGGTGCAGTATATTCCCGAGCAGACGAAGGGCGAGTGGGGGCTCAAGGGGGCCGCGGGCCTCACGGTGCAGGAAATCCAGTTCGATTCCCCGTTCCTTTTCTGGGACAGTTTCCGTTTCGCGTTCCGCAGGCTCGATGGAGAGATGCTCAAGAACCTGGGCGAAAAGTTCTTCACCGAATTCAGGAAGCGCGATGGCGACTGCGTGGATGATTGTCGCGTGAAATCCTCCGACCCCTTCGATCTTTCGGCGATGGATTTCTATGCACAACTTAACGGCTCCGATTCAATGGGCAACACCTGGGCGCTCCGAGCCCTGTACAGTACCGACGAATACTCCATCAGCCAGGACACGACTACTGCGTACGACCAGGTGAACGAAGTCGACATCATCAAGGGGAACCAGGATTACCTGGTCATCGGAGCGGAATACAATTCCAAGTTCGGGACAAGCCTGCATGCGGGATTCGTGCGCGAGAACGTGGGCGATACCCTGCAGGATACGACCGGATTCCGCAACTCCGTCTCGTCGAGGGAGATGGCTGCCTTTATCGACGCCTACGAGATGACGCATACGGTCATTAGCGCCGGTGCGGACAAGGAATTCAAGGCGAAGCTGCTCGGTTCCAAGGTGAGCGGTGCCCTGCTCTATGAGCAGCATTTTGTCGACCGCAGTTACCTGGACTTTGGAGGCAAGCAGGAAGACGACTATACGACGGGCGTGCTTTCGGGCGTGAGCCGCTTTGACTGGAAGTCGGATTATTCGCAGACAATCTTTTCGCTCGGTGCGGTGGCCGATGCTGTTGACCACAATGCGCGCCCGACGGTCTCGCTCGATTTCGAGAAGAACCTGAGCGAAAAAGATTCCACGTATTGGCGCCTGTTCAGCAGCGCGGCCTACCGCAGCGACTGGAAATACCTCTACGACGACGGAAACCTGACGGGAAGGCTTGAAACGGGCGCTTCGGCGAAGGTGGGACTTGGCTACAATTCCAAGTACCTGATTGCGCAGGCGAGCGGCTTTGGCCGCTACTACTTCGACCCGGTGCTGCCCCTGCCCAAGGCCTATGCGCAGTACAGGGACATTACTCCCGTGGAATTCGCCTGGGTGCTCGGTGCGAATGCGAAGGTGGATTGGAAGACTTCGCACCATTTCTCGATGTCAACGAACGTGAGTTCCGTCTATGGCGAATACGAACTCGAAGGTCCCGGTTCGCTCCCGTGGGAAGCGAATTCTCGGCTCGATATCGTTTCGCATTTCCGCTACTACCCGCGCAAGGATTCGCTGTTCTCGATTATCCTCACGCACCATGCGGCGTTGCACCGTCCGCTCTATTTTTACGATATCAAGCCCTCGGATCAGGAAAACCAGATACTCGGGACGCGCAGGCTCCGTGACCTGGAGGAATTTACCGATTTCTTTCGTACGGATGTGCGCGTGAATCTCGATATTGTCCGCGACAAGGGTTGGTTCCGCAAATCCAGATTCTACCTGGAACTGGATAATTTGTTCGGGAACCTCGACGTGGATGCGCTCAAGTTCCTGGGTTCCGAGAACGCCCGCGAACGTTCCTGGGTCACGAAGGACGGCGACAAGAATTCGGACAATGGCTACAGGCTCGAACCGTTCATGGCGAAGGGTATGGGACTATACTTCCAGTTTGGCGTGGAAGTGCTGCTTGGAATATGATGAAGGCGCTGCTTTTTTGTCTGTCGCTCCTTGCAGCGTCGGTGATGGCGCACGAGACGGATGCCAGGTTCGAACCGCCGAAGCCGAAGGAGCCGAAGCGCTTCTGTGCGGAGGTCCAAAAGTGGATCGAATACGCATCGTCGAACAAGGATCTTGTGGAAATAACCAATGAACCCCTGCTTGTCATGGACTTGCGTTACGGGACTTTTAACAACGTAACGGGGCACGACCTGTATTGCGGCGAGCAGAGAGCCTTTGTCCACAGGGACGCCTACGCAAAACTCAAGAAGACCTTCGCCATCATGGAAAAGGAGATGCCCGGTTCGAAGCTCGTGATTTTCGATGCGGCGCGCCCCATTTATGCGCAGGCGGCACTCAAGAAGACTGTGCAGGGGACTCCGTACACCAACTTCGTCTCGTCGGCGGTGAGGGGCGGCCTGCACAACTACGGCCTCGCGCTGGACCTAAGCATTACCGATAGCTCGGGTGCGCTGCTCGACATGGGGACGGATTTCGATTCGTTCGAGCGCTGTGCGGGCGCGGTAGGCGAGGCGGATGCGCTCAAGAGCGGGCGGCTGACGCAGGAACAGGTTGACAATAGGAACAAGCTGCGCCGTATCATGAAGGCTGCCGGCTGGGTGATGCTGAAACACGAATGGTGGCATTTTAACGCCTACACGAGCACTTATACGCGAGAACACTACAGGCTGTTCCCGATGTAAGGCGGCTATTTCGTTGCTTTAGCGTCAAGCCTTGCTTGAACCTCGGCAATCTGTTCCGCGGGAAACCCCATGTCTTTCAGGATGCCGATGGCATCTGCATGGCCTTTGGATTCGCCACGAGCTTCACCTTTAGCCTCAGCTGCAATGATCTTCCCGGCAGCCCAGCATTCGCAATCTTCTTTCGTAGTCATGTCGTGCTCCTGTGCTTCCAAATAATATAACTAAACCAACCCCATAATCGCAAGCCCCTGCCGTTGCGGACTCGCTACCTATAAAAACGATCGAAACGCGAAAATGTTTCGTTTTGGCCGGTTTTTTTTACGGGAGAGCCTTGATACTGGCGCGCTTGAGTCGATCGTTCAGCGCCATGCCGACTCCGGTATTCGGGATCGGGTCCACGAGAATCAAGTCGTAATCGGGCGTATCCAGGTCGTGCATGTAGGCGTATAGCCTTGCGGTAGCCTCGGTCATGTCACCCGTTGCAGACAAGTTCACTGTGGCAGGAATCGCTCCGGCCTGGTTCCCGAACGCGATGCGTGCGGTATGCTCCGGCAGTTTGTAACCTGCGGGCACTTCTCCGAAATAGAGAGGCACCTGCGGGCGGTAATGCGTATCGCACTGGCCCGGCGCCTGCATGGCCTGCCCGGGCTTGGATGTGGATTCCTTGACGGCGACTTCGCCGAGCACCGACTTGAACATCTCGGGCGTAATCGCCCCCGGGCGGAGCACTGTCGGCACATCCCCGGCAAGCGAGATGATGGCGCTTTCGACCCCTACGGAGCACGGCCCGCCATCGACGATTCCCGCGATGCGGTCTGCAAGCTGTGCGGCCACGTGCTCTGCGGTTGTTGGGCTCACGTGCTTGAACAGGTTTGCGCTCGGGGCCGCAAGCGGGAGTCCCGATTCCTTGATAATCGCCTGCGCTACGGGATGGCTCGGGAACCTTACCGCCACCGAAGGGAGCCCGCTTGTGCACAGGTCGGGAATGCAGTCCTTTTTGGGGAGGATGATGGTCATCGGCCCGGGCCAGAAGGCTTCTGCCAGTCGGTATGCGCTTTCGGGAATGTCGCGGGCGACGTTCTCCAGTTCCGCGATGTCGGCAATATGCACGATAAGCGGGTCGAACGTGGGCCGTTCCTTCGCGGCGAAAATCTTCGCGAGCGCTTCGGGGTTGTATGCGTTCCCCGCAAGCCCATAGACGGTCTCTGTCGGGATGGCGACGACCTCGCCGGCCTTTAGCAGGTCGGCCGCTTCCGAAACGCTTGTCCAAGGGGGAAACTTCATTATGGCACAAAAATAGAAAAGGGATGGCGGTTGTGCCATCCCTAAATCCTGTTTCGTTGCTTACCGCGCTTTATGCCGGATTGCTCGGTGCTGCGGGTTCGTCCTTGCGGCCAAACGCGAATACCTTGTCGCATGCTCCGTTGAAGCGTTTCCAGACCTTGTCGCTCTGCTCGCGCGGCACTGCTCCCACGTCCTTCCACAGGCGGCGCAGGTGCTTGACCTTGTTCATGGCCTCGCCGACGGTCGCGTCGCTCAGGCCTTCGAGGAGGGCTTCTGCCTGTTCGCAGAGCAGCACTTTCTTCTGGAGGTTGTTCTGGCGGGCCTGCTCCTGGATGTCGAGCTGGTCGCGGCGGCGAGTGAAGAAGTCGTCGCAGGCTTCGCGGAACGCCTTGTAGAGTTCCGTATCCTCGATGCCGCAGGAACCGATGGTGCGCCAGTCCTTCTGGAGGTCGCGCACGGCGTCGGCCAGCTGGTTGCTGCCAGCGCTTTCGGCAAACTGCTTCACCTTCTCGATCATTTCCTGCTTCTGAGCCTTGATCTTGGCGAGCTGCTTGCTGAGGGCCTCGTCGGTAGCTGCCTGGGCCGAGATGAACTGGTTCATCTTGGTGTTGAAACGTTCGTTCACGCTCTCGATGGATTCTTTCGGAATCATGCCGATGGACTTCCATTCCTCGTCGATGGCCTTGACCTGTTCTACGACTTCGGGCGTAATGTTGCTTACGTCGATGGTGTCGAGCTTGTCGCAAAGGGCCGTTTTCTTGGTGAGGTTTTCCTGCTTGGATGCGTCGAGCGTCTCGAAGTGGGCGCGCTTCTTTTCGAAGAAGGAGTCGCATGCCTTGCGGAAGCGTGTCCAGACTTCTTCGGACTTGCTCTTGGGCACGGGCCCTGTCGCCTTCCACATGTCCTGCAGTTGCTTTAACTTATTCGAAGTTGCGTTCCAGTCGGAAGATTCCTGCAGCGCTTCGGCCTGTTCGCAAAGCTTGAGCTTCTTTTCGAGGTTCGCTTCGCGGTTCTGGTCTTCCTGCTTGAGGCTTTCCTTGTACTGGGCGAAGAATGCTCCGGTCGATGCCTTGAAGCGCTCCATGAGGGCGTTCAGGTTTTCCTTGGGTACCATGCCGATGTTCTTCCAGGATTCCTGGATCTCCTGCATGGCCTTGTACTTGTCTTTCCAGAACATCTCGGTGTTTGCGACAAGTTCGTCTACCTTCTGGCAGAGGGCTTCCTTGTCGGCGAGGTTCTTGACGCGTTCGGCCATGCGCTCTTCGATGAAGGGGGCGCAGTTCTGCTTAATCTGTTCGAACAGGGCTTGGAACTTGTCGCGGAATTCGGTAAACTTCGCGGCGGAGACGGGGCCGATATTCTTCCACTTGTTGCTGTATTCGCGCAACTTGTCGAGGACATCTTGGCTGCCGGGCTCCTTCGCGAGCATTTCCATCTCTTCGAGGACGGCTGCACGGTCTTTCTCGTTGTGCCAGGATTCCCACTGGCGCATTTCCTGGAAGCGTTCGGTGGCGGACTTGTATTCGAGCCACAGGTCGTGGTACTTGAACTTCTGCTCGCCGACAATCGTCTTCCATTCCTGGAAGGCTTCGCGGAGCTTCTGGCTGATGACCTTGAAGTCATCGTTCTCGTCGAACGACTTGACGCGGTCTATGAGGGCGCGGAGCTTGGCGGAATTTTCTTCGAATGTCTTTTGTGCGGAATCCTCGAATGCGGAAATCTTTTCCTTGAGCTTGTTGCGCAGCGAATTGTAGGTCTGCAGGATTGGGTCTTCGCCTTCGAGCAGCGGGAGCTTCTCCCAGTCGCGGACGATTCCGTGGAGGTGCTTGGAAGTGGTTTCGTTTGCGTCGGTGTCGGCGAGGGCGCGGAGCATGTCGAGCAGCTGGGTGCGTGTCTGGGTCTCGTCCGTCGCCGCTGCAGGGTTTTCGCCTTCGGCAGGCTGATCCTGCTTCTTGAGTTCCTGGCTGCGAACGAGCGCGAGGTTGAAACGCTTCACGCTTGCGGCATCCATGATGGATTTCTGTGCGTTCCATTCGTCGATGATTTCGGCGATGCGGTCTGCCTTTTCGGCGGCGTTCTCGCTATCGAGGATGCTTTCGACTTCTTCGAGCGTCTGGGTGAGGTGCGTGCGCTTTTCGGCCTTTTCGGCTTCGGCATTTTCGGCGGCGATGCGTGCTGCGTCGGCCTCGTTCACGAACTTGATGAAGCTTGCGTAGATTTCGTCGAGGGTCGCCTGGTCCGGACCCATGCCCAAGGTCCTAGCTTCTTGCATCAGGGCGTCGAACTGCGGCTTGACGGCGAGCGGATCCTTCTGGGCGGCGAAATGGTGGGCCTGCTGGACGAGCGCGTTCCTCTTGCCGGCAAGGAGAGCCGCAGCCTTGCGGCCGCCGTCTTCGGTTTCCCTCTTGACGCGGAGCTTCTCGGCGGCAATTTTACGGACGGAGGAATGCTTGGAATTCTTGGAGATGTCGGTGAGCGAAGCTTCAGACTCGATGCGTTCGACGGCAGCCTTCGCGATGTCTTCCTTGGCGTCCCTGTTCGCGGCGAGGACGAGCACGTTCACCTTGCCCGTCTTCTTGATGAGTTCGAGGCGGAGCTCGGAACTGGGCAGGGACTTGGCGAGTTCGTCGGCGTAGCGCGTGTCTTTCAGTTCGTCGATGAAACGGAGGACATCTTCGTTTGCGGGTTCGCGGAAAACCTTGAGCTTCTTGGCGACCTCTTCGAAGTAGCGGGTTTCGGCCAGGCGGCGGATGCCGGCCTCGCTGTCCTTCTTCGAAATTGCAGCGAGTGACGGGATAATCGTCAACTTCTTTACGGCTGCGGTCCTTACGCTACTATCATCATCGGAAAGGGCGATTCGTTCCAGGGTGCTCTGTTCGCGCGGATCCATCTCGGTGACGGCCTCCATGCGCTTTTCGGGGTTGGAATTCTGCCATTTCGGTTTAAATGCGTCCAATAAGCTCATAAAAATCTCCAATAGGTGGACGAACCGGTTAAGGTTCGTATATCATAATCTAAATAAAAAGATAAGAGAACGTTTAAGAAAATGGCGAATTTTTGGCAATAAAGGGGGCTGAAATAGGGCTGTCTTTACCTATCTTTGGGGGTAAAATGGCAAAACGCATACCCAAAACGGAAGCGCCCGAGCAAATTCGGGTCAAATGCGCCCCGGAAACCCTGGAGCGGTTCTGCGAGGTCTATATCCCGCAGGCGCCCTCCGTCTATACCTACGGGGTGCCCTCCGGGCTGTTCGCTGGCCCTGAAATCCGGCGGGGGAGCGTGGTCTGGGTGCAGTTTGCCACACGCAAGGCGCCATCGCTTGCGGTTGTCGCGAAGGTGCATGCGGAAAGGCCCGCGTTCAACGTGCGGTGCGCCTACCCGCATGCGTCGGGCTACGTTTTTAGCGAACGGTACATGGAATCGCTCGAGTGGGTGGCACGTTATTATATATGCACACCGATGAAGGCGCTGGATGTCTTTTGGCCTGCCGATTTCGGGAAGTATCTCGATGCGCTTGCGGCGCGGGAGACGGAACGTTCTGGCGAGGAAGGTGCGGCTGCCCAGATGCCCGCGCGCCCCGACGTGCCTCCGCTTACCGATGAACAGCGGGTGGCGCTTGACTCGCTCGTGGCCGACCTTTCGGGTACGGGCTTCCGGGGCTCGCTCTTGCATGGCGTGACCGGTTCGGGCAAGACGCGCGTGTACCAGGAACTTGCCTACGAGGCGTTGCGCTGTGGCAAGAAGGTCTTGATTCTCGTTCCCGAAATTGGGCTCACCCCGCAGACGGCGGGCCGGTTCGAGGACTTTTTGCAGGTGCCCGTGCACGTGCTGCACTCGGCGCTCTCCGCCCCGAAGCGGCGCGAATCCTTCGTCTCGATTCTGGAAGGGAGCGCGCGTGTGGTTCTCGGGACCCGGAGCGCGATACTTGCACCGTTCGATTTCGATGTCGTGATTCTCGACGAGGAACACGATTCCTCGTTCAAGCAGCAGGACCCCGCCCCGCGCTACCATACCCGCGAACTCGCGTTCCACCTGGCCTACAAGTACGGGGCGCTCGTGGTGCTCGGGAGTGCGACTCCGTGCATTGAAACTTTCCATAACGCAAGTACAGATAAATTAAAATACCTCAAGTTGCAGAAGCGCGCGACATCGGCGAGCCTGCCCGAGGTGAGCATCGTCGATATGGGGCAGGTCCGCCAGCAGAAGGGAATCCTCATGTCGCCCGATTTGCGCGACGCTCTCGTGAAGTGCGTTGCGGATGGCGACCAGGCGATTGTGCTCATGAACCGTCGCGGGTATTCCAAGGTCCGCATTTGCGGGGAATGCGGCGAGACGCTCTACTGCAAAAACTGCCATGTGCCGCTCGTTTACCACAGGCAGTACAATTCCCTGCTGTGCCACTACTGCGGGCTGCTTTACCCGGTGAACACGCCGTGCCGTGCCTGCGGGGCCGAAACATACGAGTTCGTGGGCGGAGCCATCGAAAAGCTCGAGGAAGAAATCCTGGAGTGGGTGCCGGATGCAAAGATTGTGCGCATGGACCGCGATACCACGCAGAACGTGGGCTCGGTCGAGAAGATTCTGGAATCGTTCCGGAAGGGCGAATACAACATCCTGCTCGGCACGCAGATGGTCGCGAAGGGCCACGATTTTCCGGGCGTGAAGCTCGTGGGCGTCGTGGGTGCCGACAGCGGTTTCGGGATGCCCGATTTCCGCAGTACGGAGAGGCTGTTCCAGTTGCTGAGCCAGACGGCGGGGCGAGCGGGCCGTGCCGGGGGTACGGGCCGCGTGCTAATCCAGACGCAGAACCCGAACGAGCCGGTGATGAACTTCGCGCTCCACCACGATTTTGCGGGCTTTGCCGAGATGGAAACCCGCGACCGCAAGGATGCATTCTATCCGCCGTTCTGCAAAATGGTGGAGGTCTCCTTCGGGAGCCGTGACGAGGGCGCCCTGCGCGATGCTGTCGCCCGCGTGGAAGCGCTTTGCCGCGCCGAAAAGAGCCTGATGGTCATGGGCCCGGTGGATGCGTTTATCCCCGTGGTGCAGAACGTTCGCTGGGTAAAACTGTACCTGAAGTCGAACGACCTCTCGGCGGTGCGCCGAATCCTTTCGCCTGTCGTGAACGCGCCGAAACCCGTGTTCCCTGGCGTGGATATCAAGGTGGAAATCGAATAAAGAAAGGGTCCCGGTAAAAACCGGAACCCTGTTTTGAAATTGCGCGCGATGTATTAGCCGCAGTAGAAGTACGTCTTCACGAGCTTCTGCATGGCGGTCTTGGACTTCGTGACCTGGGCGCGGAGCGTCTTGTCCTTGAAGGCCTTGAGCTGGGCCATGATGCCGTCGATCATGGCGGGGCTGAACACGCCGAATTCCTCGTACACCTTCCTCTGCTTGGCAAGGCAGTCGGCGCTGGCCCAGCAGCTGTCCGGCAGAGTGTCGAGCTTGCTCAACAGCTTCGCGTTTTCCTTCTTGTGGATGTTCACGTTCACGTAGGTCTGCTCGGCCACCTTCAGGCCGTCCTTGAGGCTAAGGCCGTAGCGGCAAGCGACGCAGAGGCCGGCCATGAGCAGGTACACGTTGGCACTGGCGTCCGGGGAACGCATTTCCACAGTCTGCTTCTGGTGCGTGTCGTAACTCGTGCCCTTCTCGTTCGGGTTCGCAATCTTGCAGAGGTCGGTCTTGGATGCCCAGCCGAGCGGTACGCGTACCAGCACGGAGCGGTTGCGGTCACCCCAGCATACGTTGGTCGGGGCTTCCTGGTGGGGTACCAGGCGCAGGTAAGAAGTCGGGTTCTGGTTGCCGAACGCGGTGATGGACGGGGCGAGTTTCATCATGCCGGCGATGGCGCGGCGGGCGGTTTCGCTGATGACTCCGTTCTTGAGCATCTGGTTGTTGCCGTCCTTCATGATGCGCATGTGGATGTGCAGGCCCGAGCCAGCCTTGCCAACGGTAATCTTCGGGGCAAACGTCACGTCGAGGCCGAGCTGTGCGCCGAGGTTACGGATAATCCACTTGGCGATGGTGAGCTGGTTGGCCGCGTCTTCTGCCGGGCAGGGGAGGAACTCGATTTCGTTCTGCTCGTAGAGCTTGCCGTCTTGCGTGAAATTGCCCACTTCGCTGTGGCCGTACTTGATCTGGCCGCCGGCCTGCGCGATGTAGAGCATGCACTGCTGGCGGAACTCGTTGAACTTCGCGAACGGTGCGGATTCGTGGTAGCCCTTCTGGTCCACTGCCGGGAATTCGCCCATGTCGTCGGCAATCACGTAGTATTCCAGTTCGCCCATGGCCTGGAATTCCATGCCGGTCTCCTTCTTGAAGGCTTCGCATGCCTTGTGGAGCGTGTATTCCGGGGAGGATTCGAGCGGCTGTCCGTCCTTGTTGAAGAAGGAGCAGAGCAGGCAGAGAGTCGGGAGTTCCGCGAACGGGTCCATGAATGCGGAGGAGAATTTCGGCACCACGTAGAGGTCGGAAGAAGAGGCCTCGATGTAGCTGAACAGCGAGGAGCCGTCCACGCGTTCGCCGCAGCTGAGGATTTCGTCCAGGTAGTCGGCATCGTTGATGACGAAGTTGAGAGTCTTCAGGCGGCCGTCTCCGCCGGCGTACATGAAGTTCAGATGGCGGATGCCGTTGTCGAAGATGTACTTCTTGATATCTTCCTTGGTGAATTTGTCGCGGGGTTTCTTGAGGGCCGTGACGAGCGCGTTAGCGGAATAGGAGGTAGATGCCATTTATTTTTCCTTGTTTTTATTGTTTTTCATTTTTTTGAAAATATTGCTGTCTACAATCTACCATTTTTCTTACAAAAAAGAAAACACTATACGAAAAAATTTTTCATATAGTGTAAAATTACGTCATTTTGTAATTATTTACGCTAAAACGCCGAAAATGCCCACGAAGGAGAACCCCTCCCTAGTCTTTATTTTCTTTTCTTTTTGACCTTGGGCGGCGTATAGTTAGACCCAATCTGGCCGCCGTTGTTCTGCTTGCGGGCCATGTCGCCCACCTTCTTGAACATTTCCTTCATGTCGTCGTACTGCTTGAGCACGGCGTTCACGCGCGAAATCTCGGTGCCCGAACCCTTCGCGATGCGGTTCTTGCGGCTTCCGTCCAGAATTTGCGGTTTCTTCCTTTCCTTCGGGGTCATGGAGCTGAGGATGGCTTCCACATAAACTAACTGCTTCTCGTCAATCTGGTCGAGCGGTAGTTTGTTCAAACCCGGGATGAGCCCGAGGATATCCTTGATGCGGCCGAGCTTCTTGATGGTGCGGAGCTGGTTCAAGAAATCGTTCAGGTCGAACGTGTTGTTGAGAATCTTCTTCTTGAGGTCCTTCGCATCCTTTTCGTCAATAACCTGCTGCGCCTTTTCCACGAGGCTCACCACGTCGCCCATGCCGAGAATGCGGCTCGCCATGCGGTCGGGGTGGAACAGTTCGATGTCGGGGAGTTTTTCGCCCACGCCGATAAAGCATATGGGCACGCCCGTCATCTTCTTGATGCTGAGGGCCGCACCGCCGCGGGTGTCGCCGTCCATCTTCGAGAGGCACACGCCCGTAAACGAGAGGCGCTGCCAGAAGGTCTCGGCCACGTTCACCGCTTCCTGACCGATCATCGCGTCGGCCACGAACAGGATTTCGTCGGGGTGGACGGCTTCCTTAGCTTTCTCGAGTTCCTGCATCAGCTCTTCGTCAATCTGCAGGCGGCCTGCGGTATCGTAAATCACGAGGTCGAAGCCATTGTCCTTTGCGAACTGGTAGCCGTGCTTGATGATTTCCACCGGGTCGCCCTGGCCTTCTTCGTAGACCGGGATGCCGATAGACTTGCCGAGTACCTGCAATTGCTTGATTGCCGCCGGGCGGTACACGTCAGCTGCCACGAGGAGCGGCTTCCTCTTCTTCTTGCTGCGCATCCAGAGGGCGATCTTGCCGGCGAAGGTCGTCTTGCCGGAACCCTGGAGGCCCGCCATCATGATGCCGACCGGAGCGGGGCCGGAGAGGTTGATTTCTTTGGTTTCGCCACCCATGACGGCCACAAGCTCGTCGTGGATGATTTTCACAATCTGTTGACCGGGGGTCACGGAATTGAGAACCTCGCTACCGAGGGCTTTTTCCTTGACGGCCTTCACGAAGTCGCGGGTCACGTTGAAGTTCACGTCGGCTTCGAGGAAGGCGCGGCGCACTTCGCGCAGCGATTCGGCGACGTTTTCTTCGGTGAGCTTGCCCTGCCCGCGCAGGTTCTTGAGGGTAGATTCTAGAGAGTCGGTCAATTGTGAAAACATAGTAGGCCAAATGTAGCAAAAACGAATTTTCCGTTGGATGGACCGGATGTCCGTGGTGCCTGTTTTTGCCGAAAAATCCCATAAATGTTGCTGTAAGCAATTCGTAATAAGTTATTTTGCGAAAAAACGGGGTTAGTCATTGAAAACAAACTTTATTTGTTATATTTGACGCATCCCCCAAAACCGTTTTTTTATACACCTCAAAAAAACGGAGGGCAGGGCTGCAAGGCCCTGTCTTTTTTTATATTTACGCGCGTTTATGGTCGATGCGATACTGAACAAGTTCTATAGGCCGCCGAAGTTCAAGAAAAACGGTGATGTGAAGGATGTGCTTGTTGTGGCGCTTCCGATGCTCCTGTCGATGTCGTTCGATACCTTCATGACGTTTATCGACAGGTTGTTTCTCTCAAAGCTCGGACCTGCCGAAATGAACGCAGCGCTTGGTGCGGGCGCGGTGCAGCTTGCGCTTACGACCTTTTTTACCGGAGCCATTAGTTACACGACTGCGATGGTGGCGCAACGCCTGGGCGCAAAACGTCAGGGGGACTGTGCGAAGGTCTTTATGCAGGCGCTCTATGTTTCGATAGTCGCGGTGCCGCTTTTGTATTTGACCATCCCCATTGGGCACTGGGTGTTTGGACTCGAACACCTGTCGGCCGACCAGCTGGAATATCAGAAAACTTACTTCAACATCTTGATGTTTGGCGGCGCCATAACGCTTGTGCGAAATGTGGCCCCTTGCTTTTTTAGTGGCATTGGCGAAACCAAGATTGTAATGCAGGCAGCCTTTGTCGGGATGATCGTGAATGTGGCCTGCAATTTTTTGCTGATATTCGGTTGCGGGCCTATTCCGGCACTGGGCGTTGCAGGGGCCGCTTACGGAACGCTGATTGGCAATCTGGTATCGACTGTTATTTTGTTTGCAAAATTCTGGGGCAGGTCGTGCAATGCCCGCTTTAGCACGCGCCGCTCGTTTGCGTTTAGCGGGGCGCTTACCCGCGAACTTCTGCAGAAGGGGATTCCCTCGGGTGTCGAGATGTTCCTGAACATGTCGGCGTTCCAGATGCTTATTCTCATGTTCCATGCTCTCGGATCGGAATCGGCGACGGCATCCTCAGTCATGTTCAACTGGGACATGGTGGCTTACGTTCCGCTGATGGGGCTCGAAGTCGCATCGACAAGCCTTGTGGGGCGCTACGTGGGAGCGAGGGACGGCGCCGCAGCATCGCGCTCAACTTATTCCGGGTTGAAACTCGGCTGGGGGTATTCCCTCGTCATGGGAATTTTCTTCGTATTCTTGCCGGGAGTGCTGACCGATATATTCAGGCCCGACATGGCGGAGGCATCGTCCGGGGCGATTGCGATTTTCGATGCCGCTCGCCCCATGAGCATCTTCATGCTGCGCATAGCGACCTTCTATATCTTCGTGGAGGTGCTGCTTGTTATCTATGCGGGAGCGCTTCGCGGTGCAGGCGATACGCTGTGGGTGATGTTTGCTAGCGCCATCATGAACTGGTGCGTGGCGGGGGCGCTGTATGTTGCCGCCTACGTCTATCACCTGCCGGCCCATTACGCCTGGATTGCTGTTGTTGCAGTCTACAGTACGGCGCCGATTATTTTCTGGCGTCGTTGGAAGAGCGGCAAGTGGCGCAAGTGCGTGATGGAAAAAGATTGCCCTGCTTCTTAATCCTTTATCCGTCAAGCGAAATCTCGACGATCTCCATGATTTCTTCGGCGTATTCCAGCTGCTTGGAAAGAATCTTGATTGCGCCAATCTTGATGGACTGCGCGTCGGCTGTCGCATTGCCCGCGAGTTCGCGCGTAAAGAACCGTGCTAGGTTCCAGAAGAATAGGGCGAACATGAGCTTGCCCTGCTCGCGTCCTTCGAAGAGACACTTGGAGTAATGGCGGTAGACGAGGTAGGCGAGTAGTCTCGCGCTTTCTGTTTCCGAGAAGAATCCCTGGTCTTCGAGAATCGTGGAATCCTTATCCAGGCGTCCTGCTTCTTGTGCGGCGTAGACCTTCGCCTTGATGCGTGCAAGAGCCGCGTCCCAGTCGGCGCCGTAGCTTTCCAGTTGCGCTAGGAATTCTACCATGGCGCTTGCGCTTTCGAAAGGTGCGAGCGGTTTGTCGCCTGTGTAGCCGAATGCTTGGTGGAGCCTTTCCTTGAAAGGGATGGATGTGTCGGCGAGCGCCTTGAAAATCTGTTCGCGGGCGAACATCACCTCGTCGCGGACTTCTCTGTCATCTTCGTCCATCTCGTCTTCGGGTTCATCGCATTCCTCGCTTGTGAAGGCGAGCGGGCCTTTGCCTTCGAGCAACAGCCGTGACGCTTCTTCGCAGCATAAACCCAGTCCACGCTCCATGATGTCGCCGTAGACTTCCACGAACCTCGGATGCTCGCGGCAGATTTCGCAGAGGGCGCCTGCGCCCAGGTGCGTGTAGATCTCGCAGAGGTTTTGCTTGTCCAAGAACGGGCAGCGGTCGTGGGGTAAAAGCTTGAAATGCCCGTCTTCGATGTTTTGGCGCAGCTTGTCGCCAAAAGCCCCTGCCACCTTGCGGTATGCCTTCTGCGATGCATCGTCGATGTCGATTTCCCAGCCCACGCAACATGTGTCGGTGCACCGCGAGGCGATGCACCTGAAGCTGTCGTAAAAGTCGGGCTTTCTTAAAATCAGCGACAAATCCCTGCGTCCAGAGTGCGCCAGATGCTTGTCTCGTTAGGCGTTCTTCACGCAGCGTACGGAAAGGGCGTCGGATCTGTAAACCCCTTCGATGTCGATGGAGTTTTCGGTGATGCTCATGCGGTAGGCGTTGGCCGTGCCGTATTCGTCCTTGCTCCAGAAGCGGGCGCGCCTGCCGAAATGGCGGAAGCTTCCGTCGTTGAAACGGTAACCGGCGGGCAGCGCGAAGAACCCGAGAGAATCCTTGCCGGGTTTCTGCCATACGCATGCGCTGCGGAGCTCGGAACCGGTCGACTTGGGGTCTATATTGGCCATGAGCTCTTCCCATTCCTTGTTGCTCGGAATGTGCCAGCCTTCCGGGGCGATGCCCTGGAAGTTCGCGTCTTTCATCTTCTCGTACATGGCCAGGTCCTTTGCGGGGGACTGGTCTGCAAATTCCGCCGGGATGTCCAGGGCGGATGTCCAGGTGTAGAGCCTTCCGAATTTTTTGATGTTGGATTCCTCGTTGCCGGGAGCGAAGCTTGCGTTCGTCTTGAAACGCAGGTTCTCGGCCATCCAGACCTGGTTGCCGATTTTCACGGTGCGGTAGGTCTCGCCGTCGCGGGCGTCGGTAAAGGAGCCGTACTTGAATGCCTTGGCGTTCTTGGCCAGGCAGTCTTCGAAGGAAATCTTGTTTTTCGCTTCGGGGGATTCTTGTTTGGCCGCCTTGGATACGTGGACGCCGATACGGTATGCGGCGATTGCCACGATGATGATGCCGAGGACGACGAATGCGATGAAAGATGCGTGCATATGGAATCCTTTGTTTGGATGTTTTTTTTAATATAACATATTTTTTACTGCATATTAATCATCGGAATGACTTTATCGTTCCCATTTACCTGCGGAAGCTTGCCATCCCACTTCTCGATCCACTTGAGCATCAGGTATTCCTTGCCATTTTGCTTCTTGAGGGCTTCCATCTGGAGCGCGATGACCGCTGAATCTGCTTTTGCTTTCGCGACGCGCTGCTCGTTCTGGTAGTCCATCTTGATCTTGATGTTCTTTTCCTTGAGCGCTTCCTGCTCCTGCACCTGCTTGGCCTCGATGGCCTCGTTGAAGGCGCGGCTGAACTGGAATTCGGTGATGGTGAAGCCGTCGATGACGATATGTGCGCCCGCGGAATCGAGCTTGGCCTTGAGTGCCGATTCCATGCGACTGCGAATTTCTTCGCGCTTCTGAAGCATCTCTTCGGGAACGTACTGCGGGGTGATGCCCGTGATGGTTTCCTTGATCTTGGGCTGTAGAACCGTGGAAACGTAGCGGGTGCCGTACTTGGAGTAAATCTTGTCGACGTTCAGCGGGTCAACGTGGTAGTTTACGTTCGTGCCCACGTAGACGGTCTGCAGGTCCTTCGAACCGGATTCAATCTTGACGGCTTCGAGTTGCGTGCTGACGGGGATGCGGACAATCTCTTTGGTGAGAATGTTGTAGAAGTTGAGGCCGGGTTCGAACGTCTCGCTGTACTTGCCGAACTGGAGAACAACGCCGCGTTCCGTTTCGTCAATCTGTGCACAGCCGAGAAGCGCGAGGGTGGCGGCTATGGTGAGTATGAGTTTTTTCATGTCAGAATCCTTTGCTGTAATCCTGACAGAAATATAATTTATTTCACATCGATTTTCTGAATTTGCATGCCGCCTGCGCTCTTGACACGCACGACGAAAACGCCCTTGCCTAGAGTTTCGCTGGCGAGTCGTATGCTGCCGCGGGCGGGGTGCTCCACTTGCAATACGTTTTGGCCGCGACTGTTGAACACGTGGAGGCTATGCACGTTGCCCGCGCCGTTGTCGATGAACCAGCTCCCGTTTCTGCGGTGCAGCAGGTTGCCGGTGGGCCTCTTGTCCGCAGAAACCACGCCCTGCTTCGGATTTGCCGTAGTGAGCAGCACTGCGGTGATAGACTTTGCCGGGAGCTTGAGCGAAACCTTGTTGCCGGCGGCAGTGGCTGTCCCTGCCTGTAGCGCATTTTCTGTATGAGAAACGAACGTTTCGCCCTTGAGGCCCTGCAGGGTGAGCGTTTTGACCGTTCCATCGGAGGCGAAGTTCGCGAGGCTGAGGTTCACGTCCTGGGCGTCCTTCTCTGCGCGGTTCACGAAGATGACCGTGAGCGAATCGCCCTTGTTACTGATGGAACTGTAGGCCGACACCAGCGAGTCGTTGCTGGAGGTAGACTGTACACGGTTCGGATGGCCGTAGCGGCTGAACAGGTGCACCGTTTCGTACATGCCGTCGCCCCATGTCCACGGGGTGAAAATCTCGACACCGTTGTCCTGCATGGTTCCGAGGAAAGACGCATAGATGAGCGCTGTCACCATAGGATCAGAATCGTTCAGGTCGGTTTCGGTAATGCCGAGTTTGATGCCGTGATCCTTGCCAAAGTATTTTTCGAGCCACTGATTGATGCGTACGAAAATGTAGGATCTGTAGCCCTTCTCCTTGTCGCTCCAGTCGCATTTGCCAGTAGCGCAACGCACCCCGTTGCCGCCCTTGTAGTAGTAGGTGGTATCGAACAGAACGCGATGCCAGTTGACGCGGCTTTCGTAGTCCTTTTCAGTGGGGTACCAGTGAATGTCAAACACGTCGAGAAGTCGTGTGCCGCTCGCTTTTTGCGCTTCGGCGATTTTCTTGGTGAAGAATTCTAGCCAGCAGTATTCCTGACCGTCGATCTTGGGCCTGCTTTCTTCGTTGTAGGCATTGATGTGGCACCATTGCCATTCGTTGGCGACCACGGGGCCGGTGAGCTTGATGTCGCCCCAGGCGGCGCGCGCCTTCTTGGCTACGTCAATGTAGTGTTCAACGAGGAAGTCGCCGGTCACGGGCAGATTCAAATCGTTGTGCGTGCCGCGCCAGATTTCTATCTCGTTGTCCATGCTCCAGTATTTAAAACGGCTCATGTCGTACTTGAGTTCATCCTTCCAGTGCGGGATGATGCCGACCGTGGAATCGGCGGGCCATTCCATATTGTAGAGCGAGGCATCGCCCGCCTTGATGAGCGTCTGGCCGTCTTCCGATACTTCGCCACCGCCCGCGAGGTCGAATGACCGTGACGGATACGAGCCGTGTTCCTGTTTCCAGTTCCAGTCGGGGAAATTGTATTCGGTGCTGCTTGCCGCGTAGCCCGTGAGCTGGAAGGCGTACATCGCGTCGACTCCCGGCATCTTGTCGAGCACCTTTTTCGCGGTGATGTCCCAGTCGTGCGCGTACACGTTGTTGAACCAGTCCGGGTGAACCGTCATTTTGTGGCTCCAGTTGTAGCGCGTGGAGTTGTTGCCGTTGTTCGCGCGCATCATGTGGATGCCCGCGTCGAGCATCTGGGCGATAAACGCTTCTTCGTCCGCGTCGCTTGCGGCGTCCGTATCGCTGATTTTGTCGATGTTTCGCCCGTAAAGGTACGGTGAAATCTTCTTGATGCCCGCATCTGCATCGACGGTAACATCGATGGCGAGTGCGGAAGAGACTGCGAGCAACGAACCGAGTACCGCACCCGCGAAAAACCTTGAATTACCCATATACAACACCTCTAGCCGCGTTTTGACCGCGGCTTTTGATAAATATATACTCAAAAAACGGGAAAGTTCAAGAAAAATACTCGTTTGTGGACAAACATGACAACAGTCACTACATTTGTCGATTGAAGACCAAATTTGATTTAGTCTATAACCAGCGACTTGCCGTAAATAAAGTCGACTTCTTCGGGCGTGATTCCTCCGGGAACGAGGTCCAGCTTGGAGCGGTTCACCTTCATGGCGGCGGCGAACTGGTCGCGCATTTCGCGTGTAACCTTGCATTTGCCTATGAGCCTTTCGAGCATCGCGGAGAAATCGGCGGTACATTCGAGGCCCAGGAGTGCCAGGATGCGCTTGACATCTTCGGGAACCTTCTTTTCGCAGACTTCCACGTAAGCGGCGAGGAAGTAACCGACGGCGGGGCCGTGCGGCACACCCTGGTGCAGCGTGAGGTCGTAGCTCATGCCGTGCGGAACAGCTGTGCTTGTGTGCGCGATGGACATGCCCGCGATCGTCGAAGTGAGCATGAGTTTTTCGTAAAGGTTTTCGCTTACGGGCGCGTCGGAAAGGAGCGCTTCCTTGAATTCGCTCCAGAGCCTGAGGCCGTATTCCGGGCACATGCGGTTGAACGCGTTGGAATAGACATTCAGGATGCTTTCGACCATGTGGGCGAGCGCGTCGACAGCGGTGTTCACGATTAGCGCTTTCTTGGCCGAGGCGAGGTACTTGCCGTCGACAAGCGCGAGCGCCGGGAAAATCTTGTGCGGGATGCTCTTCTTCAGTTGAATCTTGTGGTTCGTGATGATGGCGACCGGCGTTGCCTCGGAACCCGTTCCGCAGGTAGTCGGTACGGCAACGACAGGCACGTGGCCGAGCGGCTTTTCGGGAGCCTTGTGCAAGTTGTCCGCGATAAGATTTGGATTCGCAAGGAGTAATGCTGCTGCCTTTGCTGCATCGATGGCGGAACCGCCCCCGATGCCGATGATGTAATCGGCCCCGAATTCGCGAGCTTGCTGTGCGGCGTTCCCCACGGTGTCGGTGGACGGATTTTCTTCGACCTGGTCAAAAATCTGGTACGGCACGAGGCCTGCATCCAGAACGGCGGTGACATCGTTCAAGGAACCGTTCTTCTTGGCAGAAGTTTTGCCCGTCATGATGAACGCACGCTTCCCCATCGCAAGCAGGTTTTGCGCGTGGTTCTTCACGCAGTCCTTTTCGACGTAGATATCCGTAGGTACATAGAAACGCATAGAAAATTCCTTTCCTAGTTATTATAATCCGAGTCCTTCGATTATTGAGCGAACAGACGACTCGTCCGTGATTTCCACTTTGGCAAGAATGTTTTTTATTCCATCAATGTTTTTTGTCCGGGCGAATTCATCAAATTGGTTCATAAAACCGCCGAGATACAGCCGTTCGTTTACCGTCATGCCTTTGTATTTTTCAGTCATGTAATCATCCGCTTTAAAACTATAAGTCTTGTCTTGAATATACAAATCTTGCCGTTCGAACACCTGTCA
Organism: Fibrobacter sp. UBA3718; assembly: GCF_002371935.1. NCBI lineage: Bacteria > Pseudomonadati > Fibrobacterota > Fibrobacteria > Fibrobacterales > Fibrobacteraceae > Fibrobacter > Fibrobacter sp. UBA3718. The sequence continues at coordinate 156,678 of NZ_DFHR01000024.1, read as the reverse complement.
ATGTTCCAGAACGACTTGATTGATTAAGGCTTAATTACTTCTTGCTGTAGCTGGTAGAGCTTATTCCCCTGTTCTACGCAGGGGCGTAATACGCGCAACCAGGTTACCATAATCCCAATAATCGAGGCACACATTGCAAAACAGCCGGGCCTGGTGGCTACAATCCCTTCATACGCCACAATGTTGGCGAGGAGAAGGAAGATGACGAAAAGAACCAAGTCGCGCCTGGCCACGGGAGTGTATTGAATGCCGAGCACGTCTAGCAGCTTCTGCTGCCGCCGCGCGATATCCCACAAAATAAAGATGCCAATAAGATACCCGATATCAGGAATAGCCGCGCACAAGATTGCAATGGTCGGGGAAAAAGTTGTCTTGGTGAGGCAACGCAGGTTCGTCAAGGCATGGTCGAGCCACGATGGCCAGTAAATGGAAAACAGCACCCCCATAAGAGCGCCTATGACCGAAGAAGCGATTATTAGAACTATATTCACTATCGTCAAATAGTAGAGATAGTAGAGAAACCGAGCGGTATCTGCATCATTCCCGTCTGCGTTCGCCATATAGCCAGCAATCTCCATGGCGATAATGCATAGCACCATGCATACAACAATAAGGATAAGCCAAAGTTTCAAGAAGAACATGGTGCGGGCGCCGCGCCGGGAATTGTCTTCCAGACGCTTGCTATCTGAACTTGTATTTTTTGGTTGCAACGACGGCATTGAAAAAAATATAATTACGGGTACTTCGCTCCGGGGATGTCCTTGAGGATTTCTTTCCAGAAGTCGCGGAATTCTTTTTCGGTGACAATGCCGCCAGCGCTGAGTAGGCGGTAGTGTTCGCCCTGCCAGTGGTATTCGACGGGTGCGGCGCCAAAGCCGTTGCGCTGGTAAAAGTCGCGGCGTCGGTTCCTGCGTTCGAGTTCTTCGGCGTCCTTGGAATCTTCTTCGACTTCGATATCGACGACGATGCGCGTGTCGGGGTGTTGCCTGCGGATGGCCTGCAGGATTTGTGAACCGTACCCGCGGCTGCGCAGTTCTGGAACGACTGCGAAATAGACGATGTTCGTGATGCTCCCGTGCGTGATGGAGTTCGAGAACCCGCAGAACTTGGGTATCGCTGCGTTCGCGCCATCCTCCTTGTCGAAAAATGCCCAGAATTCCCGCTTGATTTTGTTGTCGAGCAAATGCTTTATCGGGATGCGTTCGTTCGCCGGAAACGCCGATTCGTACAGCGCCTTGACCTGCGGAAACCAGGGGGCATCTCTTGTGACATCGAAAAACTGGAGCATCAGCGAAAAGAATAGGATAATGCGGCATGTGCGTCAAGTGGAGGCGTGCGCTTCGGTGCGTTTTAGGGTATATTTACACTCATGAAATCGTTTGAAAATAAAGTGGTCGTGGTGACGGGCGGGGCGCACGGAATCGGCGCTACTGTCGTGAGTGAATTCGAAAAAGAGGGCGCGAAGGTCGCGTATATCGACATCCGCGAGAATCCCAGCTTTGTGGGGGATCTCTCCAAGAAGGATGTGCTCGAAAAATTCGCACAGTTCGTTATCGAAAAGTACGGGCACGTGGATGTGCTGGTGAACAATGCGCTCCCGCTGATGAAGGGCATTGACGAGTGCAGTTACGAGGAATTCAGCTACGCGCTGGCGGTCGGCGTGACGGCCCCGTTCTACCTCGCGAAACTTTTCGCGCCGCATTTTGGGTCGGGCGCGAGCATTATAAACATTTCTTCGAGTCGCGACCGCATGAGCCAGCCGCAAACAGAAAGCTATACAGCGGCGAAGGGCGGGATTGCAGCCCTCACCCATGCGCTGGCCGTGAGTTTTGCGGGCCACGTGCGCGTGAATTCCATTTCGCCGGGCTGGATAGATACGGATTTCAAGACCTACGAAGGCCCCGATGCTACGCAGCAGCCTGCGGGCCGCGTCGGGAACCCCTTGGACATCGCGAACATGGTGCTTTACCTCGCAAGCGAAAAAGCCGGATTCATTACCGGCGAAAACATCTGCATCGACGGCGGCATGACCCGCCAAATGATTTACCACAACGACTGCGGCTGGAAATTTGAAGGGTGAAGCCGCACTTTCTGGACAAGTGGGGTAGGAAAGGTTATATTTCTATTAAATAACAGGCCGTTGAGGCGAAGGAGTTCTTATGCGAAACGTCATTGCGAGGAGCCGTAAGGCGACGTGGCAATCTCTAGCTGCTTTTTTATTGCCCTTGACGCTAACGCTCGCGGCGTGTGGCGACGACGATAGCTCGTCTGCATCGGCAGGGCCGAATGATGACCCAGGTGTAGAATCTTCTTCTTCTGAGGCAATCACTTCAAGTTCCTCGGAGGAGGTTTCTTCAATTCCTTCTGTGCAAGAACCCTTTAATCCAGGGGAATATCGTACTTGTGATAAAAAGTACGAGGGTAAATTTTTAATGTATCAGTACCGGGAAACGTTAGACGCTTGGAATGGAACGTATAGAATCAATGCCGATTTTTACAAATGTGAAAATGGTAAGTGGTCTGGACCTTCTGCAACTTCTCCGGAAAATCTAACGGAAGGTGATGTGATTCGTGCTGCTCCAGACGATTGGGAAGGTGATGAGTTTTATGTTGCTCCTGACGATTGGGAATGCGATGCGGAAAACGAAGGTCAGGTGCAATCGTGGAGGTTTATGGTGTTTTCGGTTCCCCATTCGCCGATGGGTTACACGCCTACTTATTATGCACGGTGTGAGCAAGGTGACTGGGTTTTATGCGAACCGGAAAGTTCGTCAAGCAGCAGTATGGACAATGCTTCGTCGAGTTCGGTGAAGTCGAGTAGTTCTTCATCCGTCATTCTGAGCGCAAGCGAAGAATCCAGTAGTAGCTTGGCAGAGTCCTCGTCTAGCGTCGCGGAGTCGTCTTCTTCAGTCGTCACACCGCAGTCGAGCTCCAGCTCGACAAGCGTGTCCAGCAGTTCTGCTGATGTGCAGTCAAGTTCTAGCGAAACTGAGTCAAGTTCCAGTAGTAGCGAGGACAATGTGGACTGTTCGGCTCTTCTGGAAGAAGAAAGGGAAAAAGATAGGTGGAATTGGGATATTCCCAAAGAATGTCGCTTCAATCCGGATATTGCCTATGGCATCATGACTGACTCCCGCGACGGACAAACCTACAAGACCGTAAAGATAGGAGACCAGACCTGGATGGCCGAGAACTTGAACTTTGATCCAGGGCAGGGTGGTTCTGACGATGCTAAATACGATTGGTCCTGGTGCAATGAAGAACCTAAAAACTGTGCCGTGGCCGGACGCCTTTACACTTGGGCGGCAGCGATTGACTCGGTGAAACTGGCGACCGATGCCGACAATCCGCAGGACTGCGGTTACGGCAAGACCTGTACGATTCCGGCAAAGGTGCAGGGCGTTTGCCCCGAAGGCTGGCACCTGCCCACGAGTGACGAGTGGGCAATTCTGTTTGATGCGGTGGGTGGTCAGAGCAATGCGGGCAAGGTTCTCAAGTCGCAGACGGGTTGGTATCATAATGGCAACGGTACGGACGGCGTGGGCTTTTCCGCGCTGCCTGCCGGCAGGGTCTACGAAGGCAACATCGGCGTGGCTGGCATCAGCGCGTTCTTCTGGAGTTCTACCGAGGACGATGAAGACGACGCGTACAACTTGTTCTTGGACTACGACGGAGGCCTTGCGTACCTGTCCTTCCGCAGTAAGGTCAATGCCTACTCGGTCCGTTGCCTCAAGGACTAGCCGGGTATGAAAAGCCTTGTCATTTACGTGCACGGGAAGGGCGGGAACGCCGACGAGGCGCTGCATTATAAAGGTTTATTCCCTGATGCCGATGTTCTCGGGTTTGATTACAAGGCTGAAACCCCGTGGGATGCCAAGAAGGAATTTCCGGTATATTTTGATTCTGTCGCGGCGGGCTACGGCGAAGTGATTCTTATAGCAAATAGCATCGGGGCGTTCTTCTCGATGAATGCGCTGGCCGATAAACCCGTCAAACAGGCGTACTTTATTTCGCCGATGGTCAACTTGGAAAAGCTGATTTGCAACATGATGATGTGGGCGGGAGTCTCCGAAAAGGAACTTCGTGAAAAGAAAACCGTGCCGACGAATTTCGGCGAGACGCTCTCGTGGGAATACCTGTGCTATGTGCGTGAAAATCCGATTGAGTGGAGCATTCCGACAAAAATTCTGTACGGATCGAACGACAACCTGACCTCGCTAGATACGATGCGCGATTTCGCCCAGAGAATCGGTGCGCCCCTGACCATGATGGATGGCGGCGAACACTGGTTCCACACCGCCGAGCAGATGGCCTTTCTGGACAAGTGGATGCTAAATTGCTAAAAAAAAACACGATTTTAGCCTTATTGGTGCAAAAATTGTGAGTTTTGTTGCGTTATTCGTATGAAAAATGCAGAAACTATTGCAAAATTGATATGAATAATGATGGGTGTTGGATATATTAAATTACAATTAGTTCGGCCTAGATTTATAAATTATACCATTTGGTATTATATCAAATGGTATAATTTTTTTGGTGAGGGGGGGGGCGAAAAATGGTGATTCTATGCAAAAGTATTGCTTTTTGCAGTTATTTTGACTATATTTTGATATGATAGTGCAGGAGGTCTCTATGCCGATGTCGGTTTTGCAAATAAGGATTGAAGAAGATTTGAAAAAGCAGGTTTCCGACCTGTTTGAAAGCCTTGGGATGGATATACCCACGGCTGTGCGTATCTTTTTCAAGCGTGCTCTTGTCGAAAACGGAATTCCGTTTGAGGTGAAGGGAACACCTCCGACGTATAAGGGGCATGATTTGCTTTATTACCTCAATGAGGCGCAGAAACAGGCCCATGAACATGGCGTTGACAACTTGAGCGAAGAAGAAATCGAGGCCGAAATCAAGGCTGCCCGTGCGGAGAGAAGAAAAAAGAAATGATATACGCCGTAATTGATACGAATGTTTTGGTTTCTGCAGCATTGGCTTTTGGAAGGGCGTTTTCTGTTCCCTATTCTGTATTCAAGGCTGTTGTTGAAAGAAAGTTTGTTCCTTTGGTTGACGATAACATTGTTCGAGAATACTGCGATGTACTTTCCCGTTCGAAGTTTTCGTTAAAGCAGGATGTTGTTGATGGCATTGTTCAAACGATTGTTCACGCTGCGATAAATCAGCCGGTTCAACCATCTGATATAGAACTCCCTGATAGCGATGATGTTGTTTTTTATGATGTGGCTAGGGCTCATCAAGATAAAGGTGCTTATCTTGTGACTGGAAACTTGAAACACTTTCCAAATTGTGGGTTTGCTGTTTCTCCCCGTGATTTTATGAATGTCATTACACTGAATAAGGGTGCGCTTATGTTGAATGACAATACGGTAGCTTACAATCCTACTCCTACGAAACAAGATGGTTTGAATTTGCTTGCCGCCTTGCACGAGGCGCAGCGTCAGGCTCATGAAAATGGGGTGGACAATCTGACCGAAGAAGAAATCGAGGCCGAAATCAAGGCTGCCCGTGCGGAGAGAAAGAAACGGCTTGGAACGAACGGATGAACGAGATTTCGGAAAAAGATGTAAAAAGGCTTTGGGTCGAGAAAGACGCTGTTTGTGTCGAACTGAAAGACGGCCGAATCGGGCGTGAACTCATCCGCGATTACGAACCGCTGAGGAAGGCTACGCGAAAGCAGTTGGAGAATTGCCGCGTTGATTGCGATGGCGTGTGGTTTGACGATCTGGACGAAGGCCTGGAACTTTCGGGATTCTTTTCGGGTGAAAAATTTAGTCGTTCGTGATGTGCGGGCGGCTTTTGTGTTGGTGCTTTGGGCTTGTTTTGCTTTTTTGGGGTGAAAATAAATTACATTTTCTTTAGATAAATATTGTTTGGAGGCGTTTATGAAGAAGTTTCTTGTGCTGTCATCCTGGCGGACAGCACTTGGCAACTTGTTGCCTAGTGCGCATGGCCACCAAGGTGGGAGCCGCATTGCGGCGATAGGATTTATGCTTATTATGGCGATGTTGTTTGCCGCCTGCGGGGATGACGACAGCAGTTTTGCCCCACGCGACAATACTGTGTCCGATTCCGACATCGTTGCGGAATCTTTTGACGATTTGCCGGTTTGCAGCAGCAAGCGCGAGGGTGCGACAGCCTACATAAAGGACGAAAAGAACGCCTACATGTGCGTAGACGGCGACTGGACCTTGAATGACGATGCTACATCTTCATCCAGCGTCACAGCGGACGAAACGAAGCAATCCTCTTCAAGCGAAGCCCTGCAATCTAGTAGTAGTGAAGTCAGAGCAATAAGCAGTTCTTCTGAAAACATAAGCGCAGGTAGCATTTACGATGCAACCGCAAAAACGCTGAAAGATTTGCGCGACGACAAAACCTACAAGACTGTGACCATTGGCACCCAGACCTGGATGGCGGAGAACCTGAACTACGAGACGGGGAATAGCTACTGCTACGGCGATGATGCTAGCTACTGCTCCAAGTACGGCCGGCTGTACACCTGGTCGGCAGCCATGGACAGCGTCGGCACATGGACCACAAACGGCAAGGGCTGCGGTTACAAAAAGACTTGTTCTCCGACTTATCCCGTTCGTGGCGTTTGCCCCAGCGGTTGGCACCTGCCCAGCAAAACTGAATTCGAGACCTTGTTCTCGGCAGTGGACGGAGTGCAGGACGAATATTACACTACTCGTTGGAATGGAGCCGGTACGGCCCTCAAGTCCACCAGTGGCTGGAACGAATATGAAGGCGAAAGCGGTAACGGCACGGATGCTTTCGGGTTCTCGGCGTTGCCTGCCGGCATCAGGGACAGCGGTGGGAATTACGGCAACGAGGGCTACTTCGCGATCTTCTGGAGTTCTACGGAGTACTATAGCAACTACGCGTACAGCATGTACTTGTACTACTACTGCGACTACGCGGACCTGATCGACACCAATAAGGACTACGGGCGTTCTGTTCGTTGTCTCAAGGACTAGGTTGCCAACCGTCACACACCCGCTGTCACCCTGGAGCCGAAGGCGATAGGGTCCATGGCAATGCACCCGCATGGCGCCGCACCCGCAGTCGGGAACCCTCGTCACACCGTCGCCACGTAGTGGCAAGTGTGTCCATTGGCATGACGATGCGGGATAAACTAGTGCGTCCCGTGCCGAGAAATGTCAACTTAATTGCTATTTTGTAAAAAAAACAGGAGGAAACCCGTATGCGAAACAGAGTGTCCTTGGCGTTCCTTTTTTCCGGGGCCCTGCTCGTGGCCTGCAGCGACGACGACTCTTTTATCCAGCGCCCGTCCGGTGGCTTGCCTGCCGAGGTGGCCGACAAGGCAGAGCTGGAAACCTACGAGTGCAGCATGGACGTCATCGGCGAGAAGGTCTATGTGGTCGACCTCGGGGAGAACTATGAATGTGACGGAGATGAGTGGTTCCGGTCCTACGACCAGCCGAAGTCGAGCAGTTCAGCGAAGTCTTCCTCCAGCGTCACGCCGAAGTCGAGCGGTGCTACAGGCGAGGCGTCTCCCTGTAGCGCATTGCCAGGGGGTGATTGCAATTACGGTACCCTGACCGATACCCGCGACGGCCAGACCTACAAGACGGTGACCATCGGCGACCAAGTGTGGATGGCGGAGAACCTGAACTATGCCTACACCGGCGTTCCCTATAACTATAGCGGTTACACCTCCGATTCCACTAGCTGGTGCTATAAAAACGAACCCGAAAACTGTGCCAAGTACGGTCGCCTGTACACCTGGGCGGCAGCCATGGACAGCGTCGGCACATGGACCACAAATGGCAAGGGTTGCGGCTATGGTTCGGAATGCTCACCAACCGGTACTATACGCGGCATTTGCCCCGAGGGCTGGCACCTGCCGGACACCACGGAATGGAATACGCTGTTCTCGGCGGTGGGCGGCAGTTTCACAGCCGGTACGGCTCTCAAGTCCACTAGCGGCTGGAATGAAGATGAAGGCGAAAGCGGCAACGGTACGGATTCTTTCGGGTTCTCGGCGTTGCCTGCCGGCTACAGGTACAACGGTGGGGATTACGACAACGAGGGCTACGACGCGTACTTCTGGAGTTCTACGGAGTACAATAGCAACTACGCGTACTACATGCTCTTGTACTACAACTACGACTACGCGGCCCTGTACGACGGCAATAAGAACTACGGGTTTTCTGTTCGTTGTCTCAAGGACTGATTTTTGTCCTGGATTTTGAATTCGTTCATTTGTTGTGAACGGGTTCTTTTTTGTTTGGTCGGAAAGACTTGAAAAGCTGATGCTGACCTTCGTCAGCATGACTGTAGGCGAGAAATGCCGGGGCGTTGCGGGCTGGCGACTGAAGCCCGCAGAGGGGGTGTATGGAAGACTAGCCTTGGACCCTATCGCTGCGCTCCAGGGTGACAAGAAGGCTAGGCTGCAATCAGGGGGAGGCTTCCCCCTTTTATAGACGAAAGAACGGGCCATTGGCCCTATAGACTATAGGCGAAAGAGGAAAAAAGGCGTTTTGCGTGGAAAAAACTTATAATCTTTCGTCTTTCGTCTACCAGCGAAGCGGTCTTTCGTCTAATTTACTATCTTTCCCCCCGGAAACATTCTAATTAACAGAGGTTCAAAAAATGAATTATTTCAATTCTATCCCTATGCGTCGCCAACTCGAAGAAATTGGCCACTGCCGTTTCATGGAACATTCTGAATTCAGCCGTGGTGTTGAAGCCCTCAAGGGCAAGAAGATCGTGTTCGTCGGTTGCGGTGCCCAGGGTCTCCATCAGGGTCTTGACCTGCGCGATAGCGGCCTCGACGTCTCTTACACGCTCCGCAAGGAAGCCATTGAACAGAAGCGCCAGTCCTGGAAGAACGCTACTGAAAACGGCTTCAAGGTCGGTACCTACGAAGAAATGATTCCGGATGCAGACCTCGTTTGCAACCTCACACCGGACAAGCAGCACCACAACGTGATCCCGGCCATCATGAAGCTCATGAAGAAGGGCGCCGCCCTCTCTTACAGCCACGGTTTCAACATCGTTGAAGAAGGCCAGGAAATCCGCAAGGACATCACTGTGATCATGGTCGCCCCGAAGGGCCCGGGTTCCGAAGTCCGTAGCGAATACGTTCGCGGTTTCGGTATGCCTTGCCTTATCGCTGTGCACCCGGAAAACGACCCCGAAGGTAAGGGTTGGGACTACGCCAAGGCTTACGCCGCTGGCCTCCATGCCGACCGTCCGGGCGTTCTCGAAAGCTCTTTCGTTGCCGAAGTGAAGTCCGACCTCATGGGCGAACAGACCATCCTTTGCGGTATGCTCCAGACCGGCACGATCCTCTGCTACGACAAGATGGTGAAGGATTTCGGCGTTGAACCGGCTTACGCGGTCAAGCTGCTCCAGTACGGCTGGGAAACGATTTCCGAAGCCCTGAAGCACGGTGGCATCACCAACATGATGGACCGTCTCTCCAACCCGGCCAAGATCCGCGCCACGGAACTCGCCGAAAAGATGAAGAAGATCATGAAGCCGCTCTACTGCGAACACCAGGACAACATCATCTCTGGCAAGTTCTCCAGCACCATGATGGTTGACTGGGAAGCCGGCGACAAGGACCTCCTCAAGTGGCGTGGCGAAACGGGCGAACTCGAATTCGAAAAGGTCGAAGCTACTGACAAGGTGATCACCGAACAGGAATACTTCGACCGCGGCGTTCTCATGACCGCTATGATCAAGGCCGGTGTGGAACTCGCATTCGAAACCATGTGCTCCGTGGGCATCAAGCCGATGAGCGCCTACTACGAATCCCTCCACGAAACTCCGCTTATCGCGAACCTCATCGCTCGTAAGAAGTTGTACGAAATGAACCGCGTGATCAGCGATACCGCCGAATACGGTTGCTACCTGTTCGCCAACAAGTGCGTGCCTCTGCTCGCCGACTTCATGAAGAACGAAGTGAAGAAGGACGACATCGGCGCTATCTACGGCGAAGGCAAGACCACCGCTGTGGATAACGAAGAACTCATCAAGGTGAACAAGAGCATCCGTCAGCATCCGGTGGAAGAAGTCGGTGCTTGGCTGCGCGAACGCATGTCCGGCATGACGAAAGTTGTCTAAGCTTCGTCTAGCTTCGTTCTCGACCCTCTCGCTGTACTAGTTGTACAGCTTCGGGATCTGCGGCCTCGCTATACTCGCTTATCCAAGCTTTCGGAAAGAAGTGTAAAACTGGCTGTAATGAACATTTTCAAAAGCCTGTCGGGAACGCCCGATGGGCTTTTCTTATAGAAAAATTCGATAACTCCGCATAAAAACATTGTATTGGACGGGGTGAAAATCGCGTTCTATATTTGGCAGCACCTAAAGTTGTACGGAGATGCTGTGAAGATAGAACGGCTTAAAACGGATTTGCTGATTATAGGCGGCGGGACGGCCGGCTGTTATGCGGCTATTACTGTCGCTGGCGCCGGCCTCAAGATACTCGTCGTTGAAAAGGCGAATATCAAGCGGAGCGGCTGCCTCGCGGCGGGCGTGAACGCGCTGAATGCCTACATTACCGAGGGTCGCACGCCTAGGGATTATGTGGAATACGCGAAGAAGGACGCCGACGGAATCGTGCGCGAGGATTTGCTCTATTCCATCTCCGAGAGGTTTAACGAAGTCACGGCGCACTTGGAAAAGCTGGGCCTGGTCATCTTGAAGGACAAAGACGGCAAGTATGTGACGCGCGGGAACCGCAACATCAAAATCAACGGCGAGAACATCAAGCCGATTCTGGCTGCGGCAGTCGCGAAGGCGCCGAACGTTCAGGTGCTGAACCACGTGAACATTTTCGATTTTTCCGTTCACGACAACAGGATTGACGGTGCGTTTGGTTTCGGGATAGAGAACGATACTTTTTACGCCATCGAGGCGCGCGCGGTGATTGTCGCAACGGGTGGTGCCGCCGGGCTTTACCGCCCGAACAATCCGGGATTTTCGCGGCACAAGATGTGGTACCCGCCGTTCAATACGGGTGCGGGTTATGCCATGGGTATCCGTCACGGTGCCGAGATGACCACGTTCGAAATGCGGTTCATAGCGCTCCGTTGCAAGGATACGATTGCCCCGACGGGGACGCTTGCGCAGGGCGTGGGTGCGAAGCAGGTGAATACGCTTGGAGAAGTTTACGAGACCAAGTACGGGATTTCTACCTCCGAACGCGTTTACGGGACGGTGGCCGAAAATCTGGAAGGCCGCGGGCCGTGCTACCTGCGCACCGTCGGGATTACGCCCGAGCAGGAAGAATCGCTTTTGAAGGCTTACCTGAACATGGCTCCATCGCAGACGATTCGCTGGATTGAAAACGACACGCCGTCGAAGGCGAATGTGGAAATCGAAGGTACGGAACCCTACATCGTGGGCGGCCACACCGCAAGCGGTTACTGGGTGGATACCAAGCGCGCGACGACTATTGAAGGTCTCTATGCCGCGGGCGATGTTGCCGGTGGCGCTCCGCAAAAGTACGTGACGGGCGCGCTTGCCGAAGGCGAGATTGCAGCAAAGAGCGCGGCGGAATATATAGAGAGTTTGTCGGCCCTTCGGCAAGCTCAGGGAACTGACGCGCCGGGCGTGAACCCGCTGGGGAAAATTTTGGAAGAGGAGGTTGCAGAACATGTCGCAGAAATCGAGAAGTTCCTCAATAACAAGAACGGCGCGGACACCGCTGAAAGTCTTGAAGAAGCAATGCAGGCGGCTATGGACGCTTATGCAGGCGGTATCAAGACGGGCTATCGTTATAGCGAAAATCAACTAGCGATTGCCCTCAAGGAAATCGAGAAAATCGAGGCCCGCGTGGGCGACTTGCATGCCGCCGACTTGCAAGAAGTCATGTACATCTACGAACTCAAGGAACGCCTGACGGTCTGCAAGAGCGTGATTGCGCACCTGGCCGCACGTCACGAAACCCGTTGGCACAGCTTCGCCGAAAACACCGACTATCCCGAAAAAGACAACGAACGTTTCCGCAAGTACGTGAATTCCCGTCTCGAAAACGGACAAATTAAAATCATCTTGCGCGAACTCACCACAGAAGGGCAAAGGAACTATGAGCATCATCATTGATCAAGGCAAGTGCATCGGGTGCGGGCGCTGCCACGATGTTTGCCCCGGCACGTTAATCAAGATAAACGAAAACAAGAATGCGTTTATCAAGTACCCCAAGGACTGCTGGGGTTGCACATCGTGCATCAAGGAATGCCCTGTTCACGCCATCAGTTTCTTTCTCGGCGAAGACATCGGTGGCAAGGGCTGCAAGGTGCATACCGAAAAAGTCAAGGGCGAAAAGAACGATATCGTGCGGTGGTTTTTTGAACTGAATGACGGAAGCGTCAGAACCATTGACATCGACCCCAAGGAATCGAACAAGTATTAAAAGAATTCACAACAATCGTCATTCCGGGCTTGGCCCGGAATCTTAATGGAGATTTAATTTGAGCGAATTTTCACACCTCGACGAGCTGGAAGCCGAAGCAATTTACATCATCCGCGAAGTCGCTGCAGAATGCGAGAAGCCGGTGATGCTCTATTCTATCGGCAAGGACAGTTCAGTCATGTTGCATTTGGCCATGAAGGCCTTCTACCCCGAAAAGCCGCCTTTCCCGTTCTTGCACGTGAACACCACGTGGAAGTTCCGCGAGATGATTGAGTTTCGCGACCGCACGGCGCAAAAGCTCGGCATCGAGATGCTGGAATACATCAACCAGGATGGCGTCAAGCAGGGAATCAACCCGTTTGACCACGGCGCAGCATTCACCGACATCATGAAGACGCAGGCCCTGAAGCAGGCTCTCAACAAGTACGGTTTTACCGCCGCATTTGGCGGTGGTCGCCGCGACGAGGAAAAGTCCCGCGCAAAAGAACGTATTTTCTCGTTCCGCAATTCAGCACACGCCTGGGACCCGAAAAATCAGCGTCCCGAAATGTGGAAACTTTACAATACCAAGATTAACAAGGGCGAAAGCATCCGCGTGTTTCCGATTTCGAACTGGACCGAAAAGGACATCTGGCAGTATATCAAGCGCGAAAAGATTGACATTGTCCCGCTGTACTTTGCAGCCCCGCGCCCGGTCGTGGTGCGCGACGGCAACATCATCATGGTGGATGACGAACGCTTCCCGCTGCGGGAAGGCGAAACGCCCGAAATCAAGTCGGTACGTTTCCGCACGCTCGGTTGCTACCCGCTTACGGGCGGCATCGAATCAACTGCCACCACACTTGACGAAATCATTGACGAAACCTTGAGCGCGGTATCTTCGGAACGCACTTCCCGCGTGATTGACAACGAAGCCGCGGGCAGCATGGAACGCCGCAAGAGGGAGGGATATTTCTAATGAAAGGCTTGTTGAAATTTATTACATGCGGTAGCGTGGACGATGGAAAATCAACGCTCATCGGGCACATTCTTTACGATTCCAAGTTGCTTTACGCCGACCAGGAAAAGGCTCTGGAACTCGACAGCAAGGTGGGCAGCCGCAGCGGAAAGATTGACTATTCCCTTTTGCTGGACGGCCTGATGGCGGAACGCGAACAGGGCATTACCATTGACGTGGCGTATCGCTATTTTACGACGGATCGACGCAGCTTTATTGTGGCTGACACCCCGGGGCACGAGGAATACACCCGCAACATGGCGGTGGGCGCCTCGTTTGCGGACCTCTCCGTGATTCTCGTGGATGCTTCGCAGGGCGTGCTGGTACAGACCCGCAGACATGCCCGCATCTGCAAGCTCATGGGCATCCGTTACTTTGTCTTTGCGGTCAACAAGATGGATCTTGTTGGTTACAGCAAGGAACGTTTCGAAGAAATTCTCGCGCAAATCAACGAACTTGCGGCAGAACTTTCGCTCCACAGCGTCTACGTGATTCCGCTTTCGGCTACTGAAGGCGACAATGTGACCGAGAAATCCAATAATATCGCCTGGTACTCGGGCAAGGCCCTCCTGGATTATCTCGAAACCATTGATATCGACGACGCACAAACTGAAGCAGGTTTCTACCTGCCCGTGCAACGCGTGTGCCGCCCGGATCGCACTTTCCGCGGGTTCCAGGGGCAAATCGAAGCGGGCGCAATCCATGTGGGCGATACGCTTACGAGCCTTCCGAGCAACGAGAAGGCGACTGTCAAGGGAATCCTGCGCGGCGACAGGAATGTGGAAGAGGCTCACGCCGGTGAACCTGTCACCATATCGCTTGATCGCGAGGTGGACGTGTCTAGAGGTTGCGTGCTGGCGAAAGACGTGGACATCGGCAGTTACAAGAAAATCAAGGCGTCGCTTTTGTGGATGGACGATGAACCGCTTTCGCTCGGCAAGGACTTCCTTGTGAAACTCGGAACGAAGACGATTCCTGGAATCATAAATAAAATTGATTATTCCGTAGATATTAATAACGGAAAACATATCAATTCCGATGCGCTTGAAAAGAACGGCATTGCCGTAGTCGAGATTGTGTTTGCTGAAGCCATTGTCGTGGACCTTTTCGAAAAGCACAAGACTTTGGGCGAACTGATTTTGATTGATCGCGTGACCCATGCGACATCGGCATGTGGTGTTGTGGAAGGCCTTTACGAAAGGCTGATTGCTGCAGGCGAAAAGGCCGAATTCGTGCAAGGCGAACGCCATGGTCGCGGAGAAATCTTCGAAGAGTTCTTCTACGATACGGCGACACTCTCTGTGGTGAAGCAACAGCCCGTAAGGCAGCACTACACCGTAGGTGACGAAATTCCGACAGTGGGGGAGAGCTACCGCTATCCCGATGATTTCGACATTATCATTTTGCGTGACAGCGTTGCCGTGAAGGTGCGCGATAGGCGCATTTCCGAAATCACGGAAGCAGATGCGTACCTTTACGACGGTTTCCCGGTCATTAACGGACGTGGCTTTGAAATCAAGGTCCACTCCGACGAGGATGTGTCTCGTTTGCTTCGCGAATACGCCGAAGCGGGTGAAATTGACCGTGAGGAATTCTTCAAGAAGTGGACAGTTTTTGACACGTACAGGAAGGTTGTGATAAAGTAAAATATAAGGTCCCCTAGCGGGGACCTTTTTTTATAGCAAAAACCGATAACTCCGCATAAAATTAAAGTATTGGACAATGCGAAAAACCCCTTCTATATTTGTGCGCACAAAAAAACAAAACAATAACCATAACCAAGGAGTTTAAGAATGAACCAGAATTTTGCAAAGCTCGCCGCCGCTGCGGTCATTACGACTTCCCTTTTCGCCTCCAACGTTTTCGCCCAGGAAGCCCCGAAGGCAGAAGCTGCCGCGCCCGAAAAAGCGAAAGAGGAACCCGCTTTCAAACTCACCGGAAACGTGCAGGCGCAGGCCATCAAGGCCGTTTACGATAACGATGCCGACAACACGCTCGACAATTCCTTCTTGCGTGCAAACATCGGCGGAAAGTTCACTTCCGGCGATTTCGAGGCGGTAATCAACATTCGTATCTTCTCTCCGGTCTTTGGCAACAAGGTCAAGGACGGTGACGGCAAGAACTTCAGCTTCGACAAGATCAGCGCCGATACCTACTACGCCAAGTACAAGTGGAATACTGATTTCGGTGATTTCAGCGCGCAATTCGGTCGCTTCCGTACGGACTGGACTGTTGCCGGTAACTTCGGTACCTACGTGGACGTGCACCTGAACAAGCGCGGTTTCCTTGCCCGCGATTACCAGCACGACGCTCTCGGCTTCGGCTTTGACAAGGGAATTTCTAGCTTCAGCCTGTTGCTCGGTACATACGATAACAAGTTCGATACCGGTTACCTCCGCGCCGAAGAAACCGTGAAACTCGGCGATGCGAAAATCAGCGCCGCCTACCGTGGAAACCTTCTCGACCCGATTCAGCACACGGCAGAAGTCTCGCACCGCATTGCAGGCCGAGCAAGCTACTATTTCGCGAAGAATCTCGGCCTCTACGGCGAAGTTGCCTACATCACCACGGGTGACGGCGAAAACCTCTCGGCAGCAAATGCCATCAAGTCTGAATACGCCCAGGGTACCGACTACGTTCCGTTCTTCGTGGGTGTGGAAATCCCGACTGCGGGCATCTTGAACAGCCTCTATGCGGAACTTGAATACGTTGGCGACCGTGACGAAATCCAGGCCGGTGCCGATGAACTCGCCTGGACGGTGAGCCTCATCAAGAAATTCGGCAAGCACAGCAAAATTCAGTTGAGCGCCTACAGCGAAAAGGAACTCTCTGATGTTGCCATTGCTGCCCGCTTTACCGCAAGCATCCAGTAATTACATCTCCAAAACCTTCCCCTGGCGTAACCCGCGCCGGGGGCCTTTTTTTTATTTGCAATGCCTTAAAAGGGCTGCAATGTAGGCTTTGGCGTAGCGCGACGAAGTCCTTGACCTCGAAAAGAACGGCATTCGCATTATCCAGATTGACGAAGCCGCCCTCCGCGAAAAGCTGCCGCTCCGCAAAGAAACTGCGCAACGAAAAGTAAGTCGCTTTTGCATCTCGACTCGCAAAACACGTCCTCGACGTTATCAAACGCCAAGGGCGTTTTTTACTTACAGAGCAATGCGAAAGCCTGCACCGCCTTTTGCACATTCCTCTTATCCACCGAGGAATAGTTAATGACGAACTTGTGCACAGAGGGCTGCGCTTCGAAATAGTATTCCGAAAGGGCCTTGATGTTAACGCCTTTTTGGCGCAGCTGTCTGCAAAAATCGGAATCAGAACATTTTATCGACGCTTCCAAAATAAAGTGCAGACCGGCATCTTCTTCATAAATGCGAACAACGCTTGAAAGCCTGCTTTTTCTTATTGCCGATAGCAGCGCGTCGCGCTTGGCGCGGTAAAGGTTACGCATGCGGTTGATGTGCGTCTCGTAATACCCCAAGTCGATGAATTTAGCCATGACGTACTGGTCCAGATTCGATACGGAACAAGAGTAGAACGAAAGTTTCTGATGAAATTTTTCGACAAGATGCGGCGGGAGCACCATATAACTAAGCCTAATCGCAGATGTCATCGTTTTGGAGAATGTATTCAGGTAAATCACCTTCTCAGAAACATCGATGTTTTGCAACGCAGGAATAGGCTTTCCCGTCATGCGAAATTCGCTGTCATAATCATCTTCTACAATGTAGCGTCTCGGCGATTCAGTAGCCCAGCTGAGCAGGCGGTAACGCTCGCCAATGGGCATCACCTTTCCTGTCGGAAAATGATGGGCAGGGGAAATATGCATCACGTCAACGCCGAAATCTGCGACCGAGTCCACAAAGTTATCGTTCAGAATAGGGACGTGACGAACTTTGACGCCGTATTGGCTATACAGCTTCGATATTTTGCTCCAACCAGGGTCTTCTACGCCATAGCACTTGTCAAATCCGAGCAATTGTACTAGCAAGCCATAAAGGTAATCAGTCCCGGCACCAATGACAATCTGTTCTGGCGACACCTGGATATTTCTGAATTCGCGGAGCATGCGAGCGATGGCTCGGCGAAGTTCCAGCGAACCCATTCCCGGAGAAACTTGCAACAAATCGTTCTGCCTTTCGCAAAGGACCTCGCGAGTGATTTTTGCCCAAGTGGTAAAGGGGAACGCCTCGATATCGGAACCGTTGCTTGCGAAATCAGCGATATATTTCGGGTTGATATGTTCTGACTCGTCGGTGAGTTCTGCGCGGAGCCTGCGCGTGCGGGGTTTCTTGCGGTTCCGATGGACTTGCGCGTTAACCGCAGCATTTATGTCTACAACAAAGAAGCCTTTTTTAGGGAGCGAGTAAATGTAGCCTTCGGCGAGGAGCTGGGCGTAAGCATTTTCAACCGTCACGACGCTAATGCCAAGATTCTGCGCAAGATTACGTTTGGAAGGGAGTTGCTCTTCGGCAAGGACGTTTCCGCCTACGATATCTTTTTTGATGCATTGGTAAAGGTAATGGTAGAGGCTGTTTGCTCCCGCCTTGGACATATCGTAAGTGAACATGAAACTGACCTTATTAGTATTGCTAATCTGATATTTAACTGACCTTATAAAAATAGTAAAAAACTGAATATTGTGCAGGTCAAGCGAATGTTTTAAATTAAGCGCCGTAAACAAAACAATCACTTTCAAGGAGATTTACATGGCTGACCAGAATCGTTACGAACTCAATAAGAATCTTGCCCAGATGCTCAAAGGCGGTGTCATTATGGATGTGACAACCCCCGAACAGGCCAAAATCGCCGAAGCCGCAGGTGCCGCCGCCGTGATGGCCCTGGAACGCATTCCTGCCGACATCCGTGCCGCGGGCGGTGTATCGCGCATGAGCGACCCCAAGATGATCAAGGGCATTCAGGATGCTGTCTCTATCCCGGTCATGGCCAAATGCCGTATTGGCCACTTTGCCGAAGCGCAGATTTTGCAGGCTATCGAGATTGACTACATTGACGAAAGCGAAGTGCTTTCTCCTGCCGATGACATTTTTCACATCAACAAGCGCGAATTTGACGTTCCGTTCGTCTGTGGCGCGAAGGACTTAGGCGAAGCGCTGCGCCGTATCGAAGAAGGCGCATCGATGATCCGTACTAAGGGGGAGCTGGGTACGGGCGACATCGTCCAGGCCGTACGACACATGCGCCTAATGAACCAGGAAATCGCCCGCATTTCGAGCATGCGCGAAGACGAGCTCTATAACCGTGCCAAGGAACTCCAGGTGTCGTACGACCTGGTGCGCTTCGTTCACGACAACAAGAAACTCCCCGTGGTGAACTTCGCTGCCGGTGGTGTTGCCACCCCCGCCGATGCCGCCCTCATGATGCAACTCGGTGCCGAAGGCGTTTTCGTAGGCTCCGGAATCTTCAAGTCCGGCAACCCCGCCAAGCGTGCCGCAGCCATTGTGCAGGCAGTTACCAATTACACCGATGCAAAGCTTATCGCCAAGCTCTCTGAAGACTTGGGTGAAGCCATGGTCGGTATCAACGAACAGGAAATCGCGTTGCTGATGGCCGAAAGGGGAAAGTAATGGGAATTAGACCGCAAATTGGCGTACTCGCGGTGCAGGGGGCGTTCATTGAACATGAACGCATCCTCAAATCGCTGGGTGCCGAAGTATTTGAAATCAGGCAGTTACGCGACCTTGACCGCCATTTAGACGGTCTCGTACTCCCCGGTGGCGAAAGCACCGTGCAAGGGAAGCTGCTCCACGATTTGGGGCTTTTCGAGCCTCTTCGAAAAAAGATTGTCGAAGGCCTGCCTGTGCTTGCAACATGTGCCGGCGCAATCCTCCTTGCCGAAAAAATTGCAGGCGAAAACAAGGCGCATTTCGCGACACTCCCCGCCATTATTCGCAGGAATGCTTACGGAAGGCAGCTTGGCAGTTTCTTTACGGAAAACGAAGTCGCGCACGTCGGAAAAGTTCCGCAGACCTTTATTCGCGCGCCCTTCTTTGAATCAGTCGGCAAAGGCGTCGAAGTCCTTTCGCGTACGGCAAGTTCAAATACTGCAGATGCTCCCGAGCAAATCGTTGCCGTTCGCTACAAGAACCAGATTGCACTTTCGTTTCACCCGGAACTTAATAGCGACACGAGCATTCACCGGTATTTCTTGAAGTTAGTGGGATGATTCGCTTTCTACTTGCCAGGTGAAGCCCGCCGCCTCGATGGTGCGGAACGTTTCTTCGAGGCTCTGGCCGCCTTCGGTGAGGTAGCCCGAGGCAAAAATAGAATCAGCGATTTTGAAGAGCGTCTTCTCGTGCCCCTTGAAATACACTTCGCGACCGGCGGCGCAGCGGATATCCGATTTCGGGAGCATCAGGCGCGCAAGGCAAAGCACCTTGATGCAGTATTCGGGCGTCAGCGCCGAAATATCACGCTTCGCTAGGCGCGTGCCTTCTACCGGCAACAAGAAATTGATGGGCACCGAATCCGGATTGATTTCAAGCAGTTCGAAAAGCATATCGACGACATCTTCGGGCGTTTCACCCATGCCGATGATGCCGCCGGAGCAGATTTCGAAGCCGAGGCCTTTCAGCATTTTCAGGTTGTCGATTCGTTCCTGGTAAGTGTGCGTGGTGCAGATGCTCGGGTAAAAACGACGGCTGCTGTTCAGGTTGTGATTGATGCGGTTGAGGCCTGCCTCTTTAAGAATCAACGCCTGCTTTTCGGTCAGGAACCCGATGGAACAACAGATTTGCGTGTCGTTCTTTTTCATCTTGCGGATGCGTTCGGCAAGTTTTTCGATGTCATCGTCCGCAAAACGGATGCCGCTGAGCCCGATGCAGTGTCTCGCCAAATGCATTTCGTCAACGAGGTCGTTGTCGCCATAGAGTTTTTTATCCTCTACATAGCGGTACTTTTCAATAGGTGCCTCGGAGTCGCGCGACTGGGCGCAATACGCGCAGTTCTGCGTACAGTTTCCGCTGCGGACATTGGTGAGCAACTGAATGCTTACGCGGTTGCCTTTGTACTTGGTACGCAACTGATATGCCTGTTCAATCAAGTTCGGCACCGAATCTGCGTTCGCATTCAAAATTTTAAGAGCTTCTTCTCGTGTCAAAGACATAATTTATCCTAAATTTTCAGTTTCAAAGGATTTTACGCCCTGCTTAAGGCGATTCAACCCGTCAAGGCAAACGCTTCTGGGACAGGCTATGTTCATTCTCAAAAAATGTTCTCCGCCAGAACCATAGGCATCGCCTCCGATAAGGAACAGGCCCGTCTTTCGCCTTAAATAGGCGGCAACATTCCTTCCCGTATCTTTCAATGATGAAATATCAAGCCACACGAGGTAGGTGGCGTCGCCCTTCACGGCAGAAATCTCCGGAAGTTCTTTTGCTAAAAAGTTTTCGACGAGTTTCTGGTTTTCAAAAACGTACTCACGCAGGCTATCAAGCCATTTTTCGCCTTGCTCAAAGGCGGCGACGGTAGCCACTGTCGCAAAAGAATTTGGTGCGCTAAACTTGTCTGCGTGCAGTGCATGTCGAACCTTTCTCCGCAAAGCAGGATTCAGCACATACACTGCCGATGTATGGAGCCCGGCCAAGTTGAAAGTCTTTGTCGGCGCGATGCAGGTGATGCTCACTTCGCGGCAGACCTCCGACACGGCGGCAAAAGGCGTATAGCGCGTTCCCGGTCTCGTAATGTCGCAATGAATTTCGTCTGCAATGACGGTCACGTTATATTTTTTGGCTAGTTCGCCAATCGTTGCCAGGTCTTCTACGCTCCAGATTTTACTGATTGGGTTGTGGGGATTGCAAAGAATCATCAGGCTTGTTTGCGGGTCGGCGAATTTTTCTTCCAAGTCCGCAAAATCAATGGAGTAGGTTCCGCCCTTGTACAAAAGGCGATTTTCTGCCACGCGAAGCCCAGCGTCTTCTATGCAATTATAGAAGTTGTTGTAAACGGGCGATTGCACCACGACCTTTTCGTTTGCGGCCGCCAGATGCTTGAGAATTGCCGAGATAGAATAGACGACTCCCGTAGAGAAAAACAGGTTTTTCTGTTCCATTTTAAGGCCGTGCCGTCTTTCCCACCAGTCAATGTAGGCTTTATACCACGAATCGGGAATGTCCGTATAACCAAAGATGCCAAGTTCCAGGCGATTTCGGAGAGCCTCCAGAATTTCGGGCGCAGTCCGGAAATCCATATCCGCCACCCACATGGGGAGCTCGTTTTCGGCGACATTCCATTTTATAGAATCGTCATTTCGACGGTCTATGACGGTATCGAAATCATACATAATGCATGCTTCGCCTAAATAAAATAGGTCAAGTCGGATTTTTCAGTGGAACCGAGCATGGTCGCAACACCGCCAAGTTCCACACCGTCAATCAACTCTTCGGCTGTGATTCCCATGAGTTCCATCGACATCTGGCAGGCGACAAACTTCACGCCCTTCTGCCTTGCGCTTTCAATCAGTTCTTCTAGCGAAGAAACACCGTTCTGCTTCATGACCGCGCGAATCATCTTTGCGCCGATTCCGCCAAAGTTCATGCGCGAAAGTCCGAGTTTCTTGGAACCGCGGGGCATCATGAATCCAAACATTTTTCCGATGAGCGATTTCTTGACGCGCACCTTTTCGGGCCTGCGCAAAATGCTTACTCCCCAGAAGGTGAAGAACATGGTAACCGGGCGTCCCATGGCGGCAGCTCCGTTCGCCATAATGAAAGAGGCTATCGCCTTGTCCAAATCGCCGCTGAAAACGACAAACGTCTTGCCATGCTCAAAATCCCTTTTTTCGAGAGATTGGGGCGCGTCACGCTTTACGATGGTCGCATAGATTACGCCGTCTTTTTCGGAAAGCGATTTCAATTCATTGCCGGTTCGCTGGCACCAGACATCCACATCCGAAAAGAACGCTTTCTCGGTCGCTTCCACCTGGACTTCTTCGCCGACGGATACACTTTTGACCGCTTCGTCCACCTTCACGATTGGGCCTGGGCACTTGAGGCCCTTAGCATCCACATAGTGAATTTTCGGGACGGCGTCAAGCCCGCCTTCCACATTGTACACGTCGTAATCGCGGTCGGCGAGGATTTCAGCGACCTCTTCGGAACGGTCTCCCGTAGAACAGAACACGTAAACGGGCTTGTCCTTCGGGAGGCTGTCTATCTTCTTGGACAGTTCAAAGAACGGAACCTGCAGCGCACCATTTACAGGGCGTACGATGGATTCGCTGGGTTCGCGGACATCGAGCAGTGTCGAATTTTGAGCATTGACCGTGTAGAAATCTTTTGCAAGGAATTTTTTGACTTCGGACATTTTCTTTGTTGTGTATAAAAGTATTTAGTGATGGTGGTGATGATGGTGGTCCATCTCTACCGCAGGGGCTGATACCGCAGAGGTCGCCTTGTCGGGGGAATAGCCGGCAATGCCCGGATCCACCATGCCAAAAATCATGGCGATATGAGAGAATACGAGGAACGCCGCCAACAGCAGAATGCGGACAAGTGAACGTTGCGCTTCGCTAGCCTTTCGCCACAATACGCGCACATTGAGCAAAGCCAGCAAAATCATGGGGACGGCGGCAATCACGTAGGAACCGATGGCAACGGCATCGACCCAGGTGCGGAATTCGCCGTTAGATGCGAGCGGCACGACGATATTTGGAATAAAGTAAATGGCGATGATAACAAAGGCGATTCCGCCCAAAATTCCGCAGACACGGTTTATCTTTTTTACTAGGTTACTTCGTTTATCCGCAAAAGGCAAGAGCAATTCCGTAATGGCAACCGTTTCGGCAAGCACTACCGGGATTGCCATAAAGTAAATTAGGTTCCACGGGGAATTTTGCATGAGCAAATCCATATAGTGGGTAGAATACATATTGACCTCTTGAATTTTGGGGTGATACTATAAAATACAAATCGGGTTTACGTGGCGCAATATCCGGTGCTATACTATTTTCTTATACCTGCCGATAGCAAAAGGCTATTTTGCGTTCGATACTTATAAAAAAATCCGATAATACCGCATAAGAATTAAGTATTGGACAATGGCAAAAACGGGTTCTATATTTCGGCGCACAAAAAAACAACAAACAAAAACAATAAACAAGCGAGGTATAAGAATGAATCAGAATTTTGTCAAGTCCGCCGTTGCGGCAAGTCTCCTGATTGCGGGAACTATCGGGTTTAGCGCATGCTCTTCTTCTGACGAACAGAAGAGCGAAGCATCCGCCAAGAAGGTCGAAAAGCAGACGCTCACCAACGTGTCTTACGACCCGACCCGCGAACTCTACGCCAACTACAACGAAGTGTTCAAGAAGCACTGGAAAGAAAAGACCGGTGGCGAAGTGGAAATCACGCAATCTCACGGCGGTTCCGGCAAGCAGGCCCTGGAAGTGGCCAACGGTCTCGAAGCCGACGTGGTGACGCTCGCCCTTGAATTCGACGTGAATGCCGTGCGCGACGCGGGCCTCATCGAAAACGGCTGGGTCAAGGAATTCCCGCTGAACAGCTCCCCGTATACATCTACCATCGTGTTCCTGGTCCGCAAGGGCAACCCGAAGAACCTGAAGGACTGGGGTGACCTCGTGAAGCCGGGCATTGGCATCATCACGCCGAACCCGAAAACTTCCGGTGGCGCACGCTGGAACTACCTCGCCGCCTGGGCATGGGCCGAAAAGCAGTACAACAATGACGAGGTCAAGGTCAAGGACTTCATCAAGAAACTGTTCCAGAACGTGCTCGTGCTCGCTTCCGGTGCTCGCGGCTCTACCACCACCTTTATCGAAAACGGCCAGGGCGACGTGCTTCTCGCATGGGAAAACGAAGCCTTCCTCGCGCTCAAGGACTACCCGAACGACTATGAAATCGTAATCCCGAGCATCAGCATTCTGGCTGAACCTTCCGTTGCCATCGTGGACAAGGTGGTCGACAAACGCGGCACCCGCGAACTTGCCACCGAGTACCTAAACTACCTCTACAGCGACGACGGCCAGCACATTGCAGCGAAGAACCATTACCGCCCCTCCAACAAGGCCATTCTCGACCAGTACAAGGAATTCGACCAGAACGTGAACTTGATTTCTATCGAGCACTTCGGCGGTTGGGACAAGGCGCAGGGAACGCACTTCTCCAACGGCGGCATCTTTGACCAGATTTACGAAAAGAAGTAAGCCAGGTTGTCACTCTGGAGCCTCGAAGAGGCGATAGAATCTAGAGCCAAATTGTCATAGCGAAAATCCCTGCTCTCCGGAGCGGGGATTTTTTGATATTTTAAGTTTTATTCCTTTATTGAGCCCCGGCGTTCCCCGCCAATCCGATTTCGGCGGCGTGTTCACGCATGCCCTCGATGCAGATGGCAGCAACATCCTTCACGTCCATGCCGAGCAGGGTGCAGCCTTTCAAAATGTAGTCGCGATTGCATTTGGCGGCGAATTTCTTGTCCTTGAACTTCTTCACGAAGCTTTTCACTTCGAGGTCCAGAATGCCGTTGGGGCGCATTCTCGCGCAGGCCTGGATGATTCCGGTGAGTTCGTCCACGGTGAACAGGCTCTTTTCCATGTTGGTCTTGGGTTCCACCTGGTTCACGATTTCAAAACCGTGCGCCAAAATGGCACGCACGTCTTCTTCGGAGACGCCCTGCGCGAGCAGTTCCTTTTCGGTGTGCTGCAGGTGTTCTTCGGGAAATTCCTGGTAGTCGTAATCGTGCAGGTAGCCCACGGCCTGCCAATGTTCCACGTCTTCGCCGAAGTGCTTGGCCATCGCGCCCATGGCATAGCATACGTTGAGGGAATGGATGACCAGCGATTCTTCGGTTACGTGGCCCTTGTTGATTTCTTTTGCGCGTTCAAGTGTCAAGCTCATCTAATGCCTCCAAATTTTCAGTGGTAATATAAATATTTTCGCATGTCGGTTACACCCTGTTTGTTATAGAAAAAATTGATAATTCAGCATAATTATTAAGTATTGGACACGCGTGAAATCCCGTTCTATATTTGGCGACGCTTATGAAAAGAAAGAGTGTTGTCATACCGGGCTTCGGCCTTACAACAGGGGTGACCCTGGCGATTTTGAGCGTGGTGGTGTTGATTCCGCTTGCCTCGCTGGTCGTGTTTTCGGCCCAGATGAGTGCAAGCGAGATTATCGATGTCATCACGCGGCCGCGCGTGCTGTCCAGTTTTAAAGTGAGTTTCTTGACGGCTTTTATCGCATCGCTTATCAACGCGGTGATGGGCGTGGTTCTCGCCTGGGTGCTGGTGCGTTACACGTTCCCGCTCAAGCGCATCGTAGATGGAACGATTGAGCTCCCGTTTGCGCTCCCTACGGCGGTGGCGGGCATCGCGCTTACGGCGCTCACTTCGGATACGGGCCTTGTAGGCGGCTTTTTTGCGAATTTCGGCATCAAGATTGCGTTTACGCGCATCGGCATCACGGTGGCGCTGGTGTTTATCGGCATCCCGTTCGTGGTACGCGCGGTGCAGCCGGTGCTCGAAAAACTGGACCCCGCCTACGAAGAGGCTGCTGGGGTGCTGGGCGCAAGTCGCACGCGGATTTTCTGGAAGGTAATATTGCCGGAACTGATTCCCGCCATCTTTACGGGGTTCGGGCTCGCTTTCGGGCGCTGCCTCGGCGAATACGGTAGTGTCGTGTTTATCGCTGGCAACATGCCCTTCGAAACCGAAATCGCACCGCTCATCATCATGTCGGAACTTCAGGAATACGACTATTCCAGCGCGACGACGATCGCCCTCGTGATGCTGGTGGCGTCGTTCATTACGCTGTTCCTGGTGAACGTGGTGCAGAACAGGAACGCCAAGATTCTCAAGGGAGGTAGCTAATGAGTGCAGTTACGCAGAGCGGGCTACATCGCGATACGAAGGGTTCTAAGCTGGTCAGGTATTCGCTGATTGGCATAAGCCTGCTTTTCGTCTTCCTGATGCTTATTCTCCCGCTGATTACGGTAATTACCGAGGCCTTTAAGCAGGGCTTTGCGGTGTACAGCAAGGCGGTTAGCGACGATTACACCATCAAGGCGATTCTTTTGACGCTGGAGGCTTCGTTCTTTGCAGTCGCCATCAACACGGTCTTTGGCTTGTGTGCCGCCTGGAGCCTTACGAAGTTCAAGTTCAAGGGGAAAAAGATTCTCGCGACGCTCATTGACTTGCCGGTGACGGTTTCGCCGATTATCGCAGGCCTGATTTTCTTGCTCACGTTCGGCCGTCAGAGCCCGATTTTCCCGCTGTTGCAGGATGCCGACATCAAGATTGTCTTTGCTGTGCCGGGAATTGTGCTCGCGACGATTTTCGTGACGTTCCCGTTCATTTCGCGTGAATTGATTCCGGTGCTGGAATCGCAGGGAACCGACGAGGAAGAGGCGGCGGCGCTGATGGGTGCGAAAGGTTTTACGATTTTCAGGCGCATCACCTTCCCGCATATTAAGTGGGCGTTCCTTTATGGCGTGGTGCTCTGCGCGGCGCGTGCCATGGGCGAATTCGGTGCGGTGTCTGTCATTTCGGGCCACTTGCGCGGAAAGACCAACACGCTCCCGCTCCATGTGGAAATCCTTTTTAACGAGTTCCAGTACGTGCCTGCGTTTGCGGTGGCGTCGATACTGGTGATGCTTGCCATTCTCATTCTGGTGGCAAGAAGCGTCATTGAACATAAGGGAAGAAAGAAATAGCCTTGAAAGGAGATTTTATGTACGTCGAACTCAAACATATCAACAAGCATTTCGGAAATTTCAAGGCCTCGGACGATGTGACTGTCGGCATCGAGAAGGGGAAACTCATTGGCCTTCTGGGCCCGAGCGGTTCGGGCAAGACGACGATTCTCCGCATGATTGCGGGGCTCGAGAACCCGGACAGCGGCGAAATCATCATCGACGGGAAGGTCATCAACGATGTGCCCGCGAGCAAGCGCGGCATCGGGTTCGTGTTCCAGAGTTACGCATTGTTCCGCTACATGACCGTCTTTGATAACGTGGCCTTCGGTTTGAAGATTGCGAAAAAGCCCGCGAATGAAATCAAGGAACGCGTCCACGAACTCTTGGAACTGGTGGGCCTTTCCGGGCTCGAGAAACGTTACCCGAGCGAACTTTCGGGCGGGCAGCGCCAGCGTGTTGCCTTTGCGCGTGCGCTCGCTCCCAATCCGCAGTTGCTCCTGCTCGACGAACCCTTTGCCGCTATCGACGCGAAGGTGCGTCAGGAACTGCGCAGTTGGCTCAAGGGTATGATCCAGAAGCTCGGCGTCACGAGCATCTTTGTGACCCACGACCAGGACGAAGCCATCGAAGTCGCCGACGAAATCATCATCACGAACAGGGGCCGCATCGAGCAGGTGGGCACGCCGTACGAGGTTTACAGCAACCCGAAAACCGCCTTTACGGCATCGTTCTTTGGCCAGCCCAGCATTTTCAAGGACTATAGTAATTTCCGTCGTTTTGACATCCTCGAGAATGCGGAAAATGCGATTGTGCGCCCGGAATTCGTGAAGGTCACCAAGAAAACTGAAGTGCAGAAGTACAAGAATTCTGCAGAAGAAGGCGTCGTGGAAGAAGTGGATTTCCGTGGTTACGGTATCGAACTGCGCGTCCGCGTGAACGGGGTCTT
This sequence comes from Fibrobacter sp. UBA3718, assembly GCF_002371935.1. Lineage (NCBI taxonomy): Bacteria > Pseudomonadati > Fibrobacterota > Fibrobacteria > Fibrobacterales > Fibrobacteraceae > Fibrobacter > Fibrobacter sp. UBA3718. Next base: position 128,667 of record NZ_DFHR01000024.1, on the reverse strand, counting down.
GCTTACGGCGCGGCGCTCCTTCGATCAGCCGAGAATCAAGGTGGGCGAGAAGGTGGATGTGTTCATCTATCGCATGTTCGTGACTCAGGGCGATACCGCGACCCTGCTCGAAAACAAGTCGCTGCGTGAGCCGGTGGTGGTGATTTAACGAACGGATGCGGCTTTGTTATAGAAAAAACTGATAATTCCGCATAAAAATTAAGTATTGGACGGGGTTGAAATCCCGTTCTATATTTGGCTGCGGATAAAAAAATGTACGGAGACATGCTGAATGGAATTCAATACTGCTTTATTGCACCAGAATTTTGGTAGTGACCGATGTAGCGGTTCTACGCTTGCGCCGATTTACCAGGTGAGCGCCTTTTCACAGGATTCTGCCGAAAAACTCGAAGCCGTGTTCAACAACAAGGCTCCAGGTTTTGCGTATACGCGCATCGCGAACCCCACGAACGATTCCTTTGAACGCCGAATCGCGTCGCTCGAGAAGGGCATTGGCGCGGTGGCCTGCTCTTCGGGCATGGCCGCGGTGACTATCTCGCTTTTGAACATTTTGCACGCGGGTGACGAGGTGATTGCGAGTGCCGGGCTTTTTGGCGGCACTATCGACCTGTTCCACGACCTGGAGGCGTTCGGCATCACGACGCGGTTCGTTACCGAAGTGACAGCCGAAAGTGTCCGCGAACAGCTGAACGAAAAGACTAAGGCGGTGTTTACCGAACTTATCGGGAACCCGAAACTGAACGTTGTTGACTTGAAGGCCGTAGCGGATGCTGCCCACGAGGGCGGTGTCCCGTTCATTGTCGATAGCACGACGGCGACCCCGTACCTTGTGCATCCCTTCGATTTCGGCGCGGATATCGTTGTGCATTCGTCTTCGAAGTACATTAACGGCAGCGGTTCTGCGATTAGCGGCCTCATTGTCGATAGCGGGAACTTCCCTTGGGATTACGCCCGCTACAAGGGCCTCGAGGAATACAGGCGTTTTGGCAAGTTCGCCTATATCGCGAAATTGCGCAACGGAATCTGGCGCAACGTGGGCTGCTGCGTTGCTCCCCAGACGTCTTTCCTCAATTCGCTCGGTCTCGAGACTCTCGGCCTGCGCATGGATCGCCTTTGCAGCAACGCGCTGCAACTCTCGGAATTTTTGCAGGGCTTTGATGACGTTTCTGTCAACTATCCGGCCCTGAAAAGCAGCCCCTATTACGACCTGGTGCAGAAGCAGCTTGGCGGCAGGGGAGGCGCAATCCTCACGATTGATGCAGGCACGAAGGAACGGGCGTTCAAGCTGATTAATGGGCTCAAGTACGCCACCATCGCCACCAATATCGGGGATATCCGCACGCTGGTGATACACCCGGAAAGCACCATCTTTACGCACAGTTCCAAGGAACAGAAGGAACATGCGGGAATTTTCGAAGGGACTATCCGCGTGAGCATCGGTATCGAGAATATCGAGGATCTGAAGGAAGATTTCGAACAGGCTATAAAGAAGATTTAAACGGAGACACAAAAATATGGCAACGGATTATGCAACTCTTAAAAAGGGCGGTTGGATGCGCCAGAAGCAGAAGAACAACTTCTCGCTTCGCGTACGCGTGGTGGGCGGTAATTTGACCGCAACACAACTCGCCAAAATCGCGGAAGTCGCCGACAAGTACGGCGAAGGTTACGCCCATTTGACCTCCAGGCAGAGCGTCGAAATCCCGTTCATCAAACTCGAAAACGTGGAAGACGTGAAGGCAGCCTTGGCCGAAGGCGGCGTGGAACCGGGCGTTTGCGGCCCCCGCGTGCGAACCATCACGGCGTGCCAGGGTGAAGCCGTTTGCCCGAGCGGGTGTATCGACACCTACGCACTTGCCAAGGAACTCGACGACCGCTATTTTGCACGCGAACTCCCGCACAAGTTCAAGTTCGGCGTGACCGGTTGCCAGAACAACTGCCTCAAGGCCGAAGAAAACGACGTGGGCATCAAGGGGGCCATCAAGGTCAAGTGGATTGAGGACAAGTGCATCGGCTGCGGGCTCTGCGCAAAGACTTGCCGCAAGGGCGCCATCAAGGTCGAAAACAAGAAGGTCATCTTCGACGAATCGCAGTGCAACTTCTGCGGTCGCTGCTACAAGTCTTGCCCGACGGATGCCTGGGAAGATACCCACGGCTACATCGTCTCCTTCGGCGGGCTTTTCGGCAACAATATCAACAAGGGCGAAACGATTGTCCCCTTCGTCGAAGACAAGCAAAAACTACTGGACATCTGCGATGCGGCCATCACGTTCTTTGCCGAGAACGCGAAACCCGGTGAACGCTTCAAGTACACCATCGACCGCATCGGTCGCGACGTGTTTGCGAAGAAAATCCTGGAAGCGAGTGTCTAGCGTTAAGAAATGAGCTGGCAGCAACGTATTGCAGAAGAGGCCCGGCAAAGTTATCCACATGAATGTTGCGGGATTTTGCTCGGGAAAAACGCCCCGGACGGCAAGTTCGAGGTGACGGAAATATGTGCTTTGCCTAACCGGATTCAGGGAGAGGGGAGAGGGACGCATTTCGAGGCGGACCCTCTCTTTCTTTACCAGGTGGAGCGGGAAATCGAGGGAAGCGGGCTTGAAATCGTCGGTTTTTACCACTCGCACCCCGATTATGAGGCGATCCCGTCCAGGGAAGATGTCGAAAATATGGTCCCAGGGCTTGTTTACGTGATAATTTCCGTGACAAGAGAGGGTGTTGCCGACATCAGAAGTTATAGGCGTTATAAGAAAAACTGATAATTCTGCATAAAAATTAAGTATTGGACATAGGCAAAATTCGGTTCTATATTTCGCGTTGAAATAATCCTGTTGATTATTTTGTTCAAAATGCCACTTTTTTTTGTACGGAGGAAAAAGTGAAAATATACATCTCGGCTACCCTTAGAAATTTTTTTGGTAGAAATGCGCGGATTGAAATTCCCGCGAGCACGGTACGGAAGGCTCTCGCCATCCTTTTGGACATGTATCCGGATGCCAAGAACGTCCTTTACGATGATGGTGGCAAGCTCCGGAACTTTATTCAGATTTATGTCAACGGCAAGAACCTGACGGTGGAAACCCTCTGGGAAACGCCGCTTCCCGAAGAAACGGAAATCCTGTTGTTGCCTGCGATTGCGGGCGGGGCGCCTGTTGAAGAAGCGGAGAGCGCTGCGGTCGAAAGTCTCATTTCGGACGAGAGGCGCAAGGAAGTCGCCTTCGATGACAGCGAGGTGGAACGCTTCGGCAAGCACCTGATGCTTAAGGAAATTGGCGTGAAGGGCCAGAAACGCATCAAGGCGGCCAAGGTCGTTGTCGCGGGTGCGGGCGCGCTCGGGTCGCCTGTAATCCAGTACCTAGCCGCGGCGGGTGTCGGGACCATCAAGGTCATCGATTTCAACGAGGTTTCGCTCGAAAACCTGCAGAGCCAGGTACTTCACGGTTCCCGCGATATCAAGCGCCCGAAAGTCGCCTCCGCCAAGGACAAGGTAAAAAACATCAACAGGAATATCGAATTTATCGCCGAAAAGGTGCAGCTAGATTCTTCGAATATTCTGGAACAGATTGACGGTTACGATTTGGTGATCGACTGCTCCGACAACTACAAGGCGCGCTACCTCATTAACGATGCGTGTGCGCTGCACGGCATTCCTGTCGTGTTCGGCGCGATTTACCAGTTCGAGGGCCAGGTGGGCATTTTCAATCTGGACGGCGGACCGTGCTACCGTTGCCAATTCCCGTCGCCTCCGCCGGCAGGGCTTATTCCCTCCTGTTCCGAAGGTGGTGCAATCAGTCCGCTTCCCGGCATTGTCGGGAGCATCCAGGCCAACGAGGCGCTCAAACTGATTCTCGGTATCGGCGAGCACCTGAACAGGAAGCTCCTGCATATTGATAGCCTGTACCTGACTTCGCGAATCTTGAAGGTGGAACGCGACAGGAACTGCCCTATTTGCGGGAACAACCCGACGATTACCGATGTCGAGGAAATCGATTACGATGAACTTTGCGGGCTCAAGACCGAAAACGAAATTCCGGTGGAGGGCTTTACTCCCGAAGAACTCGCGAAGAAGATTGACAATGGCGACCCGATGACTATCGTGGATGTGCGCGAGCCGCATGAACGCGCGATTTTGCGCTTCCCGAACGCCATTGTGATTCCCATCGGGCAGCTGGCCCGCAGGCAAAAAGAACTGGACCCGAACAAGGATACGGTTTTCATTTGCAAGCAGGGCAAGCGAAGCATTCTCGCCATCAACACCTTGCGCGAGGCGGGCTACACGGGGCCGCTCTACAACCTTAAAGGCGGCGTTGATGCCATGAAGGACATCATGTTCTCGCACGAAGGCGCATGGCTGTAAAATTTTTTCTCGCAAAATCCTATAGAACTAATAGGAATTCAAAAATCTGCACTGGATCCTATCGGCCTTCGGCCTCCAGGATGACGGGGTGCAACACTTAACACAAACCCAAGAGGTAAACCACTATGGCAAATGAAGCTACAGAAAAGAAAACCGGCATCAATGCGCTTGGCGCAAAGGCTGCCTACAACCTGGCGAACGTCACCAAGACCAAGCCGCAATTTGGTGCGCTGACTCCCAAGTGGCTCACCAAGTTCCTTGAATTCAAGGGTCTCGAAACGGGCCTGTTCCGTGTGAACAAGGTCGTGGAAGGCGAAACCCCGCTCGATGTTCTTTGCAGCCAGACCAAGAAAACCGACATTATTCCGGAAGGCTATGTCGAATACGAAACCGAACCGCGCGAATACAAGCTCAATTCTATCTCTACGATTATCAACGTGAACACGGCCATCGAAGACGTTTACAGCTCTCCGTACGACCAGGTTCAGGAACAGCTCGGCCTCGCTATCGAATCGCTCCGCGAACGTCAGGAAAGCCTGCTTATCAACAACGACGATTACGGCCTGCTGAAGAACGTGGCTGATTCCCAGCGCATCCAGCCGCTCCGCGCCGACGGCCGCCCCACACCGGACGATCTCGACGAACTCATTTCGAAGGTCTGGAAGGAACCGTCCTTCTTCCTTGCTCACCCGCGTGCCATTGCCGCATTCGAACGCGAATGCACCCGCCGTGGCGTGCCGCCCGTTGTCGTGGACATCGCCGGTGGCAAGTTCCTCACCTGGCGCGGCATTCCTCTCGTTCCGACCGACAAGCTTCTCGTGGACGGCGTGAAGAATCCAAAGTCCCAGGGCGGCAAGACCAATATATTGCTCGTGCGCACTGGCGAAGCCAAGCGCGGCGTGATTGGCCTCTTCCAGGCCGGTCTCAAGAATGAACACTCTCGTGGCCTTTCCGTGCGTTTCCGCGGCATCGACAACAAGGGCGTTGCTTCTTACCTGCTTTCCCTGTACTGCTCTGCGGCTATCCTTGCCGACGACGCCATTGCAGTCCTTGAAGACGTAGAGGTTGGCGAATACTATGATTACGAATAATCCAGATACCAGATCGCTGGAAGAGCTCGCCGGAGTTCCCAATGCGGCTGAACTGGAGCAGTTGGCAAATGAGTACTTTCCCGACTTGACGGACAGTGCTTATGCTGCAACTCCCGCGGCACCCGAAGTGCAGAACGCTTCGGCGGCTCAGGGAGTGAGCGCTGCCCAAGGGGCTGCTGCCATCAACCAGACTCCCGCATTCGACTGGGAACATCCGTTTGCGACCTATGGCGACCAGCCGACTTCTTCGGCTCCGTTCGCTTATGGCGGCAATTCCACCGATGCCTGGCTCAACTCCGTGGAAGCCCCTGCGGTTCCCGAAGCGGAATTTGTGTCGCAGTTTGGCGATGTCCCGGCGGCCCCCGCACCGGCTCAAGGATACTCCCCGAAGGTCGTGTCCAAGACGCAGGCTGCCCAGAACGCTCGCCCGATCGACGCTCCGACATCTCTCGGTGGCGATTCCGTGAAGACGGGTTCTGCAAACAGCGGCTCCAATTCCCGCAACGAATCCATCCGCATCGGTTCCAAGAATCTTGCGCAAATCCGTAGCGACTTCCCGATTCTTTCGAAGCAGGTCAACGGGCATCCTCTCGTTTGGCTCGATAACGGTGCTACGACGCAGCGCCCGCAGGTGGTGATTGACCGTCTCAAGTACTACTACGAAAACGAGAACTCCAACGTGCACCGTGGCGCCCATACGCTGGCGGCTACATCGACGGATGCCTATGAAAACGCCCGTAACATCGTGCGCGACTTTATCGGGGCCCCGTCTTCGCAGGAAATCGTGTTCGTGCGCGGTACTACCGAAGCTATCAACCTGGTGGCTAACGCCTACGTGAAGCCGACGCTCCAGCCGGGCGACGAAATCATCGTCTCTATCCTGGAACACCACGCCAACATTGTGCCGTGGCAGCTCATTGCCGAAGAAACAGGCGCAATCATCAAGGTGATCCCCTGCGATTCCACCGGCCAGCTCAAGCTGCACGATTACGAGGCGCTATTCACGAAGCGCACCAAGTTCGTCTCCGTGACTCACGTTTCGAACGTGCTCGGCACCGTGACACCGATCGAGGAACTCATTGCCATCGCCCACAGGCACGGCGTGAGAATCCTCATTGACGGTGCGCAGTCCATCGCGCACATTCCGGTGAACGTTTCCGCCCTCGACGCAGACTTCTTCGTATTCTCCGGACACAAGGTGTTTGCTCCGACCGGTATCGGCGTCGTTTACGGCAAGAAGGAATTGCTTGAAGCGGCCCGCCCGTACCACGGCGGTGGCAACATGATTGCCGATGTGACCTTCGAGCGCACCATCTACAATGGGATTCCGAACAAGTTCGAAGCGGGAACCGGAAGCATCGCCGACGCTGTTGGCCTCGGTGCAGCCCTCCAGTACCTCTCCGAAATCGGGATGCCCTGCGTGTTCCGCTGGGAACATGAACTGCTGCAGTATGGCCTCAAGGAACTGAAGACTGTCAAGGGTCTGCACCTTGTAGGTACGGCACTCAACAAGGCCTCTGCTCTGGCCTTCAAACTCGACGGTTATTCCGACGAAGAAGTGGGCAAGAGGCTCGACGCCTATGGTGTTGCCGTGCGTACTGGTCACCACTGCGCACAGCCGGTGCTCAGGCATTTCGGTTACGAAAGTACCGTACGCCCGACGCTTGCGCTGTACAACTCGCCGGACGACATCGACGCTCTCGTGAGGGCGTTGAAGACGTTCGCATAAAATGTGATGTGTGGAATGTGTAGTGTGGAGTGAAGATAATTTCATTTCACATCTCACATTTCACATTCCACACTATTCCTTAAATTTTTACCCTGAATTTTGTCATGCACGAACTTATCCAGGAATCAGAAGTCGAAAAAGCTGTCCAGACGATTTTTGCCGATTACAATCGCGGCAAGCATATCGACAACATTGACATCTATAATCGACCCGACCAGGCCGAGATTCAGACGATTTTGCAGAACCTGATCCGTGTGGTTTATCCCGGACATTTCAGGGACCGCTCGCACAAGATTTACAACCCGAAGAATAGTTTCGCGGTCATTATCGAAGATACTTTTTACCACCTCCACAAGCAGGTGGCCATCGCGCTTGATTATTGCAAGCTCCGTGGTACCATGACTTCGGACGAGCGCAAGATTGAAAGCTACCGCATCTGCAAGGAATTTTTCGCGAAGATTCCTTGGATTCGCGAATGTCTTGAAACCGATTTGCATGCCGCTTTTGATGGCGACCCTGCAGCCGGCTGCCTCGACGAAATTATTCTTGCGTATCCGGGCCTTATGGCGACAACCATCTTTCGCATTGCCCATGAACTTTACCTTTTGCACGTTCCGGTTCTCCCGCGGCTCATGACTGAGTATGCGCATTCCAAGACGGGAATTGACATTCATCCAGGTGCATCCATCGGCAAGTACTTCTTTATTGATCATGGTACGGGCATTGTGATTGGCGAAACTGCGGTTATTGGCAATAACGTGAAGATTTACCAGGGCGTGACTCTCGGTGCGCTCTCGACGCGCGGGGGTCAGCGCCTCTCCGGCAAAAAACGTCATCCGACCATTCAAGACAACGTAACTATTTACGCGAACGCATCCATTCTAGGCGGCGATACGGTTGTAGGCGAAAATGCCATTATCGGTGGCAGTGCCTTCATCACGAGTTCTGTCGCGCCCAATACTCGCGTGAGCATGAAGAGCCTCGAAATGGACTACGTTTCTACCGATAAGCAACACAAGACGGAAGAAATTACCCAGAGCGAGGAGTGGTACTACATTATTTAGACGAAAGATCGCTCGCAAACTCGCTACAGACGAAAGATTAATGTGCTCTGAATTAATTTAACGTCATCAAAAAATCACAGGATGGCAACTTGCTATAGAAAAAACCGATAATTCAGCATAAAAACAATGTATTGGACGCGTGCGAAAACGCGTTCTATATTTGGGCCAGATTAAAACAACAATGTACGGAGAAACAACAATGGCAGAAATAAAAATCGACGATACCATCGACATTACCGATGTCGTGTGCCCGACTACTTTCGTGAAGGCGAAGGTCGCCCTCGAGGAACTGGAAGAAGGCCAAATCCTTTCTATCCGCCTGAACGACGGCGAACCGGTGCAGAACGTGCCGCGCAGCATCAAGGAAGAGGGTCACGAAATCTTGAAACTTGACGACAACCAGGACGGAACCTACACGCTCATCGTGAAGAAGGTCGGCGACTAACCAAGGAGTATAAAATGATTATTACTGTTGCAGGAAACAAGAAAGAATACAAGGACGGCCTCACCGTCGCAGAACTGATTGAAGCCGAGAAAATTGACAACCCGCTTTACGTGACGGTTTCGGTGAACGAGGAATTTGTTGAGGGCGGAACGTTTGACAAGGCCGTGCTCAAGGACGGCGACAGCGTCGAGTTCCTCTATTTCATGGGAGGTGGCTGTTAATGGCTTTTACTAACGAACAGCTGGAGCGCTATTCGCGCCACATCATCTTGAAAGAGGTGGGCGCGAAGGGCCAGAAGAAGCTTTTGAATGCGAAGGTGCTCGTGATTGGCGCTGGTGGCCTCGGGGCTCCTGTGGCGATGTACCTTGCTGCAGCAGGCGTGGGCACCATCGGCATTGCCGATGCCGACGTGGTTGACCTTTCCAATCTGCAGCGCCAGATTATCCATGCGACGGCCGATGTAGGCAAGCCCAAGGTGCAGTCCGCGAAAGAGACGATGGAAGCGATGAACCCCGACGTGAAGGTGGTTACTTACCACACCTTCGTCACCAGCGAGAACATCCTCGACCTCATCAAGGATTACGATTTCATCATCGACGGCACGGACAATTTCCCGGCGAAGTTCCTCATTAACGACGCCTGCGTGATGGCGAAGAAACCGTTCTCCCATGCGGGAATCATCCGTTTCCAGGGACAGCTCATGACGTATGTTCCGGGCCAGGGCCCCTGCTACCGCTGCGTATTCAAGGAACCCCCTCCGAAAGATGCCGTGCCGACATGCAAGCAGGCGGGCGTGATTGGCGCCATGGGCGGAGTCATCGGTAGCCTGCAAGCGATGGAAGCTGTCAAGTACATTCTCGGTGTGGGTAATCTGCTCACGGGTTACCTGCTCACTTACAATGCGCTCACGATGGAATTCCGCAAGGTGAAACTGCCGACGCATACCGAAGACTGCGCCGTGTGCGGCACGCACCCGACCATCACCCAGCTCATCGACTACGAGCAGGCGGTCTGCGACTTGAAACACTAAATTAGATGAAAGAACGGGCTTCGCCCTATAGACGAAAGACGATAGATGGTCATAGGAATTATTTCAAATGATTACATTACCGAAATCTGAATACGAAAAAATCCTTGCGCACGCCCAAAAGAACCTCCCCGAAGAGGCCTGCGGGCTGATTGCGGGGCGCATCGAAGGTAGCGACAAGCATATCGAGAAGGTCTACCTGCTCACGAATATCGACCATTCCAACGAGCATTTTTCGCTGGACCCCAAGGAACAGCTTGCCGCCATCAAGGACATGCGTGCAAACGGCCTCTCGCCGCTGGGCAACTGGCATTCCCATCCGGAATCCCCTTCGCGCCCGTCGGAAGAAGACAAGCGTCTTGCCTACGATTCTAGGGCGAGCTACTTGATCCTTTCGCTCATGGACCGCGAACATCCGGTGCTCAATTCTTTCCACATCGAGGGCGATACCGCCACGAACGAAGGGCTTGTAATCGCCTAAAGATCTCCGTACAACGGTGCCTCCGGGGCTTATGCGAAATTCCTGCCCTGGAGGCACTTTTTTGCTTTTTTTAACGCAAAAACGCCGAATTTGCGTTGTTTTGGCTAACAACGGCTTTTTCTGTGCGGTAGATGAAATCGGGCCTCCCTTATCTATATTATACATGGGTTTGTTATGGATAGGTTGAAACAATCCGATTGGAGAGAAAAATGAAAAACCTATCCGTATTTTCGGTAGCTCTGCTGTGTGCCTCTATGGCCATTGCGGCGGAGAATTCAATATACACTGGCACCTTCTTCGACGATAGCGGAGCCTACTTTGGCCCCGACTGCGAAAAGGACGGTTCTCAGTCTACGGGTGCCTACTACACGGGCGATTACACGAGCCCGTTCAAGACTTTCCTCGGCAAGACGGACAAGGACATCCAGGACAAGCTGGATGAACTCTGGAACCATTACTTTGGCGGCCAGAACGACAAGACCGTGTATTACGAAGACAACGACGGCGGCTATATTGTCGATATAAACAACAACGATATTCGCTCCGAGGGCATGAGCTACGGCATGATGATTGCCGTGCAGACCAACCACAAGGAACAGTTCGGCAAACTCTGGAACTGGGCCAAGAAACACATGTGGAGCAATCCTGCCACGGGTGGTTCCGGCTATTTTGCGTGGCAGGCGAACCGCGACGGTTCCGTGCGCGACTGGGGCAACGCTCCCGACGGCGAAATCTACTTCATGATGGCGCTTTTGTTTGCGGCCAACCGCTGGGACGACGCGAACTACATGAAGGACGCACAGAGCATCTTGAGGGCCTGCTGGAAAGGCAACGGCCAATCCCTGTACAGCGAACAGTCCTTCATTGCTACGTTCCAGCCGAGCGACGGCAACAACACTTGGGGCGACGCCTCTTACAGTTTGCCCGCATTCGTGGACCTGTTCAGCCGCTGGTCCGACACCAACACCGACAAGTGGAAAAAGGCGACGAAGGCCACCCGCGACCACATCTACAATTCCGCAAACCCGCAGTCGGGCCTGTGTAGCGACTACAGCAACTTCGACGGGACTCCGCACTACGCCTTTAGCGACAATTCTACGAAGTATGCGTTCGATGCCATCCGTTGCCCCATGAACTACGGCATGGACAGCTACCTGTTCGGCGTGGATATGGAACGCCAAACGAAAATCGCGAAGGTGATTACCGACTTCTTCGAGAAGGACGGCTACAGGCACGGCCACTTCAACTGGGACGGCACCAACGGATACGGCGATTTCACCATCGGCCAGGCGGGCGCGAATGCGGTTGCTACCTACGCCCTGCTTGAAGAAGAGGGCTACAAGGATCTGGTGAAGAAGGTGTTGCAGAAGGCCTGGGATTCCAAGCCCATCGTGGGCAGCCAGCGTTATTACGACGGCCTGGTGCATTACCTCGCCATGCTCCATCTCACCGGTAACTTCAAGATCTGGAAGGAAAAGCCCGAGGTCGAGAAAAAGACGGCAGAAGGTGAATACAATGGCGTAAGTTATGAAAACGACACCACGTTCCATGCGTTTGAATCGTGCAAGCTCTACGAGGTGACGGTGAAGAAACCGGAAAAGGTGATTGCCACGGCTTCTCTCGGCAACGTGAAGGTCCATGCGTCCGGCAACTCGCTCTTTATCGATGGCGCAGCGGTCGGAACGAAATTCTTTGTTGCTGACCTCAATGGCCGTGTGCTGAAGGCTTCGGAAATCACTTCTGTGAATCAAGAAATCCGCATCAGCGCTCGGGGCGTGCTGTTCGTGAACGTCGGCGGCAAGGTCCACAAGATCGCGAAATAAAATTCTGTTGTTTGTTGCTTGTTTATCGGGGTGAGCTTGCCGCTTGCCTCGATTTTTCTTTTGGTGGTGCGCTTAATTTCTTGATACTTAACGAATTAGAAAAAAGAAAAATTTCCCGAAAACATTTTTAGGAAAGGCGTTTTTTACTTCGTAAATCAGACTGCGGCTGTGCTGAAAATTTTTTATTTTTGGAACGTTGAATTTTAATTTTGAATCGGTAGAAAAAGATGTTTAAAGTAGGTTTTGATAACGAAGCGTACCTCAAGACGCAGTCCGAAAAAATTGCCGAGCGCATCGCGAAATTCGGCGGAAAACTTTACCTGGAATTTGGCGGAAAACTGTTCGATGACCATCACGCATCCCGCGTGCTGCCTGGCTTTGCGCCCGACAGTAAAATCCGCATGCTCGAAAAAATCAAGGACAAGGCCGAAGTCATTATCGCCATTAATGCGGGTGACATCGAAAAGAACAAGGTCCGCGGCGACCTCGGCATTACCTACGACCAGGACGTGCTCCGCCTGATTGACGCGTTCCGCGGTTATGGCCTCTACGTGAGCTCTGTGGTGCTGACCCGCTGGCAGGAACAGCCGAGTGCTGTTGCCTACCAGAAGAAGCTGGAAGGACTGGGACTCAAGGTTTACCGCCACTACCCGATTGCGGGTTACCCGAGCAATATTCCTTTGGTTGTAAGCGACGACGGCTACGGCAAGAATGAATTTGTCGAAACGACGCGCGAACTTGTGGTGGTGACGGCTCCCGGCCCCGGGAGTGGAAAGATGGCCGTGTGCCTCTCGCAGATTTATCACGAGAACAAGTGTGGCATCAAGGCCGGTTACGCGAAGTTCGAAACGTTCCCCATCTGGAACATCCCGCTCAAGCATCCGGTGAACCTCGCGTACGAGGCGGCGACCGCCGACCTGAACGATGTGAAC
>NZ_DFHR01000024.1:108656-115548 GCF_002371935.1 Fibrobacter sp. UBA3718 | reverse complement strand
AGAGCCCGTACAAGAGCCCCACGGACATGGGCGTGAACATGGCGGGCAACTGCATTATCGACGATGATGCTGTTTGCGAGGCCGCCAAGCAGGAAATCATCCGCCGCTACTATAACACGCTCTGCGACGTGCGCAAGGGCAATGCGGAAAAGGACCAGATTTACAAGCAGGAACTCATCATGGAGCAGGCGCAGATCAGCACTGTTGACCGCCCCGTGATTGCGGCTGCTGTTGAAAAGGCTGAAATAACTGGCGGCCCGGCGGTTGCCATCCAGCTGAATGACGGTGCCATCATCTCGGCGAAGACTTCTTCGCTGTTGGGCGCTTCTTCTGCCATGTTGCTCGACGCGCTCAAGCACCTCGCGAAGATTCCCGACGAAGTGCGCCTGCTTTCGCCGATGGTCATCGAGCCGATTCAGAACCTCAAGACAAAGCAACTCGGACACAAGAACCCGCGCTTGCACATGGACGAGGCGCTCGTGGCGCTCTCTGTGTGTGCCCTCACGGACTACAACGCGAAAATCGCCCTAGAGAAGCTGCCGGAACTCCGCCACTGCGAAGTGCATTCCAGCGTTATCCTCTCGCAGGTCGATGTGGGCGTGTTCCGCCGCCTGGGCGTGAACCTCACGACGGAACCGAATTACCAATCCGGCAATCTGTACCACGGGTAATAACGTTCGCTAATCGGCGCAATACTGCGTTGCTCGCCTCCTTGCGTACTTTAGTACGCTACGGAGGCTCGCGCCTTGTCTTGCTTGATTATCCAACGTTCTGGCTAAAAAGAGTTGCGGCCTTGCTCTGCTCGCTTATCCAGTTTTTTTTGACAAATGTTGTTGAAATCCGATATGAAAAATTAAGAAGGCCGCGATTTCGCGGCCTTCTTTAATGACGTTTTGCGCGTAATTACTTCACACTAGCCGTCAGCAGTTTCGTAATTGCTGCCACATACTCAGCCGGGTTCGGGAGCGGAGAACCTTCGGCAAGCAGAGCCTGACCGTAGAGGGCCTTCGGCCAATCGCCCAGGTCTTCCCTCGCGGAGGCGTTCAGCGCGAACAGGAGCACAGCAATGAATGCGATTGCTGTTTTCTTGAAATATTTGGACAAATTAGTTACCGCCGTTTCGTGCAATACCTATCAGGTAGAATAGACCGAAAACTACGATATCCGCCGCCACGATGGTCGAACCCACGGGAGTCCCGGCGAGAATAGCGACTACGATGCCGATAAGCGAGCAAATCACGGATATGGTGGCCGCAGCGACCGTTACCGAGAAAAAGCTCTTGAATACGCGCATGGCCGAAAGTGCCGGGAAAACCACGAGGGCCGATACCAAAAGCGCACCCACAAGGTTCATGGCGAGTACGATAATCGTTGCCACGATGACGGCAATCAGCAGGTTGAAAAGTGCAGTGTTGACGCCCGTGGCTCGTGCGAAATTCTCGTCGAACGTGATGGAGAAAATCTTGTTGTAGAAGAGGACGAAGCAGAAGATGACTATGCAAGAGAGTACGATGCACAGGATGACCTCTTCCAGTTTCAGCGTGAGGATGGACGTGGAACCGAAAAGCGTAGTGCACACGTCGCCCGAGATGTTTGCCGAGGTGGAAAAGATGTTCATCAGCAGGTAGCCGATGGCGAGCGCGCCGACCGATACCATGGCGACGGCGGCATCACCCTTGATGCGAGCGTTTTTCCCGGTGCAGAGCAGGAGTACAGCCACGGCTATGGTTGCCGGCAAGATGATGAGCATGTTGTTTGTCACCTTGAGTACTGCTGCAATGGCAAGTGCGCCGAATGCAACGTGTGAGAGGCCGTCACCGATATAGGAGTAGCGCTTGAGTACGAGGGTTACGCCCAGCAGTGACGAACAGAGCGATACGAGTACGCCTACGACAATCGCGTAGCGCACGAAGGGAAAGTCTAGGTAGAAAAGAAGCGTATCAATTGGCATACCGTACATTGTCATCCCCGCGAATGCGGGGATCTCCTTGACTTGAGGTTTTATCTTCCTTTAACTGATATTTGGTCGAAGTTCATCACGCGGGTAGCATCGTCCAGGGCGGAGTCCACGTCGTGCGTGACCATCACGATGGTCATGCCCTTCTTGTGCAGGTCATTGATGACGCGGTACATTGTTTCCGTAGATTCGGGATCGAGGCCGGTTACGGGCTCGTCGAGAAGCAATAAACGATCGGCAGCGCAGAGGGCCCGGGCCAAAAGCACGCGCTGCTTTTGGCCACCCGAAAGTTCGCGGAAGCACGATTTGCGCAAGCTTTCGGTGCGGGTGAGCGCCATGCATTCCATGGCGCGTTCCCGCTGGGCCCGTCCATAAAACGGCAGCAGGCGGAACTTGCCCTGGAATGCGGAAAGAACGATTTCTTCCACCGATGCGGGAAAATCCCTCTGGACTAGCGTCATCTGCGGCAGGTAACCGATTTCACTGCGCTTGAGCCCTTCGCAGAGTTCGATATCTCCGGACTTGGGCTTGAGCAAGCCTGCGATTCCACGGAGGAACGTTGTCTTGCCGGAACCGTTGCGTCCGATGATGCAGAGGTAGTCCCCGACATTCACGTCGTAATCCAGGTCGCGGACCAGGTCCTTGCTTCCGTAGCCGAGCGTCAGCTGGCGGCATTTGATCAGAGGGATTATTTCGTTCATATTATTTTAAAGCCTTTTTCAATGCTTCCAGATTGTCGCGCATGATGGAGAGGTAATCGACGCCGGCCTTTATCTGTTCGTCCGTCACCGACTGCATCGAATTGAGCGTCAAGACCTGCGCGTTCTTGGAGTTCTTGCTTGCTTCGAGAATGGCTCGGGCGATTTTCCCGTTGCTCCCGTCAATCGTGAAGATGGCGGGCAGTTGTAGAGAATCCATCTTCCCCGCAAGGAACGTAACCGTTTCAAAGCTCGCTTCGCTCTCGGCGGAACAGCCGGCAAATGCGGCATAGTACTTAATGCCATAATCGTCCACCAGATAACGAAACGGGAATCGGTCACCGAACAGGACTGTCTTTTGCGAGGCGTCCGAAGTAGCCGTGGCAAATTCCTTGTCCATTTCCCAGAGTTTTGCGTTGTAGAGGATAGCGTTCGCTGTGTAAATTGACGAATTTGCGGAATCCACCTTCGAAAGCGATTGGGCGAGCGCATTCGCCAAAATCCAAGCGTTCTTCAGCGAAAGCCAGATGTGCTCGTCGTTCTCGACTTCTTCGTGGTGATGATGCTCGTCTTCGTGCTTTTCGGCATGCTCATGATGTTCATGCTCATGTTCTTCGGCTTCTTCGCCGTGCTCATGGTGATGTTCCTCTACCTGCATACCCTCCGCGACTTCTTCTTCCTTGACGCGGTCGCCGAGAGCCTTCATCAGATTCAACGCGATGCGCCCTTCCTTCGGGGTAACCTCAAGAGCCTTCTCAATCCATTCGTCAGACTCGCCGCCCACGTAAACGACAAGGTCGGCCTTGGCGATGGTCGCGATGTCCTGTGCCGAGGGCTTGTAGCTGTGAAGGTCGGTGCCGTTCTTGATGAGCAGTTTCAGGTCCACCGCGTCGGCATGCTCGCCGATCACGTTCTTCAACCAGTCGTACTGCGGGTAGATGGTCGCGACGACGGAAATCTTTTTCGGTGCGGAATCCTTTTTCCCGGATTCCGTGTTGCAGGCGGTCAGCATTAATACCGACGCAAAAAGCAGTATTGCAATGGATGCAATTTTTTTCATATAAAGGTCCTTGTCCGTATGGACAAATGTTGTTGATGTTGTTATGCGGCTTTGTACCGCTCGTCGTCTTGGGTGCGACGCACTTCAATTCAACAACAGGACCTTTTGCGAAACAAGGGTGGCTCGGCACGTATCGAGAGCCTTGATGCGGGGGAGCCTGAAAAACACGCAGCAGAGCGCGATTTCAAAAGGTGCGACGACCATTTCCATGCAGACCGTAATCAGTTCCAGACAGCGATGGATATGGTGACAGACGTGGCAATGTTCGCCGTGGCAATGGTGTTCCAGGTGGCGTGACACATAGAGCGACGCCAAGATAACCAGAAGCCTGTCGAACAGGGCCTTAAACATGGTGCATACGCCTCCGCGGGAGGGGTTTCTTCGCGGCTATGGAGCATCCGGCGCAGCGCCCGAGCAGAACCGACTGCTGCTGGTCCAGTTCAAAGCCGCTTACGCGCTGTACCGAAAGTTGCAGCATCTTGAGTGCGGGGCCTTCCAGGTGGAAAAACTTGCCGCATTCCTTGCACACGAGGTGCATTTTCTCCTGGCACTTGCTCGGGCCAGTGTAGCGGTACTGGAGTTCCTTGTTCTCTTCGGCCCCGACAATCTGGACGATACCCGCTTTTTCGAGACGGGCGAGGTTCCTGTAGATGGTGCTCAGGGAAACGGAGCGCAGGTCCTGGGCTATATCGGAAGCCTTGAAAATCCGGTCAGGATTCTTGACCATGAAGTCCATGATGACTTGTCGCGTTTTCGTCTTGTATTCTAATTTGCAAATCATTCGCAAATTCAAATTTAACAAAAAATGGGTGCGTTGTCAACGAAAAGAGTCGTCATTCCGACCCTGGTTTTTTTTTGTATATTTCGAAAAAAACTTACAGAGGTAAAACATGAACGAAGACAAAGTCCCGGAAACTGTTGTCGCGGAACCTGTGCCGGAAACCGCAGCCGTTGCGCATCCGGCGGGAAAATTTATGTGGAGCATGGCTCTTGGCGGGCCGATTATTTCGTGGTTTTTCCATCGCAAGGAGCTGGAAAAGAGCGCAAAGAGTTTTTTCTTGCCGATGCTTGGGTGGAATATCCTGACGAATATGGTAGATAAGGCACTAACCGCTGGCTCTAAAATGACATCTCCGGAAACCTTGAATGTCTACGATATCTTGGGAATGGTCTGGTTTTTTGTTTCCATTTTCATTTTGGGAAGATTAGGCGCTTCTAAAATAAAGGAATGTCTCCCGGAATATGCGCCAGAAGTCTATAAGCCCCGTGAACGCAAGGGAATTATTTTGGGTGTAGTAATCCTAGTTGTTGTTTTTGTTGTTGCGTTCTTTGCTCCCATCTTTTTTGACTTAGGCTGAAAATGAATTTAGAATGAAAAAAGGCCGCGAGTGAATCGCGGTCTTTTTCGTATGAGAATGTATGGATCCTCGCCTTCGCGAGGATGACGCTGTTGCGAGATTATTTCACGCTGGCAGTCAGCAGCTTTGTAATCGCGGCGACGTACTCAGCCGGGTTTGGGAGCGGAGAACCTTCGGCAAGCAAAGCCTGACCGTAGAGGGCCTTCGGCCAATCGCCCAGGTCTTCCTTCGCTTCAGCCTTCTTCTTGAGCATTTCGCAAATCGGGTGCGTCGGGTTGATTTCGAGGATGCGCTTGGACTTCGGCAAGTTCTTCTGGCCCATCGCCTTCATCATGCGTTCCATCTGGGCGCTCATGGCGTCTTCGCTGGTTACAAGGCAGCAGGGGCTGTCTTTGAGGCGGCTGGATACGCGGACTTCCTTGATGTCTTCGTCCAAGACCTTCTGCAGGTTTTCGCAGAGTCCCTTGAAGAGTCCCTTGTTTTCTTCTTCAGCCTTCTTTTCGTCTTCGGTCTTTTCGAAATCTACGTCGCCGCGGGCGATGTCGTGGAACTTCTTGTCGCCGAATTCCTGGAGGCTAGACATCATGAACTCGTCGATGCCGTCGCTCATGAGCAGCACTTCGTAGCCCTTCGCCTTGAAGGCTTCGAGCATCGGGTTAGACTTCACGGCGTTCTTGTCGCCGATGAGGTAGTAGATTTCCTTCTGGCCTTCCGGCATGCGCTTCACGTATTCGTCGAGACCCACGAGAGCGTCGCCTTCGGTCTTGGTGCTTTCGAAACGGAGCAACTTCTTGAGTTCGTCAAGATGTTCCCAGTTCATGTAGAAGCCTTCCTTGAGGACCATGCCGAGTTCGCGCCACCAGGCGTTGTACTTCGCGGCATCCTTGTCAGCCATGTTCTGCAAGGTGTCGAGCACCTTCTTGATGACGTGCTTACGAATGTTGGTGATGATCTTGTTGTTCTGCAAGATTTCACGGGACACGTTCAGCGGCAAGTCTTCGCTATCGACCACGCCGCGCACAAAGCGGAGCCAAGGCGGCAGCAAATCCTTGCAGTCGTCCATGATAAAGACTTTCTTCACGTAGAGCTTGAGGCCGTGCAACGCGTCGTTGTGCCAAATGTTGAACGGAGCCTTCGACGGAATGTACACGAGGCTCCAGAATTCCTGGGAACCTTCGGCGTGGCTGTGGCTCCATGCGGCCGGTTCGTCGGCTTCGTGGCTGATGACGTTGTAGAAATCCTTGTACTGTTCTTCGGTGACTTCCTTTTCGCTCTGGCGCCACAATGCCTGCTTTTCGTTCAGGCGTTCTTCGGGCTTTTCTTCCAGTTCGCCCTTGTCGTTCTTGGTGGCTTCCGGGTGGAAGTAGATGCCGTAGCTCACGAAGCCGCTGTACTTCTGGACGATGTCCTTGATCTTCCATTCGCTGGCAAAGTCTTCGGCGTCTTCGTCGTCCTTCAGGTACAAGGTAATCTTGGTGCCCACCTTGTCGCGCGGGGCTTCGGAAATCTCAAATTCGCCCGTGCCTTCGGAGGCCCACAGGTAACCCTGCTTTTCGCCGGCCTTCAAGGTCAGCACTTCGACCTTCTTTGCGACCATGAACACGGAGTAGAAGCCCACACCGAACTGGCCGATGAGATCGACGCTGCCCTTGTCGCCTTCCTTCAAATTCTTGATGAAGTTCTTGGTGCCGCTACGGGCGATGGTACCCAGGCAGTTGATCAAGTCTTCCTTGTTCATGCCGATACCGTTATCTTCGACAATGATGCGCTTGCCTTCCTTGTTCACCGAGATATCGATGCGGAGCTGCGTGCCCTGCGG
>NZ_DFHR01000024.1:0-108527 GCF_002371935.1 Fibrobacter sp. UBA3718 | reverse complement strand
TCGCGGAGGAAGATTTCCTTGTTGCTGTAAAGGGAGTTGATCATCAAGTTCAGCATGTCGCGAACTTCGGTCTGGAATTCCATCTTCTCTGTTGCCATTTTACGTCCTTTCCTTTTTGTCATTCCCGCGCAGGCGGGAATCTCCGTTATGTTTAATTTTCGAGCGGCTTAGACTGCCAAGATGTTTCAAAATGAAACAAAACAACGGTCCTGCCTTGTTTTCGCTATAGAAGATGCAAGAACCGTGCCAAAAATGGTGGGAAAACTACCGGAGGGCGTTGCCTAGCCAAACTCCCAACATTCTAGCGGCAGTGCCGTATTGAAGGTATCCGGCGATAAATTCTAAAGCGAAGATGGGAATGCCGATAGCTATCCCGATGCGTTCCCGTTTTTTGAAAGCCTTTTGGTCATAGTTTGGAACGGCTTTCTTGAGTAGAACGAGGCCGAGTTTTCCGATGAAAAACCAATAGAACAGGCAGACGATAATGACAATGATGGCATATAAAAAGGGACCGAAGGCTAATCCAGAATAATTAGCCTTTGAAAGCATGTAGAATAAAGATTTGGACACGCACTCAATGCCGAATAGGGGCAAAAAGAACTTTGTGCTGAACTTGTCGGTTTTCTTAAGGTACTTGTAGTGGCATAGCCACGAGACGAAAACTCCGGCCAGAATGACACTCCACAGGACGCCTTTTTGACGGAACTGTTGCTCTATGGCGATGTCCTGTTCTTGCCCGGGCCCTATGACGGCAACGGTATCACCCGGTTCAGGAGAGGTTTCGCAAGACTTGATGTCTGACGCACCGGCATCGGGCAAAGTTTCTGTTGCAACAGGCGCTACCTGCTCCACAACGGTCTGCTTGACAACCGGCGGCACGGCAATGCCAGGAGAGGCTTGCGCAGAAGCCTTTTCGGTAAGGGACGGAGCAGGCTCCTTGTTCAGCGGATGCTCTGGATTGAGTGCGTCACACCAGAGGCACCGCGGCATATCGTCTTCGTATTTTCCACCGCATTTATAACAAACAATCATGCGATTGATTCCTCCTAAACCCAATAATCTCCCTTTACGGGACTAGATAAAGATCAGTCCGAGGATACCCACGGCCCATACGTACCAGGCGAAGTGCTGGAACTTGCCCTTCTGCAAGAAGGTCATGAGCCACTTGAGGGCGATGATGCCGAAGATGAAGGACACGAGCATGCCCACCAAAAGTTCGGGGGTAAAGCCACCGGCATCGGCACACTTCAAAGCCTTTTCCGGGTTCTCGAGGGCCATCTGGGCGACCTTCTCGGCGCTCTGGCATTTGGCCCACTTGATGACGTCGAGGAGGGCTGCACCACCCACGGCGGGGATGCTCATGAGGAAGCTGAATTCGCCAGCGTACTTGCGGTTCACGCCCATGAACATCATGGCGCTGATGGTGGAGCCGCTGCGGCTGATGCCCGGGATGCAGGCGATACCCTGTACCACGCCAGTCACGAGTGCTCGCCACCAGTTCATCTTGACGCCAACGCTCTCCGGATGCTTGGCGCCGGTCGGGCCCCACTGGGAGGTAAACAGGAGCAAACCCGTAAAGAGTTCGGCCACGCACACGGCCCGCGGGTTCTCGAAAAGGCCTTCGAGCAAGTCCTTGAAGCCGAGGCCGATCATCGCTGTCGGGATGCTTGCTAGAATGATGTAGCCTGCTTCGCGCAACTGGTCCGGATTACGGCGGATGCAGCCCACGATGATGTCGGTAATCTTCTTGTGGAACACCACGAAGATGGAAAGCAGCGTTCCGGCATGGAGCATGATGTCGAAGAACATGCCCGCCTCGTTCATGCCAAGGAGTTCGTGGCCCAGCACGAGGTGGCCGGAGCTGGAAATGGGGAGGAATTCGGCGAGGCCCTGCAAAAGGCCGAGGATGATGGATTCAATCATGGATGGAAATATAGTATTTTGCTATCTTCTGCGACATGTGCAAACGGTTTCTCCTGTGCTTTCACGATTTGAGCGTCTGGAATTTCCGGACGGTGGTTCCGGTCTTGGGAACGTTGAAAGACCTTTGCGGACGCGCATTCAGCGTCCTCGTGATTCCCTGCACGGACGGAGCAGACGAACGGACTGTCTCTGAATTCCGGGAGGCGCTGCATCTCCTTGTCGCTGACGGCTTTGAACTTTCGCTCCACGGTTACAAGCACAAGGCCGAATTCAGCCAGGGCCGCAGCTATTTTGGTCTCATGAGCATGAACCTCACGGGAGGCGAGGCGGAATTTGCCGGCCTTAGCGAGTTCGAATCCGGGAGGCTCCTGCGCGAGGCGGAATCCGCATGGAAGCAGCTGTTTGCGGGGGGCGAGAGGCCTGCCGCCTTTATCCCGCCCACCTGGTACAGCAACAGGTTCCTGCCCCATCAGGTCCGGAACATGGGTATGCTGTACGAGAACAGGTTCATGGTGGTGAAGGCCAACGGCAAACGCTATTTTTCGCCGGTGACGAGTTTTGCGGGCATTCCCGATGCCTTGATGAACACGGCCTTCGGGTTCGGCAAGTTTATTCTGGACCTGCCGGTGGGGCTTCCGCGGATCGCGCTTCATCCGGTCGACTTCCCGGACCGTAAGGCCAAGGTCTATGACCTGGTGCGTGCGGCGCTCGGCAGCGACCGCAAGCTTGCGCTTTACAGCGAACTCTAGCCGCGGCGAACCCTAGCCGCTACATGCCCGGAATGGTCACGGTGTAGGTGGCCTTGTGCCTGCCTTCGTCGACTATCTGGATGGTGATCTTTTCACCCTCGTCCGGGAGTCTCGCTCCTTCCAGGATAATTTCGCGCGGTTCGGAGTCGTATTCGGCGGCAATCCAGTTCTTGCCGGATTTTACGGTGATGGAGTTCCCGTCGGGGATTCCGTCGTATTTGAAGTTGACTGGAATCTTGAGGGCGGGCTGGTGCAGTCCCCCGATAATCATGTTGTCCCAGTAGGGGAACCCGAGCGTGGGGGGATCCTGGTTGTCGATTGTTGCGATGTCGCGGAGCTCGTTCATGCTGGCGCAACGCTTCTTGCCGGAGGTCTGCTTGCTGAAGATAAACCAGTTGCGGCTCGTCTCTCCAAGCCAGTAGAGCGGGGCCTGGGCCGTATGCGCATCGATGCAGACTTCCCACTTGCCGGTAAACTGCAGTCCCTTGGGGTGG
Organism: Fibrobacter sp. UBA3718; assembly: GCF_002371935.1. Classification (NCBI taxonomy): domain Bacteria; kingdom Pseudomonadati; phylum Fibrobacterota; class Fibrobacteria; order Fibrobacterales; family Fibrobacteraceae; genus Fibrobacter; species Fibrobacter sp. UBA3718. Next base: position 105,361 of record NZ_DFHR01000024.1, on the reverse strand, counting down.
AACTCGTAGAAGTTCAGGCTGTCGGTGATGTTTTTCGTGAAGGCGAGGACAGGAGTCCCGTCGTTCGTCTTTACGGCCATTCCGGTCACCTTCTGCGAGATTTCGAAATCTTCATCCTTGACGGTCCAGCTGGCGGAAGATGCGCCCTTGTTTAGCGTGGTCATGTAGATGGTGTTCTCGCTATTGCCGTTGGAGTAGGCGATCTTCGTGGCGGCAGGGAAGGTTGCCGCAATCTTTCCGAGGAACGTCAACTTGTGGGGGAACACCTTGCAGAGATTCTCGCTGAGCGTGTTGCCGTTCTTGTCGAGAGCCGCGAAGGTGAAACTCGAATCGCAGCGGCCGAGGTCGAGCGCCGGCCTCGAAAGGTAGGTGATGAGGGGTGTCTTCTGGAAGTTCTGTTTCTGGAATTCGGAGTTGTCTTTGCAGTGGGAGCGGATGGAGAACTTCTTCGTGGTCACGTTGCCGGCGTAGTCTTCCACCTCGATGCGGTATTCGGACTGCGGCGGGAAGAGGGCATCCAGGTGGTGCCAGTCGCCTGCGGTGTCGGCTTCCTCGGCCCACAGGAGTTCGTCGCGGATGCGGAGCTGCTTGCTGAAGGGAATGGTATCCTGGATTTTGCTGTAGATTTTTTCGTCGTAGCGGAAAACTTCGATCCTGCGGATGGACATCGGATTTTCCTTGGGCTCGCGGCTGTAGTCCGCAATCTTGAAGGAGATGTGAACGGGAGCGTCGTTCTCGAAGGTGTTCTTGATGGGAGTCGCTATGCATCCTTTGTCGAGCGCCTCGGTTGACGTGAATGCCACGTCGTCCTTGTAGGTGACCGCTGCCGCGAAAATCTGCGGAGCGATGGTGTCGAGGCAGAGCGCGCCCTCCTTGCAGGGCGAGAGTCCCTTGTTGTCGGCGGTCCGGACTTCCAGGTGCAGGTGCGGGTTCCCGATGCCGGTGCTGCCCGCGAAGGAGAGCGTGTCGCCCTTCTTGAACGCGACCTTGGGCGAAATCACGATGTCGTTCTTCTTGGTACTGTACATCTTCTTGTATACGAGTTCGTCGAGCTGGGCGCTGAAGCTGCTCTGGTGCGCGAACACCCATGTCTTGCCGCTGTTGCCCTTGAAGTAGAGCGCTTTGCCGTAGCCGTAGGGGGATGTCTTGATTTCGCTTGCGATGCCGTCCTCGGGGGCGTAGATGACCCAGCCTTCTTCCATCTGCGTCGAATAGTCTATGCCCATGTGGTAGCGCGTCCCGCGGTTCTCGCCGAAGCTGGACGTGAGGTAGGCATCGCGCTTGAAGGGACTGTATTTCTCGTTGGGGTTGATTACCTTGAGTCTTGGGACTCCGTCATCCTTCTTGTCGCCTGTTCCCGGGATGGGCAGGTTGTGTTCGGCGAGGCAGTCCTCGTAGGCGAAGGCGTCCATCATCTTTTCGTCGCATTCTTCCGCGAATGTGGCCGTAAACCCTGCGCAAAGGCAGAGCGCGAAGGCCTTGCGTGCGGTACCGATAAGTTTGTATGAAATGTTCCTCATGTGCTGAAAGATACAAAAATCTTACGGCATGCCGGAGTTTGTCTGTGCGAAGGGCATAAAAAAAGACCCGCTTTTAAGCGAGTCTTTTTAGTGGAGCTAAGGAGAGTCGAACTCCTGACCTCCTGCATGCCATGCAGGCGCTCTACCAACTGAGCTATAACCCCGAAAGGTGAGCCAAATAGAGAAAAATATTTGGCCCTTGTCAAGGGGGCAGAAGACTTTTTTTTCAAAAAATCTCCGCCGCCGTGAAAATTATGCCTTCTCGATGGTCACGGACTCGATAATCACGTCATCGAAGGGGCGGTCGCTACGGTCGGTCTTGACGCCTGCGATTTCGTCCAGAACCTCGAATCCTTCGTAGAGCTGGCCGAACACGGAGTAGCCGTCAGCCGGGCCGGGGCCCACCTGGTCGTGGTCCAAGAAGTGTACGTTGTCGCCGTGGACGATGAAGAACTGGCTACCGATGCTGTTCGGCATGGCGGTCTTTGCCCAGCTGAGGGCGCCGCGCATGTGGGTGAGGCACGGGTCGTACTTGTCGCCGATAGTGGTGCCGGGGCCCTTGGCGGAATGCCCGCCGGTGCCGTTCCTGCGGGTGAAGTCGCCGCCCTGGATCATGAAGTCCTTGATGATGCGGTGGAACGGGGCGCCGTCGTACTTGCCTTGCTTCGCAAGTTCGATGAAGTTCGTTGCGCATTCGCCGACGCGGTCTTCGAAGAGGCGGAGCTTCATTACTCCGTGGTTGGTGGTCATGATGGCGATGGTTTCGCCCGGCTGCGGTTTATCCAGCTGATTGAACATGTAAACTCCAGTGGTTGATAGCTTGTTTCTCTTTGCATTGTATATATACAAAAATAAGGTGCAGTTTTCCTCTTTTTCTATAAAAAATGCTAGATTAAAACACGATATGAAAGACAACTGCAAACGTATCCAGGAATTGCTTTCCGCGCAGGCCATGGAATTCGCCCTCGACGAAATGGCCGCGAAAATCGCAAAAATGCACCCGTCTGCCGAAAACCTGATTGTTCTCGGCATGGCAAGCCGCGGAATCCCGCTGGCAAAGAAACTGAGCGACAGGCTCTCGCAAAAATTCGGCAAGCCCATTGAGATGGGCTGCCTTGACGCGACATTCTACCGCGACGACTTCCACTACCGCAAGCCCAGCGCTTCCACCGAGATGCGCTTTACCGAAATGCCCGCGACCGTCGAAGGCAAGACGGTTATTCTTGTGGACGACGTGCTCTACACAGGTCGCTCTGTCCGTGCCGCCATGCAGGCGATTTTGGACCTCGGGCGCCCCGCCGCCATCCGTCTTTGTGTGCTGGTAGACCGCGGTCACCGCGAACTCCCGATCGCACCGGATTGTGTGGGGCTTACGGTCGAGACGGCGCAGAACCAGGAAGTGCGCGTGATGATTGAACCCATTGACAGTGAAAATTCCGTTTATCTCGTAGAAGTGGAGGCATAGCGTGAGCGCGCTTGAGATTAAACACCTTTTTGGACTGCGCGGGGTATCGAAGCACGATATCCGCATGATTCTCGATAACGCGAAGCAGTTCCGCGAAATTCTGGAACGCCCGGTAAAGAAGGTTCCGAGCCTGCGCGGCATGACGGTTGTGAACCTGTTCTTCGAGAACAGCACCCGCACCCGCACGAGTTTTGAACTTGCAGAAAAACGACTCTCTGCAGATACGGTGAACTTCACGAGTTCGAACTCCAGCGTGAAGAAGGGCGAAACGCTTGTCGATACGCTCCGTAACATCGAGGCCATGAAGATCGACATCGTTGTCGTCCGCCACAAGGGGACGGGCGTCCCGAAGTTCCTCGCTGACAACAGCAATGCGATTGTCGTGAACGCGGGCGACGGTGCGCACGAGCATCCCACACAGGCTTTGCTCGACATGCTCACCATCGAAGAGAAGCTCGGAACTCTCGAAGGCAAGAACGTGACGATTGTGGGCGATATCCGCCACAGCCGCGTGGCCCGCAGCAACCTCTGGGGCATGACGACGATGGGTGCGCACGTGACGCTCTGCGGACCGTCCACCCTGGTCCCGCGCAATACCGAACTCATGGACAAGGTCACCTGGGAGAGCGACGTGAAGAAGGCAGTGAAGGATGCGGATGCCATCATCGCGCTCCGCCTGCAAAAAGAACGCATGGACGATGCGCTTCTCCCGAGCATGCGCGAATACCGCAACACCTTCGGTATCACGCACGAACTCCTGGAATGCGCGAAGGACAAGGTGCTCATCATGCACCCGGGCCCGATCAACCGTGGCGTGGAACTCGACAGCGAAATTGCCGACGGGGAAAATTCAGTTATCCTCAATCAGGTGACCAACGGAGTGGCTGTGCGAATGGCTGTTCTCTTCCTTTTGGCTGGAGGTCGTGCAAATGCGTAATGTGGTTTTGAACAACGTTCGCCCGTTCGTGGACGGGAAGTTCGGCGAGCCGACGAAGATGTGCCTTGTGGATGGCGCGTGGGCAGATTCCGCTCCCGCAGAGACCGACGAATTCGATGCGAAGGGCGCTCTTGCAATTCCTGCGCTCTTCGGCCTCGGCCTCGACTTCAAGGAACCGCTCCGCGACGATATCTACACGTTCAGGGACGGAGTCTCTGCTATGCGCCGTGGCGGCTTCTTCGGCGGGCTGTACGAAAGTTCTGCAAACCCGATTGACGATTCTCAGAAACTCACCGCGATGCAGCAGCTGAGTGCGAAGTCCGGCATGGAGTTCGCCTTCTTGGGAGCCTTCAGCATGGGCTACCAGTGCAAGGACCTGGCCGAAATGGTGGAACTTGCCCAGGGCGGCGCCGTCGGTTTCGGGGACGGCAACAAGGACTGCTCCCGCTCTCGCTTTTTGCGCCTCGCGATGGAATATGGTTCCATGACGGGCAAGCGATTCTTCTTTATGCCGCTCGACGATTCGCTCCGCCACCACGGGCTTGTGCACGAGGGCTGCTACGCCGACACGCTCGGCATGAAGGGAATTCCCCGTATCGCCGAGACGATTGCCGCCTTCAGGATTCTAGAAATGGCGCGTTTCCTCAAGGTGCCGGTGCATTTCAAACAAGTTAGCTGTGGCGATACGCTCAAACTTATCGAGACGGCGCGCGCGCAGGGCGTGGACGTGACCTGCGACGTGGATATCTACCATCTGCTCCTGGACGACTCCTGCCTGTTCGACCTCGACTCGCACTGCAACGTGCCGATGCCGTTCCGTTCTGCCGAAGACCGCGAAGCCTTGTGGCAAGGGCTCGAATCGGGAATCGTGAATGCAATCAGCATGAATCACGACCCGGTGTTGCGTCAGGACAAGGAAGTGAATTTCGAAGATGCGGTGCCGGGAGCGGTTTCGCTGGAGATAGCGCTCGGCGCTATCTGGAAACCGCTCTGCACGCGGCTGTCCGCCGCGCGCGCGGTGGAACTGCTTTCCACCGCTCCGGCACAGTTGGCCGGCGCCTGCCCTTCCGCTATCGCGAAGGGCGGACGGGCGAACCTGGTCCTCCTGGACCCGGACCGCCCGACGAAGGTCGTCCCGACCTTGTTCGCCGGCCAGACGCGCAACACGCCGCTTCTGGGCAAGGAAATTCCGTCTTCCATAGTCGCCTCCTACATCGGCGGGGTGTGGACCGAGGTGTAGCCTATGATTCTGCCGTCTCATCTCCTATTGATAGTAGTGCTCCTGATTTTGGGGCTATTGCTCCTCGTGTTGGTGGAAATACAGCGTTCCAACGACCGTCGCGAGAACGAGGAGATGTTCGGCACGAAGGATTTCGACCTCAAGGTGGCGGAATACAACCTGAGCCCGAAGGAAATTCGCACGCTCGAAAAACTGGTCCGAGCCTCCAAGTTCGAGAACAAGGATGCGGTGCTCAACTCCTCGCATCTGTTCGAGGCTGCGGTTTCGGATTTCTACGAGTTCCGTAACGTGGACGATGTTCGCGACGAGACGCTCGAAGCCGTGGCGCGGCTGCGCGACAAGCTCAAGTTCGATGCGGCAAACCCGTTCTCGGTCATTGCCAGCACGCGCCAGTTCAACGTGGGGAACCGCGTGGACCTGCTCCTGGATAGTGGCGGGGCCAAACTCAAACATTCCGAAATTGTATGGCGTGCGGAGAAGGAATGGGGGGTCTCGTACGACGGAAGTTTCGGCCCGGCGTCCTCCTTTGTGGGGCGCGAGGTGAAGGTCCGCTGGACCCGTCCTGAGGATGCCGTCTATTCTACGACCATCAGGGTTGCGAGGTGCGAACCGGGAATCCTGGTGCTCCGGCATTCCTGCCAGCTTGAAAAACAGCAGCTGCGTCGCTGGCGCCGTGAAATCGTGAATTTCGATGTCGAGGCGGAACTGCCGGACGGGAAAAAGTGCACCGGCCTGCTCTACGACCTTTCGGCGGGCGGTATCCTTATCGGGCTGCCGGTCGAGTGCGCAAGCGGACAGCATATACGGATTCATTTTGAGCTCCCGAGCTTCGGCCCGGAAGATGTGGAAATTGAGATTTTGCGCAGTTTGGGGCAAAAAAACGCTGAACATCCCGAGTTCTATTCCATGACGGCATCCTTCTCCGGAGCCTTCGGTTGGACCCAGGAAAGGGTGCTTCAGTACATATTTGAGCTCCATAAGTCGAAAAAGGGCTGAAAAACACCCCGAAAAATGCGCTAACTATATAATTTTCAATGACTTAGACGTTTTTTTGCTTGACATTTCGATTTTATAAAGGTAGAATTAGGATAGTACTGTTTCCGATCGGAGTTTTACTTTGGCTTTAGGATTAATTGCTCGAATTCGCGGTGAACGCGAGACAATCGGCATCGATGTTGGCCACTACAGCATCAAGTACGTGAAGGTTTACCATAACAGTCGCGGAGGCCGAGTTGTCGTCGAAATCGATACGGAGCCCGTTCCTGAGGGCGCCATTGTCAACGGAGAAATCCAGCGCCGTGAAGGCGATGAGGCCCCGACGGGCCCTGACGGCAAGAAGGAGAAGGATGGCTACGAACTTCTGAGCGAAGCCCTCTCCAAGCTGATGCTTCGCCATCCGCGCGACCCGAATACGGACCTTGTTGCCTGCGTGAACTGCGGTGCTGGCGCCGGTGGCGTGCTGGTGGACCGCCTGAGCGTCAAGGTCCCGAAAAACGGAAACGAGGCCGCCATTATTCTTCAGACCGCGCAGTCCCGTCCGCCCTTCGACGACCAGGACAACGTCATCGACTACGAGGTCGAGTCCAGGGAAGGCGACGAGGTGAAGGCGAACGTAGTCGCCGCGAAGAACGCACTTCTCGATTCCTGGGCACAGTTCTTTACCATCAAGGGACTCAAGCTTACCGCGATGGATGTAGATATTTTCGGTCTCCTGAATGCGTTCGTGGTGACCGCGTCCGAGGACGACCTGAAGCAGACGACCGCCGTTATCAATATTGGCGAGAAGAAGATGAGCATCGGGTTCATCCAGGGGGGCAAGTTCCACTCCATGCGTGCCATGACCGGCGGTTCCATCGATATGATTATCGCAAAACTCGGCGTCACGCTGGGCATCGATGCCGCGAAGTGCCATCAGTTGTTCGAAACGGGCGATCTGGGCATCGTGGACGGGTATTCCGAAGCCGAAGTGGAAGAAGCCCTGAAGCTTTCTTTCGAAGACATCATGGCGCAGGTCGAGTTCGGTATCCGCTACTTCTCCTCGTCCGAAGACTCCGAACCTTTGAACAAGATTCTCTTGGGTGGAGGCGGAGCTTCCATTCCCGGGCTCAGGGCTTTTATTGCCGAGCATTCCGGTGTCGAAACCGATACGGTCAACCCCTTCCGCTATGTGGAATGTGACGCGAGCGTCGTTGGGGAGTCGGGCGTGTCGCTTGCGCTTTCTAACATCCTGGCGCCCGCTCTGGGCCTTGCAATGAGGAAATTCTAATGGCTGCTAAAAAGACAAAGAATGTAGCGAAGAAATCCCTTTGCATATCTATTAACCTTTTGCCCGGTGAATACCGCAAGGCGCAGAAGGATTTCTCGTGGATCACGGACCGCCGTGTGGTATGGCCTACGGTGGCAATGATTGTCGCAATCGTTGCGGCGATGATGCTCTACTCTTTCACGACCGAAACGATATCGGGTCTGCAAAGCGATGTCGAACGCATCAAGTCGGAGGTGGAACGCGAACGTCCGCTGCTCACCAAGATTGGCGAACTCGAACAGAAGCAGGCGATTGTCAATACCAAGATCAACGCGCTCAAGAGCATCCAGGTGAGCAAGAAGCGCTGGGTGGTGCTGTTCGAGAACGTATCCTCGGTGTTGCCTCCCAACATGTGGCTCACGAGCCTCAACCAGGTATCGGAAAACGATCTCGAAATGAAGGGAACGACGTTCGACTTCTCCGAGGTGGCCGAGTATATGGTCAAGCTCGAAAAGCAGGTGAGTATCGACAAGGTTACTTTACTTACAATCGCCACGACGAAGGTCGATGGCGAGGAAGCCTACAGCTTCACCATCAAGGTTGTCCTGAAACAGGATCTGGGGGAGGGCTAGTATGGGAAATATAGATTTCAAGGATAAGAAGAACATATACGCGATAGTCGTAGTCCTTTTGCTTTTGGCTGCGGGCTATTGCCTGTATTCTTATGTGTGGGATCCGTTCGTGCAGGACCGTGATCGACTCGAACGCGAACGCGATGCCGCACAGTCGGAACTCGACAAAATTAATGCAAAGAAGCACCGCATTGCCGAACTCGAACTGCAGCTGGTGCAGGCCGAGAAGGACTTCGAAAAACTGAAGGAGATGTTCCCCGAAGAGGAAAAGGTCCCGCTGCGTTTGCAGGACCTCTACGCCGTGCTCCGCAGCTCCGGCGTGCAAATTCAGAGGTTCAACCCCGAAGGTTCTTCGCCGAAGGAACACTACGTGGAAAACCGCTACTCCATCGCGGTCAATTCCGGTTACCACATGCTTGGCTACCTGTTCGCCGAAATCGCAAACTTCAACTATCCGACTGCGATTACGAACCTCCGCTTGAACCGCTACTCGGGAATTGCTGCAGAACTCCAGAAGGCTGAAACGCACGGCTGGACGCCTATTACGGTGTCGGTCTCGTTCAACCTGACCACCTATACATCCAAGAAGGTTGCCCAATGATAAAGAACAAATTAATTGCTTTGTTCCTGTTCGTCGCGGTGGCCGCCAATGCAGCCCAGATCAAGGATGTGCGTTTTAACTGCGATTCCAAGAAATGCGCGATGACGTTCCAGTTTGCGTCGGATTCCGATTTGCCGACGTTCTTCCAGAAATATGACGCCAAGACCCACAGGCTCACGCTCGGATTCTCCGCGACGACTTTCGCCCTTGGCGAGGGTGTGTTCGATGTGGACGCCTCCAGCGATTGGGTGAAGGCTATCCGCGTTTTCAAGGAACCGTTCCACGGGACGGATTTCTTGAAGGTGGAAATGGCTGTCGGTTCGGCCATCAATACGGACAAGAATGCCATTGCTCTTGAAAAGTCTGACTTCAAGCTGACTTTCAACGGCAAGAACGGAAAGTCCTGGACGCTCTCCAAGTTGTTTGCCGACCGCAAGAAGGCTGCCGAGAAGCAGGCCGCGCTCGACAAGAAGGCAGCGGAAAAGGCCGCCCTCGAAGAAAAGAAGCGCCTCGCCGAAGAGAAGAAGGCCGCTGCGAAGCAGGCTGCGCTTGACAAGAAGGCAGCGGAAAAGGCCGCCCTCGAAGAAAAGAAGCGTCTTGCCGAAGAAAAGAAGGCCGCTGAAAAGCGTGCCCTCGAAGAAAAGAAGGCTGCAGAAAAGGCTGCTCTCGAAGAACGCAAGCGCGAAGCTGCCGAAAGGAAGGAAGCCGAGAAGCGCGCCCTCGAAGAGAAGAAGGCTGCGGAAAAGGCTGCGAAGGAAGAAGAAAAGCGTCTCGCCGAGGAACAGAAGAACCTTGACAAGGCCATCAGGGAAGGTGGCAAGATTTCGGCGCTGCTTCCGAACCTTAAGGAAATGACGGTGCTTGTCGGCTCGGGCATGGAACAGTTCCGCCTGGTGGCGACGACTCCGATTGAAATCCAGAACGTTTCTGGCCCGGACAAGGCGGCCGTCATCACGATTGGCCTTGCGGGTCCGCAGAAGTCCCCGATATTCAAGATTGGCGCAGGCACTCTCGTAAAGCATGTCACCTGGGGCGCAAACGGTCTCAAGGTCCAGCTCAAGGCCGGTGTTGCTCCGGTAATCGTGGTGCAGGAAGGCGCCCTGATTTTGCAGGTCCGCGAAACGACCATCAAGAAGGACGGGTTCCTTTTCTGGAGCGCCCATCCGGATGGAATTTTCGTTCGCGACTGGATGAAGTCTTCCGAAGAGAAGCCTTCGTTTGAGTCTTTCGTGAACAAGCACGACAAGGAAAGCAAGAAGCTGGTCTCTGGCTCGCAGACATTCCACCTGCGTCCGGTCGTCCGCGAACTCATCGTCGTCGCCGACGAAATCGAACTCTTTGCCGCGCCCAACGACAATTCCCAGGTGCTGAAGCGCCTTACCTTCGGCGAACGCCTGGTGAGCCTCGACGTTTCGGGTCTCTACTGCAAGGTGCAGCACGGTAGCCACATCGGTTTCGTGAACAAGCGCGCCGTGAGCTACATGGACGAACTTTCCGCCGTGCAGATTGAACGCCTGAAACAGGTCGACAAGGAAAGGGGCGAAATTGTTTCCGAGGGTGGCGAGGTTGCCGGAAGCCAGCTTGATGGCCTCTATGATGACCGCGTTACTTACAGTTCTTTCGGCCGTCGCGACCCGTTCGTCGAAATCAAGGGCCTTGTCGAAGAAGGCATCAACATCGACCAGGTCGAACTTGTCGGTATCATCTGGGAATCCGATGTCCCGATGGCGCTCCTCGTGGAATCCAAGAATCCTTCCATCTCCTACACGCTCAAGGAAGGCGACAAGATTCTCAACGGAAAAGTTCTTAAAATCACACAAACAGACGTGCTCTTCCTTATTCAAGAATTTGGCGTGAGCCGTCGCTACTCTATGGGTCTTCCCGATAAATTTGGGGGTCAAAAGTGAAAAAGCTGATTAAAATACTCATGGTCCTGTCCCTGGTTTTGGGACTCTCCTCGGTCTGTGCTGCCCCCGCGTCGGGTTCCGTGGAACCCAACAAGAAGCTGTACGACTTCTCGTTCGTGGATACGGACTTCAGTGCCGTGTTCCGCTCGGTGTCCGTGGTTGCGGGTGTCGATATCTTGCTCGCTCCCGATGTGAAGGGCAAGATGAGCCTCAAGGTCACGAAGAAGACTTGGCAGGAAACACTTGACATTATCTGCGAAATCAACGACCTGACCTGGGTTATCCAGGACAAGTACATCGTGGTGCAGCGCTTGAGCACTTACCAGGCGAAGCAGAAGAAGATTGCCGACGAAGAAAAGCAGCAGGAAGATACGGCTCCGCTCGTCCGCAAGAACTTCCAGATTCACCACGCGAAGGCCGATGAACTCGTGAAGGTGCTTGAAAGCATGAAGAGTGGCCGTGGCCGCATTACGGTCGTGGAACGCACGAACTCCATCATCGTCTACGATACCGATTCGAAAATCGAGCAGATGGAAAATGCCCTTACCGAACTCGATGTGGAAACGCTCCAGATCATGATTACCGCGAAACTCGTGGTGGTGAACAGCCAGCGCGCCCGCGAACTCGGTGTGGACTGGACGGCTACCATGGGCAATGGAACCGTGCTTACGCCGGGAACTGCGAGTGCTGCGAACGGAACCGCCGCGAATGCTACCCGTGCCGGAGCCGTGGTTCAGTCTTTCCCGAACAACGGTGTTTCGCCTGCTGTGAGCGGCGCTTCCACCGCTATTACCACGAGCCTCCTCGACAACCATCTCCAGCTTGCGATTTCGAACTTGATGGGCGACGCTTCGACCGAAGTGCTGGCGTCTCCGCAGGTCTCCACCCTCGACAATACCGAAGCCCAGGTGTTCATGGGTGACAAGGTCTCTATCCGCGTGATTGACGACAGCGGTGAATCTTCGACGCAGCTCGTGGAAACGGGTATCAAGCTGACGGTGACCCCGCACGTTTCGGGCGACAACCGCATCTTGCTCGACCTGCATCCCGAGAACAACTCCTACGATTACGACTCCAAGGGCGAAATCGTGATCAGCACTCAGGAAGCGAAGACGAAGGTCGTGGTGGCCGACGGCGAAACCGTGATTATCGGAGGCCTGACCCGCAACGAAACCCAGGAATCCGAAAGCGGCATCCCGTTCCTCAAGGATATCCCGTTCTTCGGCAACCTCTTCAAGTATTCGCGCAAGTCCGTCACCAAGAAGGACCTCGTGATTTTCGTGACGCCGCGTATCATCCGCAACTACATCGGCAACGTGGATATCTCTGAACCCGCTGCCGAAGTGAAGGACCAGCAGGAAGCCCCGCAGGCGAAGAAGGTTGAACAGCCCGCGCAGGAAGCGGCTCCCGCGGCTCAGCCTGCGGCCGAACCCGCTCCGGCTCCTGCCGCAGAACCTGCCCCGGCTGCCGAAGAGCCTGCTCCGGCCGAGGAACCTGCTGCCGCTGCTCCGGCTGTTCCTGCTACCGAAGAAGTCCAGGACGACTGGAACTAAGTCGTTCTGTCAAGAACTTAAGAAGCCCGCTTCCAGCGGGCTTTTCTGTTTATTCAACGCTTATGCTTGCGTAAGCGCGAGGCAAGTTTGCTTGCCGAAGTTTATTCTCGTTGTTCGGGAGAGCAAACCCCATAGGTGCTCTCCCTAGTTTCATTACCGGATAACGAGGGCCGCGAGCGCGAGTTCCTGCGCAATGCGGGTGCTGCAGAGTCCGCTTTTGAATTCGTAATCGAGGTCGGCGAGTCGGCGGATGACGCGGCAGAGGAGCGGCTTGCTCCAGCGTCGCGCACATTCGGGGGCGCGGCCTTTCACGTTGAAGATGTAGTCGTTCTTGCCGAGTTCTGCGGCTGCATCCTTCGGCGTCATCCCCTTGTCTAGGAGGGAGGAGAAGTTCAGCAGGTCGACGGAGTAACGGTAGAGCGAACCCGCGATCTGGATGGCGTTCACTCCGTTGTTCAAGAGCTCGTTGAGCATGCGGGCGTATTGTTTTGCGTCGCGCAGCCCGAACGAATCGTTGATTTCGTACGATACCATCTCGCGTTGCGGCACGATCATGGTGCGGACGAGGTCGAGCGTAATCTTCTTGCAGTCCGGAGCGAAAAGCAGCACCTTCTCGACTTCTTCGCAGACGAGCTTGGTGTCGGTGCCGAGAGCCTCGGCGAGGTAGCGGCTTGCGTCGCGGTCAATCGCCTTGTTGAAGTGCGAGGGGATGGCGGCGTCGATCCATTCGGCCATCTTGTACTGCTTGGGTTCCTCGAATTTCTCGATTTCGCCTGCGCCCTTGAGCGCCTTGAACAGTTCGCCGCGGGCATCGAGCTTCTCGAATTCGAAGAGGAGCTTGCACTGGGGATTGTGGCTCAGCCACTTGGCGAGGGCCTTGCTGTCGTCTGCCTTGAGCGCTTCGCCCTTGCGGACGACGACAACCTGTTCGGGGGCGAACATGGAGACGGAATCGCAGGCGGTGATGACGGCATCGGCGATGGAAGGGATGTTGGTGTCCGTGGCAAAGAGGATTTGCCTGGACATCGGGTCGTCCTTGCGGTCGCCGAGGGCTTCCTCGAGGAATTTCCCGATTCGAGCTTCCTTGCTGAATTCGTCCTTGCCGATGAGCGTGACAATCATGCGGGTTGGGGGTACCTTAGCTGAAGTCGACGATTTCGAACTTGTTGACGCCTCTCGGGGTTGTCACCTCGACGGTTTCTCCCTTCTTCTTGCCCATGAGGGCGGCGCCGATGGGGCTCTTGAAGCTGATTTTGCCGTTGAGGGCGTCGGCTTCTTCGGGGCTCACCAGCTGGTAGACGACGTTTTTCTTGGTCTTGGCGTTGATGAGCGTGACCTTCGCGCCGAAGCGGATGGTGTCGGAGTTCGGGTCGAACGCGACGACTTCGGCCCTGGCCAGCTGGTCCTGGAGCTTGGGCATTTCGATATTGTCGATGGAGGCGAGACGTTCCTTCGCGGCATGGTATTCGGCGTTCTCGCTCAAATCGCCCTGTGCACGGGCATCAACTAATTCTTGCAGGACGCGCGGGCGTTCTACATTTTTTAAATTTTCGAGTGCTTTGACGAGCTGGTCGTAAGCTTCTTGTGTAAACGGGATCTTTTCCATGCTCTACAAGGTAAAAATTTTAACGGGCGTTGCGAGCCCCGAATCGCAAAGAAAGCTTCTTTTTAGGAGATACTATGTACACTGTGCTGGAAAAAGGCGGCGTTTGCTCCCCCAAGGGCTTTACCGCATCTGGAATTTGCGCTGGCATCAAGGCCAGCGGTAACGCCGACATGGCGCTTTTGAAAAGCGAGAAGGCGGCCCGTTGCTTCGCCGTCTTTACCACCAACAAGGTGAAGGCCGCTCCGGTACTGTACGACAAGGCTGCGCTTGAACATGCCCATTTCGCGACTGCGGTCGTAGTGAACAGCGGCAATGCGAACGCCTGCACCGGCGAACAGGGCTACAAGGATGCCGAACGCATGGCCGTGATGACCGAAGAGGCCCTTGGCCTTACCCCGAAGAGCGTGCTCGTTTGCAGCACGGGCGTGATTGGCCACCTGATGCCGATGGACAAGATCGAGGCGGGAATCCCGAAGCTCGTGGAAAAGCTGCACGCCGACGCTTCCGAGGAATTCGGGCGCGCGATCCTCACGACCGACCTTGCCCTCAAGAGCCACGCCGTGGAAATCCAGACGGAAAAGGGCGTGATTACGATTGGCGGCGCCTGCAAGGGTTCGGGCATGATTCACCCGAACATGGCGACGATGCTTGCCTTCATCACGACCGATATCTCGCTCCCCATCGACTTCTTCGCCGAATTCCGTGCCGACATTGCGGATTCCTTCAACGCGATTACCGTCGACGGCGACACCAGCACGAACGACACGTGCATCTTGCTTGCGAACGGCATGAGCGGACTCCGTTACGAAGACCTGAGCTTGAGCGAACAGGGCGAGTTCCGTGCAGCCCTCATGCTCATCATGCAGAGCCTCGCGAAAGACATCGTGCGTGATGGCGAAGGTGCCACCAAGCTTATCGAACTGCGTATCGAGAAGGCCGAAAGCCACGAAGAAGCGCTCCGCATGGCCCGCTTCATCGGGACATCCAACCTCGCGAAGTGCGCGATGTTCGGTGAAGACCCGAACTGGGGCCGCATCCTCAGCAGTGCGGGTTCCAGCGGTTGCAACATGGTGGCCGAACACACCGACCTGTACTTTGGCGACGTGAAGGTGCTTGAAGGCGGGCGCCCGCTCCAGCTCGACGAAGCTCAGACGGCGGCACTCCATGCTGTGGTTCGCCAGCGTGAATACAAAGTAACGCTCGTGCTCAACATCGGTCAGGCATCCGCAAGCGCGTTCACCTGCGACCTGAGCTACGGCTACGTGAAGATCAACGCGGAATATACGACGTAGTTGTTAGTCATTAGTTATTGGTCATTAGGATTGTAATGGCAAAGCCCTCGGCAGCGACCGAGGGCTTTACTTATAAAGTGAAAAGACTGAAGTGAGAACGCTAGCTAGTCTTTCAGGCAGCGGAGGCTCGCTCCGAATTCGGGATTGAACTTCTCGAACTTCGCGATGTCCTTGTCGTGGTAGAACACGAGCACTTCGCCTTCGGCCGTCCAGAGGTAGGCCTTCTTGCCGGCGTCTTCGAACTTGCGTTCCTTCAGCGGAACATCGCTCTTTGCGAAGTGGGCGCCACCGGCCTTCACGCCGAACCCGAGCTCGTCCTTGCCGTTGCCGTAGTCATTGCCGCCTTCCTTGATGGGATCCCAGCCGAAACCGGCCTTGAGCACGGTGCCGACCTTGCCGCTTGTCTCGGCGAAGGTGAGGAGCGTCTTCCATTCTTCCTTGGTGGGCATGTGGAAGCCGTCGAGGCAGGCCTTCTTCGCGTTCTCGAAGTTGTAGAGGCGGCCCCAGTGGTTGCACTGGTTGCACACGGAACCTTCGAAGGTGCCGAAGTTCATGTTCTCGGCGGTCCACACCTGGGTGCCGATGCGGATCCACTGGTAGGCGTAGCCGTCGCGCGGGTCCTTGTAGCTGCCGTCTGTCGCGGGAGAACCATCCGGATCGTACATTTCGCCGAATTCAATCTGCTTGTTCTTCTGGTATTTGGCCTTGGAAGCGAGCTTGCCGTTCTTGTGGTACTTGACGACTTCGCCTTCGATGTAGCCGTCGGCATACGGAGTTTCGGCCTGGAGGGTGCCGTCTTCGTAGTATTCCTTCTGCACGCCTTCCTTGCGGTCTGCGTTGAAGTTCGTTTCGCGCCTGAGGGTTCCGCTATTGTAGTATTCCTTTTCGATACCCTGCTTCTTGTCGTTGACATAGGTGGATTCCATGCGCACCTTGCCATCGGAAA
The DNA here is from genome assembly GCF_002371935.1 of Fibrobacter sp. UBA3718. Taxonomy (NCBI): domain Bacteria; kingdom Pseudomonadati; phylum Fibrobacterota; class Fibrobacteria; order Fibrobacterales; family Fibrobacteraceae; genus Fibrobacter; species Fibrobacter sp. UBA3718. Next base: position 89,417 of record NZ_DFHR01000024.1, on the reverse strand, counting down.
ATTCCTGCGTGCGGATGTCGTCGCAGGCGGTGAAAGCGAGAGCTGCCGTAAGCGACAGGCCGATGAGCAATGTTCTCTGTTTCATTTGGATCTCCTTGTTTTAGAATTCAATTTTTCCGGCAGTTGCCAAGAGCCCGATGATGTAGAGCATGCCGTCGTAGTAGCGCCAGAAGCGGAACGGGACGGAAAGTGCCGCGAGGTCTTTGACGAAAGGCTTTACCAGCGGGTCTTCGGAATCGAGGACTTGTGTCGCGGCCGCGTTCATCGCGATGATGCCCGGCGTAGCGTTGCGGCCCTGGCGCGGGTAGGGCCCGCCGTCGGTCGCGTAGTCAGAGAGGTAGGGCCTCCTGTTCTCGAAGAAGTTCAGCAGGCGCGTGCAGATTTCCTTTTCGCTCTCGTCGCCGCCAAAGAGTGCGTAGTCGAGGCTCAGGTTGAGCGCCACGCGCCAGGCGTCGCCGCTGAAGCAGTTGCTCTCGGGAAACCAGGGCATGGCTTTGGGCGTGCCGTCGTATTCGGAGTAGTCGCCGCAGAGGCCCGTTTCGGGGTGGGCGGCTTTCTTCAGGTACTCGATGCTGTTTTTTGCAATCTCGAGCCACTCGCTATCGCCGGTCGCATCGGCGTAGGCACGGTAGAATGCGATGGTGTGGTAGCTCGGGTCGGTAAAGTCGTTGCCGAGCACGGGCGAGAACTTGATGAGTTTACGTTCGGGGTCGATCATCGGGCCGACGAGTTCGTTGAACGGCTTGTTCTTGATGCAGTTGATGAGCTCGATGGCCTCCTGCTTGTAGTCGTCGCGGCCAAACTTCTTTGCGGCGATGAGGAGGGCTGCCGCGATGTATTCCTCGCCGTCGGGGGCTGCACCCGGGTCCATCATCGAGAAGTCGGTGGTGGAGACTTGCCAGGAGTAGTAGCCCTTGTGCGGGCCGTCGTCGTTGCGCAGGTATTTCTTCGCGAAGTTCCAGAGTTTCTGGAAAAGCTTGTCGTGGCCGGTGAGGGCGGCAATGAACATGCCGTAGCTCATGCCTTCGGAGCGGATGTCGTCGTGGCCGATGTCGATGATGTATGCCATGTCGTCGGCGGCCTCGAAGCACACGCGCTCGTCGATGGGGTCGCCCTCGAAGAGTTTGCTGAATGCGTTCTGGATTAGCTGGTCGGCGAAGTTCGGGCCGTAGCCTGCTTCGACGAACATGTCGCGGGGCTTTTTACGTTCCATATAAAATCCTCTATTCTATTATCTAAAATAACTTAATTTGCCCCGTATGCAAAACCGCTTTTTGAAAACAAGTGTAAAAAAATGTGTGGAAATTTCGTATTTTTACAACGAGAGGTATTTATGGCAGATATGTTGATTATTGGTCAGGGCCCAGCGGGCGTTTCGGCATCGCTTTATGCGTTGCGTGCCGGCTTGGACGTTATCTTGGTCGGGAAGGGCGCCGGTGCGCTCGAAAAGGCGCACATGATAGAGAATTATTACGGCCTGGAGAAACCGCTGACGGGCGCAGAACTCTATGAGGTGGGCAAGAACCAGGCCGAGCGGCTCGGGGCGAACCTTGTAGAGGACGAGGTGACCGACCTGTTTTTCGACGGGAAGGAATTCGTGGCGACGGGGCTCAAGGGCGAGTACCGTGGTCGCGCGTGCATCATGGCGACGGGTTCTGCCCGCAAGAAGACTCCTCTCCCGGGTATGGCCGAGATGGAAGGCCACGGCGTGAGCTACTGCGCGGTGTGCGATGCGTTCTTTTACCGCGGGAAGGATGTCGCGGTTCTTGGGTCGGGCGAGTATGCCCTGCATGAATGCAATGAACTCCTGAATGTGGTCGGAAGTGTGACGCTCCTTACGAATGGTGCGGAACCGACGGCTGAATTCACAGACAAAGTAAGAATTGACAAGCGAAAGCTCGCGGGCCTTGTGGGCGAGGGAACGTTTGGCGGCGTAAAGTTCGATGATGGCGAGGAACTGAAACTCGACGGGCTGTTTGTCGCCCTCGGCAGCGCAAGTGCCATGGATCTTGCGCGGAAGGCGGGAGCCGCCTTCGACGGCGGCAGCGTCGTGCTGGACAAGGATTACATGACGACGGTTCCCGGCCTGTTTGCCGCGGGGGACTGCACCGGCGGTACGTTGCAGGTTGCTGTCGCCGTGGGCGAGGGCGCCATTGCTAGCCTTGCCGCCATCAAGTATTTGCGCGAGACTCGATAAGCGCTATATTTTTGGACGCATTTTTTAAGGAGGACGAATGCGTGTCTTGAAAGTTTTGTTTGTATTGCTTTTGCCCGTGATGTTTGTCGCCTGTAGCGATGACGATAGCGGCTTTATCTCGCGTCCGGACGGGAAGGATTCTTCGCCCAGCGTCACACCGAAGTCGAGCGATAGCAAGACAAGTGTGCCCACTGGAACTATGACCGACTCCCGCGACGGCCAGACGTATAGGACCGTGAAAATCGGCACCCAAACTTGGATGGCCGAAAACCTTAACTACGCATACACCGGTGTCCCTTATAACCATAGTGGCAACACCCTCGATTCTACTAGTTGGTACTACGACAACGACGCATCCTACAGCACCAAGTACGGTCGCCTATACACCTGGGCTGCAGCCATGGATAGCGTTGGTACGTGGAGCACAAACGGCAAGGGCTGCGGTTACAGTGTAATCGGTATGACCTGCTCGCCGGACTATCTGGTACGTGGTGTTTGTCCCGAGGGTTGGCACCTGCCGGACTCCACGGAATGGAATACGTTGATTACGACAGTTGGTGGTTCCAGTACAGCGGGTAAGGTACTCAAGTCCACTAGCGGCTGGAACAGCAGTGGCAACGGCACCGATGCTTTCGGCTTTTCCGCGTTGCCCGCCGGCTTCAGGGACATCTTTGATTACTACAGAGAGGGTGACGTAGTGAGGTTCTGGAGTTCTACTGAATACGATGGCTACAGCGCGTTCTTCATGGACTTGTACTACGACCTCGACAATGCGGGACTGACTCACAACGGCAAGTACGAAGGGCTTTCTGTTCGTTGCCTTAAGGACTAGGGCGTAAACCTTGCCTTCCCAAAAATAGACCGGCAATGACAGCTTTTAACCGATTTGGTCTGCTAAAATGTCAAAATGAAGGCTTTTAGCCCTCCCTTGTCTCACTTATCAAGCCCTTGGTATTTTCTTTTGGGCTTGTTGTCCTTTCCCTTATTCTTTTTCATGCTCTTTAGCGCCTTGTCGAAATCGTCTTCGACCACGTATTCGTATGGCTTGGCTCCAGGAGGGAGCGCTCCGGCATTGCACATGATGAAAATGGCAAGGCCGAACCAGATGGTAGAGGGCAGGGCTAGCATGCCGAAGAGCGTGGTTTCGTCAAAATAGATGTTGTGCCCTACGACTAGGGTAGGGTACAGTAGGACAATCGCGATAATCTTGATCTTCAGTTTGGTGAGCTTGAACTTTTTCATAGCGTAGTCAAAATTTAGTTTGATAAATCCAACTTGGCCCGATAGGGTCTTTTTTTTGTTAATGCTCATCTGAACACCAAAACGAAATCGGACCTCGGTACGAGGTATGCTTTCTGTAAGTTTTCCGGTTTCTGGGGGCGATATTCCAAAATTTTATTGCCGTAGTGGTAGAAAATGTTTAATTTTACCATGTGTTATAAGTGTTGTGGCAAAGTGTGTCAAGGAATTAAATGAATTTACCGTATTTCATAGGTAACGCCAAGACGGCGATAGACGGAAAGGGAAGGTCTTCCTTCCCCAGGGAACTCCGTCGCCAGCTGTGGCCTACCGAAGGGACTGAGTTCGTGATCGCTCGCGACCCGAACCACACCCTCCGGTTGTACATGTTGCCCGAGTACGTGAAGTTCATGGCCGAACTCGACGCGTTCAAAGATCGCCGTCGAGCCGATGTATTCCGGAAACAGCTCGATGCCAGCCCAGTTGAAATGGATGGCCAGAACCGCATTCTCATTCCCAAGAAGTTCTTGGATTATGCGGGTCTTACGACCGAAGTGGTTTACACTCCCGGTCGCGGACGGTCTCTGGAATTGTGGAACCCCGAACGATTCGAGAAGGAGCGCAACATGGATTCTGTTGAAGCTCAGAACGCGTTCGATGAGATGTTCTACTTGATCGGTTCGTCGGAGGGTCTTGATGACAAACGCTGACCTCAGACAAACTAATTTACAGACAAACGAATATTCTGCGGCTCTTGCCGGCGCTACCGATGGCGTGTTCTATCACGACCCCGTGATGCTTGCCGAATGCCTTGATGGGCTGAACATCAGGCCTGATGGTACCTATGGCGACTGCACGCTCGGCGGTGGCGGACATTCCTACGCGATTGCGAACAAATTAAACGAAGGCGGAACGCTCCACGCGTTTGACCGTGACGAGGAAGCCGTTGCGTTTGCGACCAAGCGCCTTGCGGGTGTGAAGTGCAAGTTCGTTGTGCATCCGGTGCGCTTCGGTGAACTGAAGAACGAGATTGCACCGAATACTCTCGACGGCATTCTTTACGATTTGGGAATCAGCAGCCACCAGGTTGACGATTCCAAGCGCGGGTTCACCTTTGTGGGCGATAATCCGCTCGATCTCCGCATGGACCGCCGTGAAGGTGTATCTGCGCAGGAATGGCTCAAGAATGTCGATGCAGAAACGCTTGCCGCGGCCCTCCGCAAGAATGCGGATATGGACCGTGCGTTCAAGCTTGCAACCCGCCTTGTAGAAATGGCGGGCACGGTGAAGGCCGGGAACCGCGATATTCTCCCTTCCGACGTGAAGGCCGTGGTGGAATCGGTATTCCCCGACAAGAAGCGCGAAGTGAACGGCCTTTTGGCACGCGTTTTCCAGGCTATACGCATGGAAGTGAATGGCGAACTCAAGGAGATTGAAGATAGCCTGAGCGCCGCGGTGGACTGCCTCAAGGTGGGTGGTCGCCTGGTGGTGATGAGCTACCATTCGGTGGAGGACCGCTGCGTGAAGGAAACCGCCGCGAAGTTCGAGAGGGCCTGCATTTGCCCCGAACGCCAGCCGGTGTGCACGTGCGGCGGCAATCACCAGCGCCTGCGCAAGGTGAACCGCAAGCCGATTTTGCCGACAAGTGAAGAGATTGCAAGGAACAGCAGGGCTCGCTCTGCGAAACTGAGGGTGTACGAACGGGTATGAGCGCTACGGATAAATTGCCGGTACCGAAGACGAACAGGGCGACCTTCCTGATCGTTGCGGTTGTGTTCGTGCTGATTGTCATCGGCCTCGTGACTCCCTTGTACCTTCAGAACAGGGTGAATGCGCTCTATTCGAAGTCCTATGCGCTTTCGAACGAGATCGTTTTTTTGAAGCGCGACATTTTGATGCTGGACCTAAAAATAAATCAGTATTCGTCGCTCGAATACCTGTGCAGTTTTGCCGACTCGGTGGGGCTTGGGCTCAATGGAGTCCCCGTGAAGGTGATGGATGCGGGAGGTCCCGGTGTACAATAGGGTAAAATTGGAACCGCTGGCCTTCCTCAAGTGGGTCGTGATGAGCCTCGTCGGCGTGCTGATGTGGCAGACTTTCAACATCCAGGTGCTCAACAGCGAAGTCTACCAGACCAAGACGAAGGATCGCGTGACGAGTACGCGCAACGTGTATGCGGGTCGCGGACGCATCATGGACAGGAACGGTATTGTGTTTGCCGACAACTATCGCGATACCACGAAGGGTGTCGATGACTATAGCCGCATATTCTTGCAAGGGCATCTGGCGAGCCAGATTGTCGGGAAACTCGATTTCAACGGCCGCGGCAACATGGGCATGGAGAAGGTGTTCGACACCACGTTGAGCGGAATCGAAGGGATACGCGTGGGCGTGCGCGATGTCCAGAAGCGCGAAATTTACAGCCGCTCCGAGGAAGTGGCGAAGGCGGAACCGGGACTGAACCTGGTCCTCACCATCGACCGCAACATGCAGGAAATTGTCGAGAAGGCCTTGAAGGATGGCGTCGAGGAGTTTCAGGCGGCAAGTGCAAGCGCGGTGGTCATCGAGCCCGTTACGGGAGAAATCCTCGCGATGGCGAGTTATCCGACGTTTGACCCGAATTCTAGAACGCAGGGCGTGGGGCGCATGGCCAAGAATGACATCGTTTCGCTTCCCTACGAGCCGGGCTCTACCTTCAAGGTGATTACGGCTGCCGCCGCCCTCGAAGACGGCATTGTTTCGCCGGACAAGGTTTACCCGAGCAATGGCGGGCGCTGCTGGGAATGGTGGGAAGGCAATCCGAAGTTCAAGAACGAGAAGCCGATTTGCGATTCCCATGTCATCGGGGAGGTGGATATGCCCGAGGCCATGGCACAGTCCTCGAACGTGTACTTTGCGAGGGTCGCGGATGCGGTTGGCGCCGACAGGTTCTATCGCATGGCGCGCAGCTTCGGTATTGGCATCCAGACTTCGGAATATTTCCAGGGCGAGGAAAGCGGACGCCTGTTGAAGCCCTTCGAACTGGAACGCGATGCGCGTACGCTCATGACGATGGGCTACGGGCATGCCGTGATGGTGACCCCGATACAGATGGCGATGGCGTATGCGGCAATCGCGAACGGCGGTGTTCTCATGGAACCGATGATTGTGAAGGAATGGCGCGATTGGCAGGGCAACGTGGTCGACAAGAAAAAGCCGACGGCCGTTCGCCGCGTGATTTCGGAGAAGACTGCGGCCTCTATCCGCAAGATGCTCCAGCGCGTGGTGTATGACAAGAAGGGAACGGCAAAGCAGGCGATGAGCAAGAAGATTCCGAATGTGATTTTTGGTGGCAAGACGGGTACGGCCGAAAAGTATAACCACGTGACGCGCAAGTACGACAAGAATCGCCAGGTTGCTTCGCTTATTGGCCTTGCTCCGATCGAGGATGTTCGCTACGTGTGCATGGTCTTGGTCGATGACCCGAATATGGACAAGGACCGCGGACATACGGGTGGCGTCACGGCGGGCCCTATTTTCCGTCGGATTATGGAAGGGATCTACTTCCATCCGCAACTTTCGCCGATTTCGTATAACCTGGCGCAGGTGAAACGCGATACTCCCTGCGATGTCGATTTTATGGGAATGCCGCTCGATGGCGCGAAAAAGGTTGCAAGCGACAGGAACTGCAAGGTGGCTTTTGACGGCGTGGGTTCCCGCGTTATTTCCCAGCGCCAGAACACATCCGATACGGCGGGCGTGACGCTTGTCCTTGGCGAGATGGCCGCATCGAAGATGCCTGACTTGAAGGGGCTTTCGCTGCGCGACGCCATGGAAATTATGGGCAACATCCGCGTGAACGTGGAATACGAGGGCAAGGGCCATGTCGTAGCGCAGTCCCCGATGCCGGAGGAAGAACTACGCAAGGGTACAATTTGCAAGCTGAAGCTTAAGGAGAGAGGTTGATGATTTCGGAAGCTTTGATGCAGAATTTGTCTGTCAAGGGACTTTGCGACGATTCCCGCCGCGTGAAGGCGCAGGACCTGTTCTTCTCCATGCCCGCGGATGGCTATGAAGAATTTGCGCGCAGCGCCCTTGCTTCGGGTGCCGTTGCCGTGGTGAGCGAACAGGCTGCCCCTGCAGGGCTTGCCTCCAAGTGGATCCAGGTCTCGGACGTGAAGGAAGCTCGCCTGGAAGCGGCCCGTGTATTTTACAAGGATCCGTTCGCGAAGCTCCGCTGCCATGCGGTGACAGGTACGAACGGCAAGACGACCAGCGCCTTCCTCATGAATGCGATGCTTGAATCGGCAGGCCGGAAAACGGCTCTCCTCGGCACCATCAAGAACAAGATTGGCGAATCGTCCGTTCCCGCGACGCTCACGACTCCGGGCCTTTTGGATTTGTTCGCGTTCGCCTCGAAGGCTGTTGCGGCCGGATGCACCGACCTCGTCATGGAAACGTCGAGCCATTCGCTGCACCAGGGGCGCGTGGCCGGAATTCGCTTCAGGAGCGGGCTCTTCAGCAACCTCACGCAAGACCATCTCGATTACCACAAGACGATGGATGCCTATTTCGAGGCCAAGAAACTCCTCTTTACGAAATACCTTGCCGATGATGGCGTTGCCGTGGTGAACATCGACGATGCGCACGGCGAGAGACTTTTTGATGAACTGAAGACGCTCGGGAAAAATGCCGTCGCGGTTTCGAGGCTCGGGAATGCGAAGGCCTCCGTGAAGCCGGAAGGCGACGTGCAGAATACCGAGAACGGCCTCGTGTTCAGCCTGCCTGCCGTTGCGAAGGAAAAATTCGAGACGCCCCTCTGTGGCGACTTTAACGTGGATAACGTGTTGCTTGTGCTCGCCTGGGCGAATGCGGTCGGAATCCCGGAACTCTCGATGCGTGCTGCGCTTGCGAGCGTCCGCGTGCCGGGCCGTTTCGAGAAGGTATGGAACAAGGACGGAAAGCATGTCGTGGTCGACTATGCGCATACGCCCGACGCCCTGGAACGCGTGCTTACGACGGCGCGCAAACTCTGCCGCGGGACGCTCTCTACGGTATTCGGCTGCGGAGGTGACCGCGACCGCACCAAGCGCCCCATCATGGGCCACATCGCGGAAACGATTGCCGACAAGGCTTGGCTCACTTCCGACAACCCGCGCACGGAAGACCCGCTCGCGATTATCGAGGATGTGCGCGCGGGAATGAGTACGGACAAGTTTGAGGTCGTGGCGGACCGTGCGGAAGCCATCCGCAAGGCATGTGTCGCGCTGAAGGATGGCGATTGGCTCGTAATTGCGGGCAAGGGCCACGAAGATTACCAGATCGTCGGCAAGACGAAGCATCATTTTGACGACCGCGAAGAAGCGGTGAAGGCGATGGAAGAATGTTAAAGCTTGATTTGACAGTCCGCGAAATGCTGGAAATCCTGGAAACATCCGCCGTGGGTGTTCCGGCCAGCGTCTTGAAGCGGAAAGTGAATCTCTGCATGGATTCACGCGAGAAGGCCAAGGGCGTAGTGTTCTGGCCTATAAAGGGAGCGCGTTTCGATGCGCACAAGTTTGTCTCTCAAATGGAAAAGGATGGTGCGCTGATGAGCGTTGTGAACCAGGAATCCGTAGAAAGCAATTCCATCAAGATGTATGCCCCGGTGGAAGATACCACCAAGGCGCTGCTCAAGCTCGCCAAGGGCTACCAGAGGCTCTTCAAGGTGAAGAAGGTCGCCATTACCGGAAGCAACGGCAAGACGACCACCAAGGAGATGACGAAGGCCGTGCTCTCCATGAAATACAAGACCCATGCGACGCAGGGCAACTTCAACAACCATATTGGCGTGCCGATGACGCTGTTCCAGCTGAAGCACAGCCATGAGGCTGCTGTCGTCGAGATGGGCACGAGCGGTCCCGATGAAATCCGCCCGCTTTCGCTGGCCGCAGAACCCGATGTCGCCGTGATTACGAACATCGGCGCTTCGCATCTGGAACGCCTTGGCGATTTGGACGGCGTGTTCCGCGAAAAAATTACCATCAAGGATGGCCTCAAGACGAACGGCACCTTGATCGTGAATGCCGATGACCCGCGCCTCTGCAAGGTGCGTTCGACAAAGAACATGAAGGTCGTCACGTTCGGCGTGCATCGCGGAATCGTGAAGCCCGAAAGGCTCACCTGGAACGAGAACGCCTGTGCCGATTTCTATGTCGGCCGCACGCATTTCGAACTGAGCGTGCCGGGGACGCACAACCTCTACAATGCGCTTGCGGCGATTGCCGTGGGCGAGGCTTTCCGCGTGCCGAAGGCCGATATCGCGAAGGCGCTCAAGGCTTTCCATGCGACAAACATGCGCATGGAATTCCGCAAGGGCAACGGATTTAAGATTGTTTCGGACTGCTACAACGCGAACCCCTCTTCTACCCGCATGGCGCTTCAGACCATCGGCAACATGAACGTGCGCGGCTGCCGTATCGCAGTCCTCGGCGACATGCTGGAACTCGGAAAGGCGAGTCGCGAAATGCACCGCGAAATCGGAAAGCTCGTTCCCGAGATGAATTTCGACCTGCTGCTCGCTGTGGGCGAGGATGCGAAGGAATATGTGAAAGGCGCCAAGGAAGGCGGCCTGGAGCAGGCTTTCCATTTCGATTCTGTGCAGGACGTGATTGAGTTTTTGGGCGAAGTGGTCTGCGAAGGCGACGTGCTCCTCGTGAAGGGCAGCCGCGGAATGCATATGGAACAGGTGGTGGATGCCCTGCTCAAGCAGGCTCCGGTTTCTAAGGCGTAAGGTATCGAGAAGTTAAGATGAGCAACCAGACTACAGGCGTAAACAAGCTGCTTCTGCTGTCAACACTCTTGTTGATGAGCTTTGGCATCGTTGTCGTTTATACGGCCTGTACCCAGCATGCGCTCAGGATGGGACTTGCCCCGGAATACTACCTGAAGAAGCATTGCATGATGGTGCTGGTAACGCTGCTTGTCATGCTCTTTGCTGCAAAAATCGATTATTCGGTCTGGAAAAAATTCTCGCGCGTCATCTTTGCGGGGGGCTGCGCCCTGACGGTATACTGCCTCATTTTCGGGAAGGCGCATCTTGGTGCCAAACGCTGGGTGGATTTTGGATTCTTCCAGCTGCAGCCTTCCGAGGTGCTGAAGTTCGGGCTAATCGTGATGGTGGCGGTCAAGCTTTCGGAGGCGGGCTCCGAAATAAAGAGCTTGAAGTGCAGCTTAATCCAGCCCGGAATTCCTTTTGCGATTGCGGCAATCCTCCTGATTTTGCAGCCCAATTTCTCGATGCTGATCATGTTCGCAAGCATTGTCGTGGCCATGCTTCTTGTTGCCGGCGTGAACTTCAAGCACTTGCTGCCGGCGTTGGGGGGCGGGCTCCTGATGGGTGTAATCATGCTTCTGGTGAAAAGCCATTCTTCGAAGCGCATTGCCGCGTTCCTGGATCCGTCGATGCACCAGGACAGTGCTTACCAGGCGGAACGTTCTCTGGAAGCCCTCGGCAATGGCGGTTTTTTTGGAACAGGAGTTGGCATGGGCATCCAGAAACTCGGATACCTTCCGGAGGCACACAAGGACGTGGTGTATTCGGTCATAGGCGAGGAATTTGGATTTATCGGGACGTTCTGCGTGCTGTTCGTTTTTGGAGTGCTCTTCTACCAGGGATTCGAGATTGCGAGGAATTCTTCGACTCGCTTCGGAAAGTATATGGCGGTGGCGCTGACGACATCCCTGTTCCTGAACTTTATCGTCCATGTGTGCGTGAGTACGGGGCTCATCCCGACAACGGGCCAGCCGCTTCCGTTCCTCAGCTTTGGCGGGACGAACCTGATTGTTTCCGGCCTGTTCATAGGAGTCCTGTTGAATATTTCCAAGTCCGGGACGGGAAAGAGAATAGACGAGCCCTATGTGGGCGGCGAGAAAACGAACGTCTATACGTTCGGCGGTTTTGATATAACGAGGGCTGAATCATGAAAAAGTTCCTGTTTGTGTGCGGTGGCACCGGTGGCCACATTTTCCCGGCAGTTGCGATTGCCGAAAGCCTAAAGAAAAAGGGCTATACGGACATCACGTTCGCCGGTCGTAAGGATTCTATGGAAGAACGCCTTGTGGCTGGCAACTGGCCTTATGAATATATCACGGCGGAACCGCTCCACCGCGGTCCGTTCCTCAAGAATTTGGCTCTTCCGTTCAAGCTTTCGAAGTCGCTGGTGCGTGCGAAGAGCGTCGTGAAGAAAGTGAATCCCGATGTGGTCGTGGCGACGGGCGGCTACGTGTCGCTCCCGATTGTGATGGCGGCAGGCCGTCTCGGAATCCCCGTCTACCTGCAGGAACAGAATGCCGTTGCCGGTGTCGCGAACAAGGTCGGGTCTCGCTATGCGAAGACTGTGTTTGTGACCTCCGATGATGCGGCGAAGTTCTTCCCCGCAGAAAAGTGCATGGTCTTTGGAAACCCCGTGCGCAAGCTGCCCGATGGCGATTCGCTTGCTCGTCCGGCCGAGTTTGCCCCAGGCAAGAAGGCCGTGTTTATTGTGGGCGGTTCGCAGGGCGCAGCCGGTATCAACAACAAGATTGAAGAAAGCATCAAGACGATTGCCGCCCGCGACGACGTGTCTGTCGTGTGGCAGGTGGGCGTGAAGAATGTCGAAGCCATCTCGGAACGTGTCGGCAATGTGCCGAATGTCGCCATCCGCGGGTTCCTCGACGGAATCTACGCCTACATGAAGCATGCCGACCTGATAATCAGCCGTGCCGGGGCTTCCGCCCTGGCCGAGATCCTCGCGTTCGGAAAGCCGTCGATTCTGCTCCCGTTCCCGCATGCGACTGCGAACCACCAGGAACACAACGCCCGCGTGGTCGAAAAGGCGGGGGCATGCCTCGTCGAGCTCGATGCCGAAGAGAACCACCTGTGGGAAAAGGTGGAGCAGCTTCTGGCGAATGAAACCCGTTTGAATGCTATGGCCGCTGCCGCGAAGGGGCTGGGAATGCCCGATGCCGCCGACCAGATCGCGAAGGCCATCTTGGAAAAGGAAGAAGCGTAATGCAGATCAATGATTGTAAACGTGTTCGTCGTCTCCACTTTGTGGGCATCGGTGGCGCCGGGATGTCCGGCATTGCCGAGGTGCTGCATGCGAATGGATTTGAAGTGTCGGGTTCCGATACGGGTGAAAGTCCCGTCATCGACTACCTCAAGGGTCTTGGCATCAAGATTGCGCCGAAGCACGAAGCGAAGAACGTGGAAAATGCCGACCTGGTCGTGTATTCGTCCGCCGTTCCGCACGATAATCCTGAACTCGTGGAAGCGCACAACCGCCGCATCCCCGTCATTCGCCGCGCCGAAATGCTCGGCGAACTCATGCGCATGAAGTATACGCTCTCGATTTGCGGGACGCACGGGAAGACGACGACAACCTCCATCGTCGGTGAAATCTGGGAAGAAGCCGGTCTCGACCCGACGATTATCGTGGGTGGCGTGGTGAAGGGCAAGGGCTCGGGTGCCAAGGTGGGCAAGGGCGACTACCTGATTGCCGAAAGCGACGAGTTCGACCGCAGTTTCCTTTCGATGATGCCGTCTTCGGCCATCGTGACAAACATCGATGCCGACCATCTGGATACTTACGAGAATATTGAGGATATCAAGGATGCGTTCGTGCAGTTCGTGAACAAGATTCCGTTCTACGGCCAGGCAATCCTCTGCCTCGACGACCCGAACGTGCAGGCGATTCTCTCGCGCGTCAGGAAACCGGTGATAACATATGGCTTTACTCGACAGGCCAAGTATCGCGTGGACAACCTTCGCTTCGAGAAGGGGTATCCCGTATTTGAAATATTGAACGACGGCGAAAACCTGGGCGAATTCCGCCTCCAGATTCCGGGCCGCCACAACGTGCTCAATGCGACCGCCGCCGTGGCGCTTGCTATCGAGGAAGGCATTTCTGCCGATGTGGCCCGCAAGGCGTGTGCCGCGTTCCAGGGCGTGACGCGCCGCTTCGAATTCATGGGCGAGAAGAACGGCGTGATGGTGTTCAACGACTACGCGCACCACCCGACTGAAGCGACCGCGACGCTGCTTGGCTTCCGCGAGGCTTTCCCGGACAAGAGGATTGTCGTTGCGTTCCAGCCGCACCTTTTCAGTCGCACCCGCGACCAGCACGAAGCTTTCGGTATGGCTTTCGCGAACTGCGATGTGCTTTTGGTGACGGATATCTATCCGGCGCGTGAACGCCCCATCGAAGGCGTGACAGGCGCGCTTGTCGCAAACAGCGCGAGCGACCGCGGCCACCGCAATGCCCGTTTCGTGGGCGACCAGATGAACCTGCTTCCGATCCTGAAGGAGGAACTCAAGGCGGGCGACGTGGTGGTGCTGATGGGCGCCGGAAGCATCTACAAGTTGGGAGACCGTATTTTGGAGGAATGCATTTGACCGAATCCAGGACGACATTCCTCGGCCGTCGCATCGGCTACAACGAGAGCAAGCGCAAGGAGGCCCGCGTTCAAAAGCTGAAACGCGGCTTCAAGGGCGCCGCTCGTTGGTTCGTGCGCCGTGGCTGGATTGTTGCAATCCTGCTGGTTGTCGCCGGTGTCGCTCTCTGGACGAACCGATTCTACGTGCAGCGATTCAACCCGCTCGAACTGCGCCATTTGCAGTATATCGATATCGAGGGGAATCGCATGCTCTCGTGGGAAGACGTTATCCAGAATGCGCAGGTGGAACCGGGAATGCTCATGTCGGAACTCGAACCTGATTCGGTAGAAAAAATGCTGATGCAGATGCCGCTCATCCGTTCGGCGGAAGTGGAGAAGAAGTTCCCCTCCTCCGTGACAATCCGTTTGCAGGAGGCGGATCCCGTGGCTTCGTTCTTCGAAGGGGGCAAGGCGACTGTCTATTCCGAACGCGGAGTGCCCATGCCGCTATCGATGTCGACTGCGCTCAGGCTTCCGATAGTGGAACCCGGTTCCATGGACGAAATCAAGCGCATATGCAAGTTTCTCTCCGAAATGCGCAAGATCGATTCCAAGCTTTTCGGCCAGATTTCCCAGGTGGGCTGGGATTCGGAAGACAAGGCCTTCGAGGTGTTCTTCCGCGATGTCGAGTTTCATGTGCTGTTTCCGCAGTCGGGTTGGAACAGCGATCTCTTCGCCCTGTACGAGATGGTCAAGGCGGGTTTCCCGAAGGATTTGCGTTGTGCCGGTGAATTGGACATGCGTTATGCCGGCTTTGCCTATGTAAGGAATTTTGACAAGAGGTGTGTCAATGGATGAAGCAAGGAATGAAATGAGGAAAGAGGACCTGATATTCGGTCTGGATATCGGAGCCTCGAAAATTAACCTGTTCGTCGGCATGGTGGACGGTGCCTCCGTGCGCGTGTTGGAATGCGGGGATTTCCCGTTGACCAATGCGGACGAGTTCGATCACGTGGTCGAGACGCTCAAGAATGCGGCCCAGTCCATCGAGTCGACGGTCGGCGTGGATGTCCACGACGTGTACGTGGGTATCGCCGGAAAGCATGTCTCCTCGTTCAACTACAGGGGACTCATTACGCTTCCGACCGGAGAAGTCCGCAGCCAGGATATCGAAACGGTCAAGGACCAGGCGAGCACGATTCCCGAATCGGCCGGGCAGATTATCCACGTGTTCCCGGGCGAATACACGCTCGACGACCAGCCGGGCATCCGCAACCCGAAGGGCCTCAACGGCCGCCGCCTCGGCGTCGAAGTCCAGGTGGTTACCTCGCGCCCGAACGCCATCCAGAACCTGGACAAGTGCGTAAAGAGCGCCGGTCTCCACACGATGGAATTTGTGCTGGAACCCCTTGCTGCCGCCTATGCCGTGCTCACCGAGGATGAAAAGGAACTGGGAGTCGCCCTGATTGACATTGGCGCCGGTTCTGCCGACGTGGCCGTGTTCGTGGGCGAGTCCGTTCGCTATACGGTTTCCCTTGACCTTGCTGGGAACAGTATCACGAGCGATATCAGCAAGTGCCTCCAGGTTCCCATTTCGCTTTCGAAGGCCGAAGAAATCAAGAAGAAATACGGCACCTGCAAAATCAACAACCTCATAGAGGACGAAACTTTCCCGGTCCCGGGCGTGGGCGACCGCGGGGACGTGCAGTGCTCCCGCAAGCTCCTTGCGCGCGTAATCACGGCCCGTGTCGCCGAGATTTTTAAGATGCTGAGCGATGACCTCCAGAAGCACAAAATCGACGGCCTCATCAACGGCGGAATCGTGCTGACGGGCGGCTGCTGCGCCCTCGAAGGAATCGACGAGATTGCCGAGAAGGTGTTCCACAAGCCGGTGCGCATCGGGCTTCCCAAGTTCTTCAGCGGAATCCAGGAAGCGTTCCGCAAGCCCTCCTACGCGACAGGCATCGGGCTCCTGCATTACGCCGCCCGTAAGCAGCGCGAGAACAGAAGGAACGAGACGGGTAAGCAGATTACGGTATCCGTCAAGAAAGGTCTTCAGTGGATCAAGGATTTGGTCCAGACATACTTTTAAACAACAAAAACAACCACTCAATCCCAGGGAGAAAAACTATGAGTGAATACATGAACGGGACATCCCATATCGAAATGGATGAATCCACCCTCAACAACGCGAAGGTGAAGGTGTTCGGTGTCGGCGGTGCCGGCGGCAACACCGTGAACCGCATGGTCGGCATGAACATTCAGGGCGTGGAATACTACGCCGTGAATACCGATGCCATGGCCTTGGAACTGAGCCTTGCCGATCACAAGATCGCCATTGGCCAGAAGACCACCAAGACTCTCGGCGCCGGCGCAAAGCCGGACGTGGGCCGCAAGGCTGCCGAAGAAAGCGTCGAGGAACTGAAGGAGGCCATGAAGGGGGCCGACCTCATCTTCGTCACTGCCGGCATGGGCGGTGGAACCGGAACGGGTGCAGCCCCGGTGATTGGCGCTGCTGCTCGTGAACTCGGTATCCTTACCATAGCCGTAGTCACCAAGCCTTTCAGGCACGAAGGCCCTGTCCGCTCCAGGAATGCAGAAAAGGGCATCAAGAACCTGAGGGACACGGTTGACACCATGATTGTGGTTGACAACAAGAAGCTCATGAACGTGGTCGAGAATACCGACAAGAACATGACCCTCGAAGGCGCGTTCAAGCTGACCGACGACATTCTCGGTAACGCCGTCCGCAGCATTTGCGACATCATGTTCCGCCATGGCCTTATCCACGTTGACTTTGCCGACGTGAAGACCGTGATGACCAACGGCGGCTCCGCCCTCATGGGCACGGGCATTGCCGAAGGCGAAAACCGCGGCATCAAGGCTGTTGACATGGCCCTCTCTTCTCCGCTTCTCGAAGATGTGAACGTGGAAGGCGCTACCGGCGTGCTGGTGAATGTTTCCCACGGCGAAAGTTTCTCCATGATCGAATACAGCGAGGCCATGGAACATATCTACGAGGCCGTAGGCGACATGGGTGACCCGAATATCATCATCGGCGATATCCTCCTCCCGGAACTCGGCGACAAGGTTTGCATCACGATTATCGCGACAGGCTGCGGCAACACCGGCATTCAGCAGTCCGCTTCTGCCCAGGTGGCTCAGCAGCCCTACGTGGCTCCGACACCCCGCCCGAGCGACCTGGTGAACACCATCGGTAGCCCTGCAGGCTTCTCGCAGGCCCCGGTCCAGCAGGCTCCCGTCGCGCCGCAGCCGGTGCAGCCGACTCCGCGTCCGACCAGCCTGAATTTCGTTGCCCTTGCGCACAACACGGTTGCCATGCCGGCCGTCGCTCCTGCCGCTCCGCAGGCGACGTTCACACAGCAGGGTGCCGTGCAGCAGCCCGCTCAGGGCTATGCTGCTCCTGAATTCTCGGCTACGGCTCCCGCTGCCGAAGAATCCATTCTCGGGACTCCCAACGCCTCCCTTCCCGAAACGCAGGAATTCTCTGCCGTCGCGGATGTGGACGACATGAACGGTGTCCATGAGACTGCTTCTGTGAGCGCCATGCGCGAAGAACCGACCAACCTCGGCACTCCGACTTTTATCCGCCAGCAGGCCCTCGCGGCTGCCCCCGCGGCAAAGTCCACGCAGTACGAAGCCGGTTCCCTCAAGAGCAACGGTGTTGACTACGACGTGCCCGCCTTCCTCCGCGGAAACGCCCTGAGCGATATCTTCTAATGATGTCTCTGAAGAACTTCTAGAAAGAAGAATAACACACACACAGGGTGTGCGTATTCCACGCACATCCCCACAACACACAAGGGACTACCTGGGTCTCCCTGCCTGGGTAGTCCTTTTTCGTGTTTTGAATGTCCCTGTTCGGGAATCTTTGCTATTTTAGCGTTCATGAGGTCCGGTGCCCACATCTTCGCTCTCTGTGCGCTCGCTTTTGCGGTCACTTGCCTTGCGTACCCGGCGCCCCCGCAGTCGGGCGAACGCGGCTATTTCCAGATAGGCACCGATTTCGACTTCGGGTTCAACGGCGGCCCGACCGACCCCACCTTCGCGGTAGATACCGCCGACTGGTTCGGGGGCAACTGGCGCGGCCTGCAGATTCCGCTTGAAAATGCCCGCAGTTACGAGGAACATCTGGACCCGTTCTTCACCCTCAGTTTCCGCGCCGGCTACAAGAACTTCCACGTGCTTCTGGAAGCCCCGCTCCGGCGTGATCTCGAAGCCTGGTATCAGGACGACCTTCACAAGAATTTCACCTATGACCCGAGCGAACTCGACATAAATGTTCCGAACAACGCCTACGCCGTGTGGGAGAACTCCGCGGGCTACGTGCAGTTCGGGCGGTTCGCGCTCGACGACCTAATGGTCTCGAAGAACGACATCCTGGTGGGCGGCGCTCCCTACCACGACGGCCTGCGCTGGAAATTCGCTGCCGGCATGTTCCGCTACGACTTCCTGTTCAGTTCGCTCAACGCCTGGCTCTACGGCGACGTGATAGACCATTCGACCGGCTGCCCGCCCGTGGGTACCGAGGCCTACGCGCAAAAATGCACCGAGCGCGACAACCAGGTGGCAAACCAGCGCAACCGCACGTACGACGACAACATCAAGACCTTCATGTTCCACAAGTTCGGCATCGAAACCGAAAAGTTCTGGATTTACATCGCAGAGCAGAGCATGATAGGCGGCAAGGCTCCCGAGTTCCGCTCCATGAGCCCGTTCATCTACTGGCACGACAACTACGCGACCGGCTACACGTCGGCGGCGACCTCCGTGGAACTCGGCTACAAGACGAGCAACGGCGCGAAGTTCTATAGCCAGATAAACATGGAAGACATCAACAGCCCGGTGGGTGAGGACGATGACAAGGGCACGAGCCGCTCCGTAATCAACTACCTTGTGGGCTACTATCACGAACTTTCGACCGCGCTCTACGGCAAGTTCAGCTGGAGGCTCGACGTGGTACGCACCGACCCCGTGGCTGGCAACAGCAGGCTCCCGCTCCTCAAGTACACGAGCCGCCGCAACTACCGCAGCAACTACCGCGAACAGGACGACCCCGATTACGCCGACGCCTACTTTGTGGATTACCCGATAGGCTACCGCCGTGGCGCCGACGCTCTCGACCTGTGGTTCGATTTCGGCTGGCAGTACGGCAAGCACTCGCTCGTGCTTACGCTCGCATGGCTGCGCCAGGGCGACAAGGAAATGTACACCGACTACAACGTGGCCCTCGCCGGCGGCGAGAATTCTCCCTCCGGCGTGGAAGAAGCCCAGTACCTGGTAGATGCGCTCTACAGGATGAAGGTGAACGGCTGGTTCGGCTTTTATGTGGGAGGCGGTTTCCGCAAGTACGAAAATCTCGCGCACGTGAAGGGCGACGACGGTTACGACGGCTGGCTGCGTTCCGGCGTGAAGTTCACCTTCAACCCGGTCGATACGAAGTTCTAAAAGAAGCTAACCCCTTCAAAGGAGCACCCATGTCCCTGAAACACTCTTTAACCCGAATTGTGGCGTTAACAGCCACGCTCCTTGTAGCCTGCGGCGATGAAGTCACCGAAGTGACCGAAGTCCACGAGACCGGCATGAAGATTGTCGAAGAGGGCGAGAAGTTGCCCGAGTGCACCACGGAAAACGAAGGCACGATGGTTTATGCGCTGGATTCTGCTGCGTCGTACGCCTGCATCAACCGCAAATGGACTTCGTTCAACGGTAAGGACGGCGCCGACGGTAAGGATGGCCGTGACGGTAAAGACGGCGAAGATGGTGCGAAAGGCGACAAGGGCGAAGCTGGTACTTCTTGCACAATGGAGTCCTTGCTCGATAGCAGCGGTTTCAAGGTCATCTGTGGCGGAGATTCCGTCGGCGTTGTGCTGAACGGCGAAAAAGGAGAACAAGGCGAAGACGGCAACGATGGTAAAGATGGTCAAGACGGCAAGAGCATTGAAGGGGCCGAGAACTTTTTCATAGATGCTCGTGACAAGCAGATATACAAGAAGGTGACCATCGGCACCCAGACGTGGATGGCCGAGAACCTCAATTACGAAACGGCGAATAGCCTTTGCTACATGGATTCCTGTGCCAAGTACGGTCGCTATTACACTTGGGCGGATGCCATGGACAGTGCAGCTGTATTTTCGGATAATGCCAAGGGTTGTGGCTATGATGTAGAATGTACCATAAAGACTCCTGCGCGTGGTATTTGCCCGGAAGGTTGGCATATCCCGGATTCTACGGAATGGAGAACGCTGTATAGCGTGATGGGCAAATCGTCGAATGCCATGCAGGCGAAGGGCTTTGACAATTGGCCTGATGCAACCGATGCGTACGGGTTTTCCGCGCTTCCTGCCGGCGGCTACATGCGTAGCGCTTTCTACGATGTCGGCGGGTACGCCCGCTTCTGGAGTGCCGCTGAGTTTACTGAGTATGATAACCATTCCGCTGACTACTGGTACTTGAATGCGATCGGTGCGACCCTCAGCTTCGCTGACGAGAACTTCAGTTTATCAGTCCGTTGCATCAAGGACTAACTATATTTATATTATTCCTAAACCAAGGAGTTTTTTATGGCAGAAATCGGTACACCTCTAAGTTCTAGCGCCACTAAGGTGCTGTTTTGCGGAGCTGGCGAACTCGGCAAGGAAGTCATCATCGAGATGATGCGTCTCGGCGTCGAGGTCATCGCCGTGGACCGTTATGCCAACGCCCCGGGCATGCAGGTGGCCCACCGTAGCCACGTCATCAACATGCTCGACGGAGCCGAACTCCGCCGCGTGATTGAACTGGAGAAGCCCGACTACATCGTCCCGGAAGTCGAGGCGATTGCGACCGACACGCTCGTGGAACTTGAGAAGGAAGGCTTCAACGTCATCCCGACCGCGAAGGCTACCAAGCTCACGATGAACCGCGAGGGCATCCGTCGCCTTGCCGCTGAGGAACTGGGCCTCAAGACGAGCCCGTACCGCTTTGCCGACAGTTTCGAGGAATTCCAGAAGGCTGTCAAGGAAATCGGTATCCCCTGCGTGGTGAAGCCGGTGATGAGTTCTTCGGGCCACGGTCAGAGCGTCATCAAGACGGAGGCCGACATCCAGAAGTCGTGGGACATTTCCCAGCACGAGGGCCGCACCGGACATGCCAGCCGCGTGATTGTGGAAGGTTTCGTGCCGTTCGATTACGAGATTACATTGCTTACGGTTCGCCATGTGGGCGGAACCAGCTTCCTTGAACCGGTGGGTCACCATCAGGTGGGCGGCGACTACCAGGAATCCTGGCAGCCCCAGCCGATGAAGCCGGAACTCCTGGAACAGGCGAAGGACATCGCGAAGAAGATTACCGACGCTCTCGGTGGCCGCGGCATCTTCGGTGTGGAACTTTTCGTGTGCAAGGACCAGGTGCTCTTCAGCGAAGTTTCTCCGCGCCCGCACGATACCGGCATGGTGACGCTTATTTCGCAGGACCTTTCCGAATTCGCGTTGCATGCACGCGCCATTCTTGGCCTGCCTATCCCGAACATCGCATTCCACGGCCCGAGCGCCTCGAAGGCTATTGTGGTGGACGGCAATTCCGACCACGTGAAGTTCGGCGGCCTGGAAGATGTGCTTGCAGAACCTGACACTGCGCTTCGCCTGTTCGGCAAGCCCGAACTCAAGGGCCACCGCCGCCTGGGCGTGCTGCTTGCCCGCCGCGACACGGTGGAAGAGGCCAAGGCGCAAGTTATGGCCATGCGCGAAAAAGTAAAGGTCACTCTGTAAATATTTACGTGTCGATGAAAAAACTGTTTGAATTACTCCTGCCTGCACTGCTGCTTATCGCGTGCTACTCGCCGGAACCTTTCGAGGCCGAATCGGTCGAGTCCGCGTCCAGTGGTAAGTCCGATATCGGGACGGTCTTCCCGGTGAACACGCAGAAGCAGATTTGCAACCCTTCCGTGTCCCAGGATACGGCGAACTATCCTGCTGCGATGCTCTGGCTGAACTTTGGCGGTACGCTCAAGGTGACTCCGCCGGATTCTGGCTTTACGACAAGCGGGGTAATCCAGCACGACCGCCTGACTATTTCAGATACTTCGGGCAAGGTGCTCTGGTACATGATGCGCGATACGTCTGCGGGCGAATGCCAGTTCCAGGACCCGGAATGGAGTACGCACGCCGACTACGCCGTTGCGCTCCGCGCCTACGACTTGGACGGGAAGAAGGCCTGCGAGAATCTGGACTACGGAATTTTCGCCGTGCGCATGTCGGATAGCAAGCGGTTCTGGTTCTACGACAAGGATATTATTGAGACGGCGTCCCCGCACCTGTGGGTTTCGCCGGATGCCTCCGTAGACGAGAGTGCCGCGGATTCCACGGTGGAAGGCTTCTTTGGCACCGACAAGGTGCGCCTGACCTACGTGGACGGCGACGACAAGATTGTGTTTGTCGATTTTGCGAACGGCGGGCTCGATAAGGCGAAGACGCTTGCAAGGCCTTCCGGCAAGTCCGGCTGGAGCATCGATGCCCCGATGATTTCGCCGGACGGAAACTTCATTGTCTATAACGTGCTCGAGAATCCGACGACGTGGGAAGCCTACATCCAGGAACTTTCCGCAAATTCTTCGCCGGTGAAAATCGAACGCGGGCAGAACTCGCTTTCGGAACCCGCACAGCCGCACTGGTTTGCGTTTGGTGGCAGGCTGTTTGTGATGTGGACGGAATTCCCGCAGGGCTCGCAGATGCTCAACAAGAACGACCTCACGCAGGAATCCGTGCAGGACGGCTCCGTGGGTCGCACGGTGATGCGCGAAGTCCGCCTGAATGCGGGTGCCCCGAGCGACCTTGCGGTAGAGTGGGTCGGAGATGTTCGTGAAATTGCCTCCATTCCCATGATTGGCGGGCGCTCTCCCGATGGCAGGTTCCTTGCCACCGGTACAAACTACGGCTATTTGCTGGAACTTCCGTGAGGTGGACGATGAAGAATTCCTTATTGAAGTCCGGTAAAAAATTTGGCAAAAAATTCGGTGCGGTCGCATCTCTCGCGGCTGTCGCTACCTGCGCTTTCCTTGCGGCATACAACGCTCCGGTTGAACCCGCTACCCCCTGGGAATCCATTGGCGGGTGCGGTGCCGGCGGTTCCGGTGGCGGCGCTGGCGATGGTATCAAGTGGATTGGCCAGGGCGTTTCGGGCGGCTACCTGGAAACGGAAGTGTTTACCAAGTACAGCGTCGGCCAGAATTTCTCGGGCCTCACGCTCACCCCGCATTTTTCCATCAAGCCTACATGGTCCACGAAACTCGGCGTGTCCATACCGTTTGTTTCGCACCAGGGTGAAGTCCAGTACCGCAGTAACCAGGCTCCGACCGACCGCAGTACCGGCGGGCTCGGCGATATCTCTTTTGACTTTAGCAAGACGATTGGTAGCGGGGGAGCGGCGTCGCTTTCTGCATCGCTCACGATTCCTACCGGCCAGTACGATATCAAGCGCGGTACCGATGCTTCCGAAGAAATCTTGCCTGCAAGTTTCCAGAAGGGCTCGGGCCTGTATTCGCTCACTCTCGGCTGGGACTACAGCCGCGATACCGACAAGGGAATCTGGCTTTACGGGCTTACGTTCACGTACCCGTTCGCGATGCACCTGATTTCGGGCGAGAACGAGTTCAACGACAGCTACTGGAAAAATATCGAACACGATGGCGACCGTTTTGAATACCGCTTCAAACCGTATGGCGAAAACGACCTCGGTGCCTTCACTCCGCCTTCTGTGGGCGCATCGGTGGCTTACGGTTACCGCGGGCGTGCAGGAATCGTGCAGAGCCTGGGTGTTAACTTGTCTGTACCGCTGGGCGTTGCATGGATTAGTTCCGAGAAGGCGGGCACGTATGACCCGCGTCCCGACCCCGATCATCAGGCGTGGTCTGTGGCGCTTGCCTATGGTATCGAGTTCTCGAATGCGGACTTCCCGGTGTTCCTCGCACTCTCCGTGCCCATACACGACAAGGCGAATGCGGCTGACCCGAGCGACGAGTACGATGAATCCCCGATGCGCGAATGGAACGCTCCCGACTGGGGCGACATTCTGCAGCAGTGGACCATCGCTGTCGGCATCAAGGGGAGTTTCTTCTAAGCTCGCGGGAATTATGCTCGCGGGTGCGTCTTCTTGAAGGCGGCGCGTAGGCGTTCTGCATTTACATGCGTATAGACTTGAGTGGTGGAGATGTTCGAATGCCCGAGCATCTCCTTTACGCTCATGATTTCGGCACCGTTTTCGAGCAGGTGCGTGGCAAAACTGTGGCGCAGCACGTGCGGGCTCGCCTTGCCCTCCCAGCCGATGTCGCGCAGCAGGTCGTGGATGTCGTTCCGGAGCGTGCGCAGCCCGAACGGCTTGCCGTCTTCGCTGAGGAATACATATCCCGTTGCGGTGGGGAGGTGGCCCGCTTCAGCTTCCATCTGCTTGAAGTTCGCGATGCGGTCGATGAAACTTTCGGTGAGCGGCACGATGCGTTCCTTGTTGCCCTTGCCGAGCACGCGCACGAGTTTCGCGTTAACGTCGATGCGGTCCCACGTGAGGTTCTGGCATTCCGAGATACGCAGGCCCGAGCCGTAGATGAGTTCGAGCAGGATGCGGGCGCGTACCTGCTGTAGCGTCGGAGGGTCCGGCAGCTCCGGGAATCTTTCGGGCGCGAGGTCTTTTTGCCCGAGCACGTTCACGAGCCGCTTGGGCCGCTTTGGCATCGGGACTACTTCGGCGGGATTTGTTTCCAGCACTTTCGAACGCACCAGGTACTTGCCGAAGCTTTTTAATGCGGCGAGGTGCTCGCAGATGCTAGTGGGCGCCAGTTTCTGCTTCATCTTCAGGTCCCACACGAAGCCCTTTACATTCATCTCGGAAAATGCCGAAAGCGCGGGCACATTCTCGACGCCCGCTTTGCCCGCGGGTATGGGCGTGCAGCCCAGGTGCTCGAGGAACTTCGTGAGCGACTTCTTGTAGGTGTCTACCGTGCGGGGTGAAAAACGTCGCCGCTCCGCAATATACTGCAAGAATTGCTCGATGTGTTCCGGAAGGTTCATGCCGCATAATTTAACAAACAAAAGACCATAATAAAGGGGCTCCTTGTTGGTCACGCCCTTGCGAAAAATCTATTTTAGAGGGTAAGGTATGAATTTCGCGTGCAAACTTGACACACCGACGCTTGTGGACTGCCGCCGATGGGCGGTGGTCGCTTTGGCTGCGACCCTGCTGCTTGCGGGTGTGTCCTCTGCTGCCGACCGCGTGGTGGGGGCGAATGCGACGCTTGACATGGAACCGGGAGCCCGTTCTGCAGCCCTTGGTTCTGCGACGATGGCGGTCGACGGGGATTACCTGGGGCTCACGGCCAACCCGTACCAGCTCGCAAACGTGAACTACGCCTGGGCGTCTTTCTCGCATACGGAATACTACGAAGATACCAAGTTCGATTTCGCTTCGGCGGCGATTCCGCTGTCCGAGGGCCAGGGCATTGGCGTGTCCTTCTCGCGTTTCGCTGCGGACGACATTCCCTATATCCGCGAGGGCGAACCGCTCCCCGAAGGTAGCGACTACAAGACACTTTCGATTGCCGACTGGGTGTTTTCTGTTTCGTGGGGCCGACGCCTCACCGATCGGCTGGACTTGGGCGTGGGCTTCCACCTGCTGTATCGTGATATGGACCAGACGGGCTTTGGCTTCCGGGGCGATGCGGGACTCCGCTTCCGGGCTGTCGACAGCCTTTTCGTGTCGGCGATGTTGAAGGGCTGGACTTCTTCTGCGACAACATGGGAATCGGGGGAGTTCGAGTATTCTGCTCCCGAAGTCTATCTGGCGGTAAGCTACAGCTTGCCGGTGGCCTACCTTTACGGCAAGTTGAATTTCTACTGGCAGGGGGCCGGGCTCTTCCATCACGAAGCCCGAGCGCTAGATTTTGAAACCGATGAGGAAGTGGGGGGGCCCATCTGGGAAAGCCCGCTCGACTGGCTTTCGGGCGGTCGGGGCGGCGTCGAGTTCGCCTTCGATTTCGGGCTCAGCGTCCGTGCGGGGCTTTCGAGTTTCACCACCTTTAAAAGCTTTACTGCTGGTGCCGGACTTGTCATTGCGAAGTTCCTGAAGGTCGACTACGCCTTCGAATCGCACCCGGTGTTTTCGCCGGTTCACCGCGTGAGCATCAGCGTGAGCCCTTACCTGTTCGCCCACGCACCCCGTCCGGAACCGAAACGCGAGCGTGGCCCGTCCAAATACAAGGGCTCCCTGCTAGAAGAGGAACCCCATCCCGAGGAATCGGCCCCGGAGGCTCCTGCTGCAGAACAGGCTCAGTCTGAGGCCGCCCCGGCGGCTCCGGTGGTCGAGGATGCGTCGGAAGAGGTGCTCGAAGAGCGTCCCGCCGGCGGAACCTACTGGGAAGAATAGGGCGAAAATTAACTTTTTTTGCATTTTATTGGCGATATCCATCACATTACGAAAAAATTAGTCTATATTTCAATCGTATGACGGAATTAAAGAACTATCGCGAAGTCGGCATTTTTGACTTGTTGTCTGCACCCCTGAACCCTATCGGGGCGTTCGATGCGGAGCAGTTCAAGAAGGATGCCCGGAAGCTGATCGATGACAACCCCGACGACAAGTTTGTCGCCGTTGACCTGACGGGTCTCGATTTTGTCTATAGCGATGCCTATAATGCGTTTGTCCAGTTCCAGGGTGAACTTTCGGGAAAGGGTGGCATGCTCGCTCTCCTAAGCAACAGCGCGACGATAGCGGACGGCCTCAAGAAGGCTGGCCTCGACCGCTCGCTCAAGGTGTTCGCGGCCGAAGCGGAGATGATGTCTTTCTCGTTGCATAGCCATGGCCCGGCAGAACCGCTTCCTCCTGCATCGCCGGTTCCGGAACCGGAAGTCGCGCCGGTCGCGTCCCAGAATGTCCATTCGGCCTTGGATGCCGAACAGCCCCGTGCAGAACGCCGCACTGGTCACAACCGTCGCTTTACCAAGAGTTTCAACGCGGTCGTCAAGGACGAGAAGAAACTGGCCGCCAAGGGCATGAACATGCCGTTCGAGGAAGAATCTTCGTCGGGAAAGACGGTCTTCTTCATCATTCTGATACTCCTGGTGCTCGGTGGCGCCGTCGCCTACTTCCTGATGTGATTTGACCGATGTCGGAAGGCTTCTCGGAGCATCACTGCAAGAAAAAGTACAAGTCACGCCGCCGTAACATCCCCGTTGTACGGCTGCTCTTGTTTGGCATCCTCCTGTTCCTCTTCATCAAGCTGGGAATTGCCGAGAAGGTGGTGAACCTCCTCCCGTTGCCAGGAAATTCTGAAACGGCAGAGGTGACCTGGGATTCGCGGTGCAAGGAATTGCATGGCAGGGCTTTCGAACTCAAGAACGGCCTTGGCCAGTGCTCCTGGGTGCTCTCCGATTCCATATTCTATCTGCCCAACAGTTTTTTGCGCTACCTTTCGCAGACGACTAGGTCTTCGCGTCCGCGCTTGCACTGGGTGGCTCCCCGTGATAATTTCTCGGAGGCGACTCTTGTCCAGGTGGAAGATTCTGTGGTGTCTACCTACCTCCATGTTCTCGGGGCGGATTCCTCGTTTTATTGGGTGAACATGGATGACGGATGCCGGTTCCCGGGGCTTTGCCCCAAGCAGCCGCTGGATTGGTCTGCGCTTCCGATTACGGAAGACTTTGACTTCGAGGGCCAGGAATCGCTTCTGGCGATGGATGCTCTCCTCGGGATTGGCGAAGCGCCGGTGCATCCAATTTTGCCTGGCATTGTGCTTGCCGCGGGGAAGGATTCCATGGGCAACTTCATCGAACTTGACCATGGGAACAACGTTGTCTCAAAGATGTCCGGGCTGTATCCGTCGAAAGTTTCTGATTCGCTCAAGGTCGGAGATTCCGTCGATGTCGCAACTACGGTCGGGAGGCTTGCGCCTAGGGACAGCTCGACGTTTTTCCTTTCGGTCCGTCGCAACGGCCTTTTCGTGCGCTGGAAGGATTTCTATTCCGAAGCGCATCCCTTGGAGAAGACCGAAATTGCTAGATTCGTAAAAGATATAGATTTTTGATGGGTCCGGGAATGTGCAGGCGTTTTTTCGATCGGTTTTTTAAGATTGCGGCGGCTTCTGTCGCCTTTGCCGCTGCTCCATTTTTTTTGGCTGCCTGCACGCAGGGCGACGATGGGCCGATTCCCGTTTCCGCGGAAGACGATAGCTTTGTAGGGACGGGTTTTTTCCGCAAGGCCACCCTGGATTCCGGGGCGTTCATCCACCTCGTCTCCGACACGCTTTTTATCAATCTCGATAGCCTCTGGAGTTATTCCAACTGCGCTCTCAAGCGCATTGAGCTCGATGCTTCGAACGATGGCGGCTCCTTGGTAATCTCTCCGAAGATAATTATCGAATCCGATGGGGAGGATTGCCCGTCCCCGTTCCTTCATCCCGATACGACCGTCAAGCTTCTGCTGGATGCCGACGACGTTTCCGGCGCATCCGTACTCCGCATCCGCAACGATGAAGGGCGCGAACTCGATACAATCCTCCTGCGTCGTGGACGCTTCGAACGGGACACCTTCGCCATCTATGTGGATTCCCTTTTTGATTCTGTGTCGGCCTTGCCGCTGCGTACCAAGGGCTCGCCTTCGATTCTGAAGGTTGTCGATAGCCTCACTCCGCGTGTCTTTTACTGGCGGCCGATAAAATCCGAATGTGGCCTGATTGTCGACAAGTGCGGCTCGGTCGTGGCGGATACGATTTTCCCGACGGTGTGGAACATGTCCGATACGGCCCTGGTTCCCATCCGCAAGTCGTGTGCGCTGGGAGATTCGACCTATTGCTCGAATAACCGCTGGGTGGACGATTCCAGTTCGATAGGCGATGTGCAGGAGCGGACCGACACCCTATGGCATACGAGCTTCTATTATGTCGAAGAAATTCCCGATTGCGCGTCGATGAACGCCTTTGCGTTTGACGCATTCTCCGTGGGGCGAAAAGTGAACTTTGCCCGCGAAATCATGGTTCCCGATGAATCCGAAACGGCGTGCGGCCCGTCTGCGCTTCGCGATGTCTTCATTTATGATATCGGACGCAACCGCGTGTTTCCCGATTCTCTCGATGCCGATTCACTTTATGGCCTGTGGAAATCCGAGGCCCGCAAGATAAAGTAACATGCAAGAAATAGAATATTCGTTCTCTCCTGAAATTGCCGAAGCGGACCGCCCGGTGGTCCTGGAATCCCGCATCTACAGGGAATGGCTGGAAGCGTCGCAAAAGAAATTTGTCGTGACCAAGGTCCACTTTTCTTCGGTCGATTTCTTGCGGAAAGGACGCCAGCCGCTCTTTATAAAGCTGACTGCGACTGCGACGCTTCCGGATGGGCGCCCGGTGCACGGAATTGTGCTGGTCCGCGGCAACGCGGTTGGAATCTTGGTGGTGCTCCGCTGCGAAGGCAAGAAATACCTGCTTCTGGTGCGGCAACCGCGTTTTGCCATTAGCGAGCAGGCATCGCTCGAAATTCCGGCGGGGATCCTCGACTGGACAGGGGACTACCGCAAGGTGGCCCTCTCCGAACTCAAGGAAGAAGCGCAGATAGATGCCGAGGAATCGGAACTCATTGACCTCATGGATTTCTGGTACCAGGGAAAAAGCGACGGCTTTGCTGCCAGTTGTGGACTCCTGGACGAACGTATTCGCTTGTATGCGATAGAGCGTGACGTGACACCCGAACAGCTGAGGGCGATGGACGGGAAAGACCAGCAGTATACCGAGGAAATCGAGTGGATCCGGACAGAAGTGCTGCCTTACGAGGAGGCTGCCCGCCAGTTCGTGGACGGAAAAAACCTCATTGCGCTGTTCCTGTACGAACGCTGGCTGCAGAGCCGCAAGTGAGAACGCGGGCCTCTACCAGTTCCCTAAATTGTTGACGGTCAACCCGACGAAGAAGAACGTCAGGTAGCCGTACCAGAGCGCAGTGAGGACGTAGTTGAGTCCGCGCTTGTAGGCCTTGGGTTCGTTTTTGTTTTTCTCGTGGATGGCGATAACGTTTTTGCGACAGAAATAGGCGCATACGGCAAGGCCGACAATGGATGCGAGAATCAGAAGAACATAAGCCATGCGTTAAATATAGTAAAAGAAAGGAACCGTAGTTCGAGGGCTTTAGGATTAACTATCTTTTTGCACAAGAGGTTTTACTATGAAATTTTTTGTGACGGGTGTTGGTGGCCAGCTGGGCCACGACGTGATGAATGAACTTGCGAAGCGCGGGCATACGGGCGTGGGCTCGGACATGGCTCCCGCCTACAGCGGCGTTGCCGATGGCAGTGCAGTGACGACGATGCCCTACGTGCAGCTCGACATTACGGATGCCGCTGCTGTCGAAAAGGCGATTTCGGAAGTGAACCCGGATGCGGTGATTCATTGTGCTGCATGGACTGCAGTCGATATGGCCGAAGACGATGCGAATGTGGCGAAGGTCCGTGCGGTGAACGCGGGCGGTACGCAGAACATCGCGAATGCCTGCAAGAAACTCGGCTGCAAGATGACCTACATCAGCACGGACTACGTGTTTGATGGCCAGGGAACGGAACCCTGGAAGCCCGACTGCAAGGATTACAAGCCTCTCAATGTTTACGGCCAGACCAAGCTCGAGGGCGAACTTGCCGTGAGCGGGACTCTCGAAAAATTCTTTATTGTGCGTATCGCGTGGGTGTTCGGCCTCAACGGCAAGAACTTCATCAAGACGATGCTCAATGTGGGCAAAACTCACGACACCGTGCGCGTGGTGAACGACCAGATTGGAACGCCGACATACACGCTCGACCTTTCTCGCCTGCTCATCGACATGAACGAAACCGAAAAATACGGTTACTACCATGCCACAAACGAGGGCGGGTTCATCAGCTGGTACGACTTTACCTGCGAAATCTACAGGCAGGCTGGGCTTGCGACGAAGGTCGTTCCGGTGACTACGGCCGAATATGGCCTCAGCAAGGCTGCGCGCCCGTTCAACAGCAGGCTCGACAAGAGCAAACTCGTGGAAGCCGGTTTCAAGCCGCTCCCCACATGGCAGGACGCCCTTGCTCGTTACCTGAAGGAAATCGGGGGCTAGCGATGGAAGAGAAGAAAACCTACCGCGAAGTGATGCCGGGAGAACTCCCGTGTGAAGTGCCGGAATGCGACGGCGTGATGGTCGTCGACCCCGACAACAGCTACAAGCTCACCTGCGACAAGTGCGGGCACATCAAGGAGTGAATCTAGGGTCTATCTGGACCTGTTCGCCTTGAAGATAAAGTCGTCGGTGAAGATGGTTTCTTTTTTGCCGTCGACATTGAACGATAGGGTTGCCCCGAAATCGGAAACATCCATCTCTACTTCTGCGCCCATGATGAGCGGCAGGTTTTCGTTTCCGTGACCGGCCGGGAATCCGCTGATGACGGGGATGTTGTATTTCTTGAGGCGCTCGGCAAGCATGGCCTGCGCGCTATCGACATCGAGGTCGGTATCGCAGTCGGTGAAATCGCCCATGATGACGCCCTTCACGTTTCCCATGATGCCACGGAGTTCCAGCGAGCTGAACATGCGGTCGACATTCCGCATGGTTTCTTCTAGCTCTTCGACAAAGAGGATGATGCTGTCCCTGGAGTAGACGTCGATGGGCGTGCCGATGAGGGGGACGAAGGATGCCATGTTGCCGCCGACGAGGATTCCCTTGGCGTGTCCCTTCTGGTTCAGGATGTTGGCGGGAATCTTGTAGGTGGGTATATTCCCGAGGAGGATGTCTTTCACGAGAAGGCTACCCGCATCGCGTCCGGCGGACTTCCCGATGAATGCGCTCATGGTGCCGTGGATGCTCATGTTGCCCATCTTTGCTTCCAGTGCGTGCAGGGTGGAAATTTCACTGAAGCCGACAAGCCATTTGGGATTCTTCGCGATATCGTCGAAGTTGATGAGGTCGATCAGGTGCATGGCGCCGAAACCGCCGCGGTTGCAGATGATGGCCTTGATGCTTGTGTCGCGGATGGCGTTGATGAAGTCGTTTGCGCGTTCTTCGGGCGTCCCGGAATATTTGCCCATGTAGAGTTTGCTGACGTTTTCTCCGATGACAGGGACGAAGCCCCATTCCTTAAGGACTTTGGCGGTGTTGTAGGTGTTGGAATCGGGTGTGTTGTAGGCAGGGGAAACGAGCGCAATTTTGTCGCCCTTCTTGAGGAATGCGGGCGCTTTGGCGGGAGGGACTGCCGTCTTTTCGTTGGTGATTCGGATGACGGCGGGCTTTTGTTCCTTGCAGGCGGTGAGGGCAAGGAACGTCAAGATAAAGAGCAGGGGAAAAACGATTTTTTTCATTTTCAATTCTGTAGCTAGGGGCTTGCCTTAAAGATAAAACTTTTTTGAAAAAGATGGTGCCGATTTTAATATATTTGGGTGGAACGTAGTCGCTTTGCTCTTATGGATTTGTCCACCTTGAAAATCGTGTATCCGGAGCTTCCCGTTGTCGAACATCGTGAAGAGTTTTTCGAGATGCTCGAAAAGCACCAGGTAGTGATTGTCAAGGCAGATACCGGTTCCGGCAAGTCGACGCAGTTGCCAAAGTTTCTTTTAGAGTGGTATGCTACAGTTCGTCATTCTCGCGAAGGCGAGAATCTCGTGGATGGTGTTCGAGAAGGGGATCCCCGCGAAGGCGGGGATGACATGAGTGGTTTCAAAATCGGTGTGACGGAGCCCCGCCGGCTGGCGGCGATTTCGATTGCGGACCGCCTGCGCGAAGAACTCAAGGACGAGACGCTTGTCTCCACGAAAATCCGATTCTGGGAACAGGGCCAGAGCGATGCCCCCATCAAGGTGATGACGGACGGCATTTTGTTGCAGGAATTCCGCCGCGACAGGCTCTTTAGGCAGTATTCGGCCGTCGTGATTGACGAAGCACACGAACGCTCGCTGAACATCGACATTTTGCTCGGCATTTTCAAGACGGTTCTGCATGAACGCCCCGATTTCAAGCTGATTGTGGCGTCGGCGACGCTCGATGCCAAGCTCTTCGAGGAATTTTACGACAACAGTTGCGTGCTCGAAGCCGAGGGAAGAACGTTCCCCGTTGATGTGGAGTACTATTTCGGCGACGGGAATGGAGATCCCCGCCTTCGCGGGGATGACAATACGGGTCGCGACACCAGCGGCAAGGGCGATTCGGGCTTGCTCGACGAGGCGCGTGATGCGATTCTCGATTTGGAAACGCGCCACCGTGACCATCTGCTCTGTTTTTTACCGACGGAACGTGACATCCAGGATTTGGCGGGCGAACTTGCGCACGAACTGGATTCCGCAACCTTCGACATCTTGCCGCTTTACGGGCGCATGAGTCCCGATGAACAGCGACGCATTTTCAAGCATACGGAAAAGACCCGCGTGGTGCTCGCGACGAACATCGCCGAGACCTCGCTCACGATTCCGGGAATCGCCTACGTGGTGGATACGGGTACGGCCCGCATTTCGCGGTACAACGCGCAGTCGCGCATCCAGGGGCTGCCTGTCGAGGACATCTCGAAAGCGTCTGCGCGGCAGCGCACAGGGCGTGCGGGGCGCGTGAAGCCTGGCGTTTGCATTCGCCTCTATTCTCCCGAAGATTTTGAGAAGCGGGACGAGTTTACGGAGCCGGAAATCCGGCGGAGTAATCTCGCGAACGTTGTCCTGCAGTTGCGCAGCCTCGGGCTGGAACTCGAGAATTTCCCGTTCCTGCAGTCGCCACCGCATTCGGCGTTCCGTGGCGCGTACAAGACGCTTTTTGAACTCGGTGCGCTTACCGCCGACAATGCCAGCGGGCATGTGACCAAGCTCGGCCGCGAGATGACGCGCCTCCCGATGGACGTGGCACTCTCGGCGGTGCTCCTGCGGGCGCGCGATGCCGGCGTCTTGCAGCCCGCGTTGATTGTCTGCTCGGCGCTCTCCATCCAGGACCCGCGCGTGGTACCCAGCGAGGAACCCGAACGCACCCGCATTCGCCAGCTGCACCGTAGGTTTGCAGGCCACAAGAGCGATTTCCTCACGTTCATCTGCATGTGGAATGCCTTCTGCGCCGAATGGGATGGCAAGACCTGGAATAAGCTGCGCAAGTTCTGCGACAAGAACAGCCTGCACTTTTTGCGGTGCCGCGAATGGATCGATCTGTACGAACAGTTCGGGCGCATCCTCGATGTGAAATTCGAGAATCGCGTGTGCCCGCTGGATAGCTTCCATCGCGACAACCTGCACATCGCTTTGCTTTCGGGATTCCTGGGCGGTATAGCCCTGCGTGATATTGAGAACGGTTGCTACCGCCTGGTGAGCGGCCGCGAGACGCACGTGTTCCCGGGCAGTGACCTTTACGGCAAGAGCGTGGAATGGCTTTTTAGTGCCGAGGTGCGGGAGACCAGCCGCATATTCCTGAACAAGGCCGCCGAAATCAAGCCCGAATGGATTATGCAGGTGGCGGAACCTTTCTGCACGCGCCGTTGGTATGCGCCCACGTGGAACCAGGAACGCGGTTTCGTGGAAGCGGTGGAAGAGGTGAGCTTCCGCGGGCTCGTGATTAGCCGCGGCCACCGCGTGGATTTCGCCCGCGTGAACCCCGATGAATGTGCCGAGATTTTCTGGCGCGAGGCCGTTGTGCTTGGTCAGATGGCGCGCCCCTTCGCATTCATGACGCACAATGAACGCGTCGTGGAGGACCTGCATGCGTTGGAAGCCCGCAAGCGTCAATTCGGGCTTGCCCCGAGCGAAGACGCCTTGGTGGATTACTACACGCGCATTGCCCATGAAGTCAATTCCATCAAGACATTGAAGGACTACATCCGCGAACACACGGACCAGTTCCTGAAATTCGATGCGAAGTTCTGGCTGGATCAATTAGACGAAAGAACGGGTGAAGCCCTACAGACGGGTGGCGAGAGGTTTAGAAGTCGGTTGTCGGATTTCATGGGCGAGTTCCCTGAGCGTGCCGAAGGGAACAAGACTGCAAAGAAATCTTCCGTTAAAACACCGGAACTCGGCGGCTCCCTCGAACAGTTCCGCATCGAAGGGCTCGACGGCTCCAGCCGCATGGTGGTGGGCGAAATGGTCTTCGATGCGACCCGCGACTGCGACGGCATTACACTGGACCTGCCTTACGACATGCTTCCGCAGGTGACGCCCGCGGCACTCGCGCTTTCGATTCACCAGTGGCGCGAATGGATGACAGAATCCATTATCCGCGAGATGCCCAAGGCTGCAAAAAAGCAGTTGGAAGGCAAACGCACGTTTATCGATGACGCCTTCTGCGACAAGCTCAAGGAAAACCCGCACAAGGCCCCGTTGTTGCTCCTGTACGAAACGCTTGCGAACCTGAAGGAACTGCGCGATGGCACCGGCGGAACCGTTGTCGATATCCCGACGGTCACGCCCGAGAAGGAAAACCACCTGCGCTTGCACATGAAGGTGTTCAAGCCCGGTTTCCCGGAAAAGTTTGCCGTCGAACTCAATCCCGAGTGGGGGAGTTTCCGGCTCTTTGCCGCGGTGCGCCCCGTTCTCGTAACTTTCGGTATTGACTTTGCGCTTGGCGACATGCGCTTTGGCTGGCGCCTCGGCGAGTCCGCGCTCATGACCCCGGCAGAATCCGCCTTTTGGCAAGCGTTCCGCAAGCGCGTGGAAGGAAGATCCCCGACCGGGTCGGGGATGACAGAGGGGGACTCCTCGCTTATCGTTGATCGCCTGAATATGCTCGAGACGGGCGGCCTCTATTCCGACGGTTTCAAGACGGCTCTCAAGTCGTGGGTTTTGAAGTCGCTCGCTGCCGACAATCTGGACGCAAACCGTTGCGTGCGTTTTTCGGGCCTCGAGTATTCCCGTGGCAAGAAAATTCGCGACTTCAAGAATCTTGCCGCAAGCACCCGCAGCGAAGACGAAGAGATGCGCCTCGCGCTCGTGCGTGCAACTTATGAATCGGCGCTTCTCGGGGCCGACGCTTTCGTGAAAATTTGGGGCTTTCTCCGTGAATTCTCGGTGGCGATGCGCCAGGGCGGAGACCATGCCCGCGATGCCATCGCCGCGCTCATGGCAAAGAACAAGTCCATCTCGAAAATCGTGGCGCTCTACCTGCCTGACCACAAGGAAAATACTTTGTTCGAAAGATTGGCCGCGCTCGGTAGCTCACTTGATGCCGGCGACAAGTTGCTTGCATCTTCAATCGGCGATAAAGTCGACCTCTCCGTCAAGGACCTTCGTGAAAAGTTCCGCCCCTTCCTCAAGGCCCGCTTCATGAAGGACCACGAACTCAAAAATGCCCGCGAAATCCTCTCGAAAATGGAACGCATGCAGCAGGACGATGCGGAATACCCCGAACTCTACCTGCAGGCATCAGCCATGATTGAGGATTTTGAAATCCTCAAGTTCAAGCGCAAGGGCGACGATAGCGAAGAAATCATCGAAGACGATGCCCTTGCCAAACTCAAGGGGCGTTTCGGTCGCCTGAAATAGTTGAAGATTGGCCTTGGACGGGTCAAATTTGCTAAATTTGGGGCGATGAAACTATTTGAGAAAATACTGGCGTGTCTTGTTTTCCTTTGCCTTTCGGCGTGTAACCTGCCGTTCGGCAAGGATGATCCGGTCGTGGTATCGGTTGGAAACAGGAAACTTACGCAGTCTGAAGTCTATCGCATGGTGCCGCAGTGGGATTCCATTTCCGACCGTGAAAAACTGGGCTTTCTGGAACGCTGGATTGACGAAGAGGTTATCTACCAAGAGGCGATGGATGCGAATGTCATGAACGACACCATCCTTTCGACGCAGATCGAAAGCACGATTCGCAAGATGGTGGTCGATTTCTACCTGCAGACGTTTGCCGATACCATGATGATAGGGGACAGCGAAAAACTGAACTACTACCAGACGCACCGGAATGACTATCTCCGTGGAAAGACGACCGTGTCGGGTGCTATCCTCCATTTCAAGGATTGGGCGAGTGCTGATGCCTACTATAAGGAAATGAAAACCCGCGTGTTCAATGTGGTCCCGACGCAGACTCCCCAGGTTAGTTCGATTGTGGAGTTCGAGAACGTGGCCGCCACGCCGGATTCTTGCATGATTCCCGATATCGTGAGCTATCCTCTCGGGAAACTCTCCGTAATGCGCTATTGCAATGGCGGGCTCAAGATGGCGGTGGTCACGGAACGTCTGGATTCTGCCGATGTCCGTCCTTACAAGGAGGTGTCCGAAGACGTGTCCAACATGGTGTGGATTGAGCATCGCAGGGCTGTCATGGATCGCCTCAAGAAAGAATGGAAAATGAAGCGTCCTATCTTTTCGAAGATGAACGTGTTTAATGAAAAGGAAAGCCAATGAAAAAGTTTGGTCTGTTAGTTTTTGCTCTGGGAACCCTTTTGTCGGCGTCTTTTGCCGCCCCGGTGCTTATGGAAGGCATTGCGGCGATTGTCGACGGCAAGCCCATTATGCGTTCGGAGTTCTTGAACAATCTTTACCATTTCCAGGAGACTCCTACGGCTGCCTCGATGAGCGAGCAGGAGCAGAAAGATTACGTTCTCGACAAGTTGATCGAAGAAAAAGTTCTTTTGAGCCGTATCGACCGTGATTCCATCGTGGTGAGCGATGCCGAAATCGACCAGCGCGTAACGGCGCACCTGACCCAGCTTGCGGCAAGCCAGAACATCAACATGGCGACGCTTGAAAAGGCTATCCGTTCGCAGCTCGGTGTGAGCATGGCGCAGTACCGCGACCAGCTTGCAAAGCAAATCCGTAGCCATGTCGAAACCCAGCGCGTTCGCCAGCGCCATATTGGCTCGGTGAGCCCCACGAAAAAAGAAGTGGACGCTTTCTACAAGGCCTATAAGGATTCCCTGCCGAGACAGTTCAACTGCGTGCAGCTGAGCCATATCCAGTTGAAAATTGAACCGGATCCCGCTATTGTGGATTCCGTGAAGCGGATTGCGGAAGCGCTTATCGACAGCCTGAATTATGGCATCAAGTTCGAACTTCTGGCCAAGAATCATTCGCAGGATTCGTCTGCCGAAAAGGGCGGCGATCTCGGTTACTTTAGGCGCGGACTTCTGGATCCGGCATTTGAACGCGCTCTCGATCAGCTGAAGAACGGCCAGTACTATTCGACCCCTGTCAAGACGGACCGCGGCTGGCATATCGTTCGTGTAATCGGCCGTAAGGAAGATGGTGTCCGTTCGGCGCACATCCTGCTCCGTACGATTCCGACGGCTGCGGATTCTGCCCGCGTGCTGCACCTGGCGGATTCCCTCCGTGCCGCAATCAAGACGAAGGAAGACTTTGCGGTTGCCGCGAAAAAGTTCAGTACCGACAAGTCGAGCAACTTTGCTGGTGGGCTTCTGGGCTGGTTCCAGAAAAACGAGATGGAACCTGCGTATGTCGAACCGGTTGCGAACTTGAATGTGGGCGAAGTGTCGGCTCCGGTAGAAATCGACGGTTCTTACCATTTGTTCCGCCTGGACGATTCCCGCCAGATTCGTGAACTCACGCTCGAAGAGGATTACGGTAAGATCGAGGCGATGGCGGCAAACCACCTGGAAAACGAGAAACTGAACGCGCTCATCAAGAAGTGGCGCGAGGAAGTCCATATCGAAATCCGCATGACGGAATAGCTTCGGGAAAAATCGCGAGACGCGAGGTTCACCATGATTCACTTCACCCACGTGACAAAGTCCTACGAGGACAACTGGAAGGCGCTGAACAACATCACCTTCCGTATCAACAAGGGTGAATTCGTGTTCCTGACGGGCCATTCGGGTGCGGGAAAGTCGACCGTGCTCAAGTTAATTTATATGGACGAACGTCCGGATGCGGAACGCGGTGGCCAGGTGATGGTGAAATTCACCGGCGATTGCGTTTACGACAGCAAGAGTTCCCCGGACAACAGGATACAGGCGTTCCGCCGCAAGATGGGAATCATCTTCCAGGATTTCAAGCTTTTGCCCGACAGGAACGTTTTCGAGAACGTGGCGCTCGCGCTCCGCATTGTGGGAACCCCGAGCAGCAAGATAAATGCGGCCGTTTTTGATGCGCTTGCCCTGGTGGGGATAAGCCAGAAACGATTTGCGATGCCCTATACGCTTTCGGGCGGTGAACAGCAGCGTGTGGCGATTGCCCGCGCGATGGTGCACAACCCGTACTTGCTCTTGGCGGACGAACCGACCGGAAACCTCGACCCGAAAAACGCCGACGAGGTGTTCAAGATTTTCAAGGAAATCAACGCCCGCGGGACGACGGTGGTCATGGCGACCCACAACCCTGATTTTTACCTGAACAGCCCCTTCCGCCGCCTGGTGCTTGACCACGGCGAACTCCTGACCCGTGACCTGATTTAATCGCGCTGGTTATTTTTGTAAACGGAAAAGACGTCAAGGCCCTTTCTTTTGGGTTGTGAAAAATTTATTCTTAGG
The DNA here is from genome assembly GCF_002371935.1 of Fibrobacter sp. UBA3718. Classification (NCBI taxonomy): domain Bacteria; kingdom Pseudomonadati; phylum Fibrobacterota; class Fibrobacteria; order Fibrobacterales; family Fibrobacteraceae; genus Fibrobacter; species Fibrobacter sp. UBA3718. The sequence continues at coordinate 50,182 of NZ_DFHR01000024.1, read as the reverse complement.
GCATGAATTTCAGCGTCCGCTACAACCATGTCGGCTACGCCCCCAGGGGGCCGAAGGTGTTTTTGCTTGCTTGCGATGTGGTGGACAATCCCCTGAAGGGGATGCTGCCCTGGTTCGAAATCCTTTCCGAAAACGGGGAACGCGTGTTCGGAGCCTCGATGGCTGAGAAGGGGCCATGCACCTATACGGACGAATTTGTATGGGAAGGGGATTTTTCGACAATCAAAAAGTCGGGAAAGTATCGTGTTTCGGTAATCGACGCGAAGGGGAACGTGCTTGCCGAATCCAAATTCTTCGAAATTTCGGACAGGCTTGTGCTGGAACAGCTTTCGTCGACGCTCCGCTCGTTCTATTTCCAGCGTTGCGGCGTGGAACTGACTCCGGACCGTGCCGGAAAGTGGGCGAGGCCCGCGGCCCATCTGGATGACAACATCGAATTCCACCCGAGCATGGAACGGAAGGGAACCTGGAATGCGCATGGCGGCTGGTACGATGCGGGCGACTACGGCAAGTATATCGTGAATGGCGGCGTTTCGGTGGCGACGCTCCTTCTGGCTGCCGAATTCGCGGATGACCGGCGTGTGACTTTCGCCAATGCTGACTTTTTCGACGCGGGCTCGTTCCGTGCGAACTTGCTCGAGGAAATCCGGTTCGAACTTGAATTTTTCCTCCGCATGCAGGACGATGACGGCGGCGTGTTTTTCAAGGTGTCGCCGGTACGCTGGGACGGCTTTGTTTCGCCGTCGCAGTCCGATGCCCTGCAGAAGCGCCAGATTCTGGGGAAATCGACCACATCGACGCTGAATTTTGCAGGTGCTCTTGCGCAGGCGCATCGCGTGTTTGCCCATGCGTATCCCGGATTTGCGAAGCAGTGCCTGGATGCATCCCTCCGTGCTTACCGCTGGGCCGTCGAGAACCCCGAGGTCACCTACCCGCACAATACCGAGGGTAGCGGCGGGTATGGTGACGAGCGCTACGATGACGAGTTCTTCTGGGCGCGCGCGATGCTGTTCCGCGAGGTCTGCGGAAGTATCAAGATTTGCGCGGATTGCGAACGGGATGATTGCGACCACTTCAGGAATCATCTGCTGTCGGACATGGAAAAATGCCCGCCCGATTTGGGCATGAGCTGGCGCGATACGCAGAACCTGGGCTGGATTGCGCTTGCGTTGCAGTCGCAGGACCTTGACTTGCAGGTGCGCGCACGCAACACGCTGAAGGGCGTTGCGGACAAGATCGTGAAGCTTGCTGCCGAAGATGCCTACGGGCTTTCTATCCGCAAGTTCGTATGGGGTTCCAACGGCGAAATTGCGAACCACGCGCTAACGTTGTTCCTCGCAAACGAATGGTTCCCGTCGGCCGCTTATGCGGACTGTGCAAAGCGCATGCTCGACTTTATTTTCGGCAAGAATCCGGTGGACCGTTGCTTCGTGACGGGTTCCGCGTGGAGCTCCCCGAAGTTCATCCATCATCGCATAAGCCATTCCGACGGCATCGCGGAACCTATCCCCGGGCTTCTCGCGGGCGGCATCAATGCCGACAGGCAGGACATGCACAGGTTCCCGCATTATCCGGGCCCGCAGCCGGGACTCTCGTACACGGACGAACGTTGCTCCTTTGCGAGCAACGAGACCGCCATCAACTGGAATGCCCCGCTGGTAGCGGCACTCAGTTTCTGCTGCTAATTTTTTTTCGCAAATTCTGTTACGCTGCTTTAAATTTATATGTATATTAGAACCTGATGAAGTCTATCGGGTTCAGATTTGTGATGCTCCGCGTGCTAGTCTTTTCGTGGCTGGCTTTTTGCTGTATGGCTTGTGACCCGGTGGATGAGTGGGGTGATCCCGAATATTGGACAGACATTGCTGCATATAAGCCCGACAAGGTAGATTCCCTGGAATTGCGCGTTACGTACCAGGCCGGGGACACGGTCTGGGCGGATACATCCGTAGTACAGGATTCGGTGAATAGGATTGTTTGCAGGGACACTTGCGACAGCCTGTTTTCGCTAGGTCGCGAGAACAAGGTTTCTGTAGATATCTCCTTCTATTGCGGTGACAAGGTCGTTGCGCTGCCCACGTACGAGATTGACAGCCACTCGGAATACTGGAAACCGGATGACCTCAATTTCCGCTTTGTGGAATATGACGAACGCTCCGTCCGTGGAAATTTTGAGTTCGAGAAATTCTTGCCGCCCGAGGATACGTCCTGTGGCAAGTTCGTGAATTATGCCGCCCTGAGGTTGAAATGTTCCCACGGATGGTGCTATTAGTTGCTTGCCTGGCCTGTGCGGCGCTCGCCTTGGATGATTCGGGGTTCGCGTATTTCGAGGTGTCCCTGGGTGGCCATTATGCGTCGTACAGCATCAAGACGGAATCCTTCACGCACTGGTATCACGATACGGAACGCGACGAGATGGTCTATGACGAGGACCTCACGTACGATATCTTCTCTTTTGAAGGTGGCGGCCCGATGCTCGGTGTGCAGGCGGGATTTTCTCCTGGCGAAAGGTTCGTCTTCTTGTTGGATTTCGGTCTTTTCGTATCGATAGGTGATTCCCGCTACAAACTTTATTCCCGCGACAAGGATGAATACGCCGAAACCGAGGTTATGGTCCGCCCGCTTTTCGGCTTCGGACTCAAGGTTTTCCCCTTCACGTCCAAAAACTCTGCCTTGTACGGGTTGTTTGCGGGTACTACGCTCTCTTTCATGTGGAGCGACAACCAGTGGGAAAATTATGGGATGGAGTATTGTGATTTTGATGTCGGCTTCAAGGTCGAGGCGGGCAAACTCTGGAGCATATCGGAATATTACCTTGTCGGGTTCACCTTGACTGCGGGATTTCACGTCACTGCCGCTGGCCCCAATAACGAAGAATATGGCGACGATAGATTCCGGATAGGGGAGAACCCGAAACGCGACCCCGTCGATGAATGGAATAATTTCCACTTGGGTTTGTCGTTGACCGCCGCCAGTAAGTTGTTTTAAAGTGGCTTGATTTCCCTGATTTCGCCTGGCTTTAAATTGCCCAGTGTGTATTTGTCGAACTGGATGCGCATGAGCCGCATGACTTCGTAGCCGAGGTGGGCGAGCATGCGGCGGATTTCACGGTTCTTGCCCTCGGACAATTCAATTTCGAGCCAGCAGTTCTTTTCGCCAACGCTCGCGATGGCTGCGCGCTCGGCATGCATGAATTCTTCCTTTTCGCCGAAGACGCGGGGCGGTACGTTGAAGCCGGCTTCCATTTTCGCAAGGTCGTCAGCGGAAGGTTTGCCCGCGACCTGCACGCGGTAGATTTTCAAGTGGGATTGCTTGTGGATTCTATCGCCTGCGGCTCCAGAATGACAGCGGGTTTGACTCAGCAGTGTGTCGGCCCATTGCGTGTCGTTCGTAAAAAGCAACAATCCTTCGCTGGCGGCGTCGAGGCGGCCCACCGGCGATATGTGCGGTACGGGCCTGCAGGGGAACATCTTGGCGTATTCTTCGCGGAACAAGTCCATCACGGTCTTGCGGCCTTTTTCGTCGCTTGCGGTAGTGACGATTCCGCGGGGCTTGTTCATTGCGAAATAGAACTTCTGGGCGGCCTCGACTGGCGTGCCGTCCACAAGGATTTCGTCGTTCTCGTAGGCGGGCGTTTCGGGGTCGCGCACGATTTTACCACGCAAAGAAACCCGGCCCTCGCGGACCAGGTTTTCTGCTGCGCTGCGGCTACAGAAGCCACGCTTCGAGATGACTCGCGCGACTCCGTGAGCCTTTACTTGCCGAGATATGCCTTGATGTTTTTGAGGCATTTTTCGTTCTGCGCTTCGGTGCCCACGGTAATGCGGAGCACGTCGCCCATGGCAGGCTGCGGACGGATGATGGTGCCCTTCATCTGCAGGAACTTGAACGCGTCCATCGGATCCTTGAAACCGCTCACGGCGATGAAGTTCGCGTGGCTATCCACATAGGGGAGGCCCATTTCGCGGAAGCCGGCCTTGAGCTGGTCGAGGCCCTTCTTGTTGAGCTCGCGGACCTTGTTCACGTATTCCTGGTCGTCGATGGCGCCGATGGCGGCGGCCTGGGCGATGCTGTTCACGTTGAACGGTTCACGCACGCGGTTGATGAGGTTCACGATTTCGGGGCGGGTGATGCAGTAGCCCACGCGCAGTCCTGCGAGACCGTAGATCTTGCTGAACGTACGGCAGCAGATGATGTTCCTGCCCTCGGCGATGCGGCTGTTGAAATCCGGGACGAGTTCCGGCGTGTCCTCGATAAATTCGGTGTAGGCTTCGTCCATCACGAGCACGCAGGTCTCGGGGAGGCTGTCGGCGAAGTCGATGATTTCCTTGGCGGTGAGGTCGGAGCCCGTCGGGTTGTTCGGATTCGCGAGGAACACGATGCGGGTCTTCTCGTTCACGGCGGCGCGCATGGCCTTGAGGTCGTAGTTGTAGGCCGGGGCCGGCATGTCGACTTCGATAATCTTGGCGTTCATCGCCATGGTGGCGAGCTTGTAGACGGCGAAGCTGTGCTTGCCCATCACGGCTTCGGTGCCGGGGCCGAGGAACACCTGGGCAATCATGTCCAGGAGCTCGTTGCTGCCGTTGCCCACGGCAATCTGTTCGCGCTTCACGCCGCGGAACTCGGCAATCTTGCCGATGAGGTCGTAGCTGCCGCCATCGGGGTAGAGGTTGATTTCTTCCAGCGCCTTGCGGGCTTCGGCCATGCCCTTCGGGCTCGGGCCGAACGGGTTCTCGTTGCTCGCGAGCTTGTCGATGTCTTTCGGGTCGAGGCCAAATTCGCGGGCGGTGTAGGCGATAGGTTTGCCGGTCACGTAGAGGGGCTGGTTCAAGATGTGCTTTTGGGCGAGTTCGTTAATATCCATTTTTTGTTGCCAGTTGATAGTTAATAGTTTTTAGTAATCGCCCACAATATAGTTCTTTTATCGTCTGTTGCCTTGCTGTTTTGTGTGCTTGGGCCTTTTTAATGTATATTTATCGTATGAAGAATGTTTCCATAAAGATTCTACTTGCCGGTCTTGCCGCATTTTTTTTTGCTGCATGCACCGCGACGGGAGAGCCTGTCGGCAGTGATGATTCCTCGCCTAGCTTCAAAAAGGTTTCTTCGAGCAGTGTCGCAGAATCGTCCGATGCAGATGCCAAACGCATCTACGAGGTTGTAGAGGAAACCGGCCTGTACACGACCAGGGATTCCGTGGCTGCATACCTGTGCAAGTTCGACAAGTTGCCCGCGAACTATGTCGGCAAGAACGAAGGCAAAAAGCTTTACGAATCCAAGACGGGAAATACATTCGAAAAGTGGAATTTCAACCCGTTGACCACAATCGGTGTAATGATCGGTGGCGACAACTTTGACAATTTGGCCTCGAATCCGGAGAACTTTCACGAGACGTTGCCCGAAGGTTCTTACCACGAAGCCGACGTGGATTATTCCGGAGCAAATCGCGGAACCAAAAGACTCGTGTACCAGCCGGACTGCGTAATCTACTACACGTCAGACCACTACGAATCTTTCACTCAGCTGAAAATCCGTTAATTAGTTCTCTTTCGTCAAAATCATGCAGATGACGGGGAGTTTCTTGTCCACCTCGTTCTCGCTCGGGATAATTTCGCTTTCGAGAATCTTGCAGTTGAATTCCTTCATGAAGAACTCGAGCTGGCCGCGGTCAAAGCCCAGCCAGATGTGCCCGTGCGTAGTGCGGAACGATTCTTCCTTGTGCTGTGCGAGGTCAAGGAAAGCAAGCGTTCCGCCCGGCTTGAGGATGCGCACAGCCTCCTTGAGGGCGAGTCGCGGGTCTGTCGCGTGGTGCAGCACCTGGCTCATGAGCACGAGGTCGGCGTAGTCGTCGGGGAGGCCTGTCTTTGTCATGTCGGCGACTTTCGGCGTGATGTTCTTGATGCCCTTCTGCTTCAGGATTTTCGTAAGCCCGCTGATGACCTTCGGGTCGTAGTCGAGCGAGGTGACGTTCTTGCAGCGGCTTGCGAGCATGAGCGAGAGGTCGCCGCCTTCGCCGCACCCGATATCGACCGCGTTTTCAAAGGGAATCATAAGCTTGCTGAACAGGCTGATTTGCGCCTTGAGGCTTCCGCCCGCCTGGTTCAGCTTGTGGATTTGCCCCTTGGTCTGGTCGGTGCGTTCTTCGAGCACCTGTTCGGCCCGGCAACGCAGGATATCCTTGTCAGCAAGTTCGCCGTATGCGTCGCGGATTACGGAAAGCACGCGGTTGCTGAGCAGGAGTTCTTCGCTCAGGCGGTAGTAGGCCTTGATGCCATCGCGCCTGTCCTTGAGGAGGCCGCAGGCGGAAAGCTTCGAGAGGTGGCGGCTCGCATTGCTCTGGTGGATGTCGAGAATATCCTTGATTTCGTTGACGGTAAATTCCGCAATGTCGAGGAGCATCAGAATCTTGAGGCGCATCTCGTCGGAAATGGCGCCGAACAAATCCATCGTCGGGGTAATCGGTTCGCGTTGCATACGCTATGCAATATAATTATTTAACTTTACGGAGTGTCGCGCTTTTCGTTGAAAATCTGCATTTTCGCTATCCTTGCCTGTTGTGTTGCGGGGGCGCCTGCATCGCAAACCGTGGAGCGCCATTACGAGGTCTCGCTTCCGCTGGACATGCCGCTGACCTTTTTTTCTGCTTTTGCGAGTGTCTACGGGAATTATCTCCTGAGCAACATGTCGGTGTCCGCACCGGAGGACATGCCTGCGCGCGAGGACCTTTTGCCGTGGGACCGCGCCATTGCGGGGCGCTACAGCGAGGCGGCGGGAGATGTGAGTACGTGGTTTGCCGTGCTTGGGGCGGCTCCTGTGGCCCTTGCGGGAATCTCCTGGTTCCGGGGGGATGCCGCCGGGGGAGATTTTGCTGCCTATACCCTGATGTTCGCGCAGGCGCTCGCTCTGCAGAACGGGCTCAATCTTGCCGTGCGTTCCATGAAGTTCTGGCCGCGTCCCTACATGTATGCGACCGGGGGGGCGGGCGCGGATGCTGCTGCGGAAGCCACGGGGGAGGCCTACGGGAGCTTCTTCAGCGGGCACGCCTCGGCTGCCTTTACGGTCGCCGTGTTTACGGGCGAGTGGTTCTCGGAAATGTACCCGAATTCCCGGTATAGGTCTCTCGTCTGGGCGGGCTCGCTCTCGCTGGCGGGCTTTGTGGGGGTGCTACGCATCGCGGCTGGCAAACACTACCTGACCGATGTCGTGATAGGTTCGCTCGCGGGGGCCGGAATAAGCCTCGCCGTGATTGAACTCCATAAAAAATCGGTACGAATTGGCCCACTTTCGATTGCCGGAGTCTGGGGCGGACCCGGAGCGCTCGGATTGAGCCTCGCTTTCTAGTTTTTTAACATTTTTTTTTGACGAAGCTCCTTTTTTCCGAGCTTGTATATATATTAAGGAAAAGTTTTTACCTCTAGAGGTGTATTGAATGTTTCGACTTGTTGGCCGTTTGGCTGTGGCCTTTATTTTTGTAGCAGAATTTGCTTATGCGGACCCCGTTGTGAGGGATAGCCGCGACGGGAGAACCTACAGGGCAATCGCATCTGGAAAACTGAACTGGTTTACCGATAATCTTTCTTACCAGAAGACAGTCGCCTTCAGGGATAAAGACAAAAACGCTTTCTACAAGCAGTCGGGGTGGATGGCATCGTGCCCTGCGGGGACGCACCTTCCCGACATCCAGGAATGGACTCTCTTTGCCAAGGACCGTTTTACGGGCCCCCGCAAGCTTTCGAACGTGAAGTCCTTTGCCGGGAAGACGAGAGGCTTTTATGACATGGCGGACCCTGCGAGAAACATCCAGGGCAAGGACGCCGCCTATTTCGCGGTTGCCGACCCCGACGGGGCGCGGGCCATGATGCTCGACGTGAAGCGTGGCAACGCGAAGATGGTCACGCTCCCTCCCGAGGCGGTGGTGACGGTGCGCTGTGTCTCCGAACGCGACTTCTATGCCGAAAAGTTCGTGGACAGCAAGACGATGAAACTCACCGACCCGCGCGACAACCAGGTCTACAAGGTCGAACAGCGCGACGATAGGCTGTGGATGGTCTCGAACTTGAAATATAGCCTCACGAGCGCGAAGCAGTGCCTGCTCGAAGACACGACTTTCTGCAAGAAGTTCGGCCGCTATTACACGCATACCGAGGCGAAAAAGGCATGCCCGAGCGGCTGGCACCTGCCCGACGACGGCGAATGGCGCGATTTCCAGAAGGACCGAGCGAGGCTCAACTGGGATAACCTGGGCCGTGGCGGCTGCAAGGACTGGGACGGCTACTGCAATAGCGACATGACCGGCCATTACTGGTCCTCGACCTCCATCATGAAAAACACGGGACGTTCATGGGAATTCAGGCGGCAGGCCAAGAGTATCGACCGCACCGACCAGAATGTGCAGAAAGGACTTTATGTTCGTTGTGTAACGGAGTTGAACTGATGAAGAAGAAAGCTAGTTTCCTGAAAATCTGTGCGGCGTTGGCCGTGGCATCTTTCTTTGCCGTTGGTTGTTCCGACGATTCTTCGGCGACCAGTGGCGACGATTTCATCGATCGCGGCGAGGTGAACCTCCCGATTCCAAGTTCCAGCGCCAAGGCCCCGGCAAGTTCTTCTGCCAAGGAAGAGGCTGCGGCTTCGAGCGAAAGCAAGCCTGCGGTGTCAAGTTCTAGCGAGAAGGCTCCCGCAAGCTCTGAGACGGCATCGGCGGACTGGCGAGACTACTGTCTGGAGGTCGTAAATGCAAAGCGCGCGACCGAAGACCTTCCGCCCCTTAAACGAGCGACTGCGGAACGTGAATCCTGCGTGGAGGAACAGGCCGCCGCCGACATGAAAGCGGGCAAGGGACATGCGAATTTCGGCAGTTGCAATGAATCGGCGCAGAATACCGGCCCCAATGTCAGCACCAAGTGGTATGGTACCCCCGAGAAGATTGTCGATACCTACGTGAACATGATGTGGGACGATGAGAAGAAGCTCGTGACGAGCGGAGAACGCGATCCGAACAAGTCCGAGGACTATTCCTACATCGGCCACTACCTGAACATGAAGAATACGCGCTACACCTCGCTGGCGTGTGGCATCGCCTATAGCGAGGACGGCTCCAAGGCCTGGTTCAACATGAACTTCTATTAATTACTTGAACGTGGAGGTCAGGCGGAAGGCGAAAGCCACGTCGCTGATTTTCTTTTCGCTGTAGACGCTGAATTGGAGCCTCGAAGAACCAATCTTCTTGTTCCAGGCGACGGTCCAGGCCCAGTCGTCGTAGGTATGCTTCGAGACGGCGTACAGGTTGTCGCGCTTGTCGATGAATTCCCATTCCACCATGAGGTCGCTCATGAGGATGTTCCAGAAACCGCTTTTGGGGGCGAAGTCGAGGCCCAGGTAGAACGGCTGGAAGTAGATTCCCGGCTGGTAGTACTTCGTTTCGGGGGCAATGTAGTTCTTCGCGTCCTTGTTGAGGTCGTCGTCCTGGGTGTAGACGCAGGAGTATTCGCCGTACAAGCGGAGAATCGGAAGGACGTTGTAGCTTGCGTAGGCGGCGATACGGTGCGTAATGTAGGCGGTGTTCTGCAGGACGTCGATGAGGTTTCCGCGGTAGGCGACCTTCATTTCGAGCGGGAAGGTGAACTTCATGTCTTCTTCCACGCGGACGTACCCGCGGTTCGCGAACTCATCCTTTGTGGCGAGCATGGCGGTCAGGTAGCTGAGACCGTGCTTCCAGCCGAGTTCGAGGGCGTTGTGGCTGTAGTCGCGCATCCAGAGGCCGCGGGCCGTGAGTTCCTTGTCCACGTAGGTACCGAAATGGGTGGACTGCGACCAGTCCGTCTTCCAGTGACCGATCTTCAGGTTCAGCACGTCGTTTTCGCTGAGCTTCCACTTGTAGTTCGCCCAGTAGAGGTCGGCGAGAATCTTGTCGTACATCTTGCCTTCGATCTTGTTGCCGAATTCCGGCGCGAAGATGCGCAGCATGATGAGGCCTTCGAGGTTGTCGCTCTTGTACTGGCCACCCACGTTGGCACGGAACCAGCCCTTGTTGAAATTGGTGGAGTCGTTGGCGATGGACTTGGTGACCTGGGTCTGGATGTTGCCCTTGAGGCTGAATTCGCCATCGATGGCGAATGCGGAGGTCGCCATGCCGGCGACTAGAAGGGCAGCTGCAATCTTCAAACGTTTCATTTATTTCTCCTACAGGAAACCGTCCGGGAAGACGGTGTACACACTCCTTGAAAATCCGTTGACAAAGATAGAATTGTGCACCCTTTTTTCAAATACATGATTGCACGATTGTGTGATAAAATTCTATTTTTGGCGCGTAAATTGAGAGGTTCTTTATGAAGGTATCCGCTTTGGCCGTGTCTGTGGCCGCTTTTTTGCTTCCGGGAACTGCGCTTGTTCATGCGGGCTCGCTTGCGCCCAACAAGACGCATGCCGTGCTGAACGTCACCTACACGAACTACGATGACGTGCCGCAGGTTAAGAAAAAACTCGTATTCGTGGGGCAGAAAAAGCCGAAGAACAAGATTACGGTGACGACTGATACTTACGGCGAGGCCGCCTTCATGATTCCGCGCGAGGATTCCTATACGATCCTTTGCGAGAGCCTGACTGGCCCGTTCGAATGTGGCGAGACACCTTATGTATCCAGGACGGCAAGCACGGGCGGCATTACGGTGCTCTTTGACGACACCCGTGCCGAACTTACCGGCGTGAACTTCAAGGCGGGCAGCGCGGAACTGATTCCCTCTTCACTCAAGACGCTGGACAATGCGATTGCCGGCCTCAAGCGGAACGCGAAGGCCAAAATCGAAATCGAAGGCCACACCAGCAGCGAAGGTAGCGAAAGCTTTAACCAGAAACTTTCCGAAGACCGTGCGAATAGCGTCATGGAATACATGATTAGCAAGGGAATCGCGAAGGACCGCGTGAGCGCCGTGGGCTACGGTTCCAGCCATCCCAAGCAAGACAACGCTACAGAAGCGGGCCGCAAGGCGAACCGCCGCATCGAAATCCGCGTCGTGAACAAGGACGAAGTCGGGGCTTCCGAGGAATAAAGCTATATTTTACCCACCCAAAGGTTTAACTCTCAAAGGTTCAACTCTCAAATCAAGGCAAAAATATGTCAGATCGTTTTATCGTGACCGGAAACTTTACCGATGATCCGTTCGCCATCGACATGGCGCAGTACATCGGAATCCGTGAAGACATCTCCGACGTGGTCTCCCTGAAGACCTTCGCCAACTCCGAATTCTGCCCTCGCTACATGCTGGACGTGGACGACATGGAACATATCGGCCGCCGTCTGGAAGGTAAGATCGTGTTGATTTGCTCGGTTTCGAACCATGAACGCAGCCGTAACGACTACGCCATGCGCAACTGCATCCTGGCCCGCGCCGCGAAGGACAATGGTGCCGAGCAGGTGGTGCTTGTTGAACCCGACCTGTTCTACAGCGCTCAGGACAGAGGCCCCCACCGCATCGGCGAACTCGAAAAGGACCGTCCGGATGTCGACCTCAAGAAGTTCGATGGCCAGGCCTTCACGAGCCTCCTCTATGCCGAACTCCTGAAGAAGTCCGGTGTCGACGCCGTGGTGACCGTGCACAACCACAGCATCAAGGTGCAGAACCTGTTTGCCGACATCTTCGGCAAGGACAATTTCCACAACCTGATTCCGACCGACGTCTATGCCCACTACATCAAGAACAGCAACTTCGTGCAGACCGGCAAGGACGGCAACAACCTGGTAATCGTCTCTCCGGACAAGGGCGCTCGCCCGTTCATGAACGCCGTCTACGAGGCACTCGACCTGCCGGAATGCAAGCGCGTGGTGATGGACAAGGTGCGTACCGGCGAACGTGAAATCAGCATGACCTTCAACCCGGAACTCTCCGACATCAGCATCGAGGAAATCCAGGGCAAGGACGTGATTGTGTTCGATGACATGGTGCGTACGGGTACGACCATCGTGCAGTGCTGCGAGCATATCAAGAAGGGTAATCCGAACCGCGTGTGCTTCGGCGTGACGCACTTCCACACGAGCCCCGAGGCCCGCGAAAAGCTCAACAGCCCGGCCATCGACGAAATCCTCACGACGTCCACCCTCCCGGACATCATGAACCGCGACTGCCAGGGTCGCCTGCGCAAGAAGCTCACCGTGATGAAACTCGGCAAGTGGATTGCCCGCCACGTGATGCAGATGTACGGACTTGACGACGGACGCTTCGAAAGGGACTTCTACAAGATAGACATGTCCTCGAAGAACCCGCGTTGGCCGCCCCAGTTCTTCTAGTCGAATCCGGCTTGAACCGATATTCGAAAGGCTCCCCGCAGGGGAGCCTTCTCTTTGTTGTTGTAAGGTGCTAGATGCTCCGGAACCCGTCGTCGTCGAGCATGATTTTCCCTTCGCGGAAGAGCGTCCCCAGGATTTTCTTGAAGGTCTTCTTCGACATGCCGAATTCGCGGCGGATGTCCTCGGGATCGCTGTGGTCGCCGTAGGGCAGGAATCCGCCCGCTTCTTCGAGTTTCTGGAGGATGGCCGCGGGGCTTTCGCTTTTCATGATGCCCTTGTAGCCCACGGGAGTGAGGTTGAGGGTTATCTTTCCATCTTCGGTAAAACGTTGTATGTAGCCTGCCATCGTGTCGCCGATGTAGATGCGCGGCGTCGCGGGATTGACCATGAGGCGTCCCGTGTAGCGGTAATCGACGAGGAAGTCGATATGGTCGCGGGTCACCTCGTAGGCGGCGAGCTGGACTTTCTGGCCGATGTGGAGTTCCGAGGTGTCGGTGTCGATGAAGCTCTTGATTTTTTCGGTCGCGACGATGCGTCCGCTCTTTTCGTCTTCGAGCACGAATACGACGCAGCGGTCGCCGCGTTCAAGTTCTCCCAGCTGCTGCTTGAAGGGGAGGAAGAGGTCCTTGTTTAAACCCCAGTCCAGGAATGCGCCGAAGCGGTTCACGTCTTTTACTTCGAGAACGGCAAATTCGCCGACGGTGGCGAGCGGCTTGTCGAGGGTCGCGATGGGGCGGTCTTCGGAATCCATGTAGACGAACACGTCGAGAATTTCGCCTTCTTGGAGCGTGAACTCGTCTCGCTTGCCGGGGAGGAGCACGCGGCCTCCCGTTTCGAGTTCCAGGTAGTAGCCCTGGGGCATGATTGCTTCGACGCGTGCGCGGTTATATTTTCCTATTTCCATGGGGGACCTTCCGTTCAAGTGTTTGTGGAGAAAGATAGCAACTGAAAAAGCATGGCGCATGCATGGGCGGAGCCATTAGTTGTTATATTGGAGGTATGACGGATTCCCTTGACTTTATTGGCGACGTTCACGGCCATTGCGATGAACTTCGAGCCCTGCTGCAGAAGCTTGGCTACGAGGAATCCATGGGCGCATTCCGCTACCCGGGTGGCGAGCGTTCCGTCGTATTTTTGGGGGACTACATCGATCGCGGGAGCCAGTCGCGCGAGGTTATAAACCTGGTGCGTGCCATGCGCGACGCAGGTTCGGCGGTCGCCCTAATGGGGAACCACGAGTTCAACGCGCTCTGTTTCTGGCAAATGAACGGCGCCGGCGGCTCTCATGTGATTCACTGCATTCCTGGGGGCTACCTGCGCGAGCACAGCTTCAACAAGGTGGCGATTCATGCGAAGACCGTGGACAGCTACCGTGGGCGCCGTGCAGAATTCGAGGACATGCTCTTGTTTTTGAGGACGCTCCCGTTCTTTATTGAAGAGGATTCGTTCCGGGCGCAGCATGCCTGCTTTGACTTGGGGGCCGCACGTGCGCTGGATGCCGTGGGCATCCGCAGTTTTGCCGACGGGAACTTTGACGAACTTATTGCCCGCGCGAACGACCAGTTCAACGAATACGCCGATTCACTCTTTGACCCGATAAACTTTTTCCTGAAGGGCCCCGAGATGGACCTGCCTGCGGGAATCACGTTCCGCGATGGCGAAAACGTTCTTCGCAAGCGTGCGCGGCTAAAATGGTGGATTGACCCGAAGGGCAGTAGCCTGCGGGAACTCGCTTTCCAGCCGGGAGTGGAACTGCCGGCCTGCGATGCGCCCGCGGAAGTCCTTGGGCATGGCTATTACGGCGAGAACGAACGGCCCGTGTTCTTCGGACACTACTGGCTTACCGGACTCCCGAAACTCATACGCGACAACGTGTGTTGCCTGGACTACAGTGTGGCGGGTTACCGCGGTGATGGGCGGCTTGTCGCCTACCGTTTTGATGGCGAACAGAAACTCGACGAAAGCAAGTTCGTTTGGGTGGAGGCTGTTTAGACGAAAGTGGAAAGACGAAGGACGAAAGATTTTTTGAAAAAGTTGGCTTCGCTGAAGGTGACTGTCGCAATTCTCGTCGCTTTCCTTGTGCTTACGTTCTGGGGAACCCTGGCGCAGGCGAATGCGGAATCGGCCGGTTTTTCGGCATCGGTTGCCATCGACCGTTTTTTTGACAGCTATTTCATATGGACGCTGGGTGTGGTGCCGCTGCCTGCGTTCAAGAGTATCGCAATTCTTGCGTGCGTGAATCTTGTCGCGAGCATGGTCTTCCGGATGCCCCGCGGCTGGAAGAATGCGGGGCTCTGGCTTATGCACGTGGCGCTCCTCGTGCTTCTTGCGGATGGCGTTGCCGGAAGCGGAATCAAGCGGGAATATAACGGGTTCGGTGTCGTAACGGCGGATTCGACGGCTTTGGATGTATCCTTGGGGAAGAACCTGAAGTTCTTTGCTGCAGACGATAGCCTTGGCATGCGTCCTGTAGAGATTGCGGATGCGTGGCCCTACTATGTGCATTTCCGTGGCGATGTCCCGATGGCGGGAAACAAGAATGTCGCGATGTATAAGGCCTATTACGACCCGTTCCATTTTGTGCCGTATGCGTTCATGGCGCTGTTCCTGCTGGGGGCGGTGTTCCATTACGTGGTGAAGGTGCGCGGTGCGCGAAAGAGCGCTGCTCAAGCATCGGCTACTCGCGTGGCTTCAAAAATCGTGCCAGTGCTGGCGTATGTTGCGTGCCTTGTCGCGATGGTGCCCGCCAATTCGCAGGCGTCGGCGCGACCGGTTCCTATTTGGGTAGGCTTGAAGGCTGATTCTCCTGTTCTTGTGGATTCTGCGGTGCGTCCCTTCGATTCCTTTGCCCGCGGGTTCCTGGACGATGTGAACGGGCGCGTGACTTACAAGTGCGGGGCTGGAGTCCCGTATTGCGAAAAGCAGGATGTTCGAAAGATTTCGGCAGGGAATGTTGTCCGCTTGATACTGAACAACCCGGAAGAGGCGAAAGACCTTGCAATATTCAAGGTGCTCCGTAGCGATGTGGCCCAGGCGCTGCACTTGCCCGAAGACCGCCGTTATGTGAGCTATGCGGACTTGCTCCCGGCGCGGAACTTGCTGGAACTCTATGCGAGCCGGGATGACAGCCATCCGGCGACTCTTGAAATGCGCCGGTTGCTTGCGAATGTCCAACAATACGAATCGATTGCGAAGCGGGTGGCGTTTTCGGTCGTGGTTGACTCCGAAACTAGTGTGGATAATTCACGCCTTGCGGCGGAAGTGCTTTACCACAAGGCGAATTTTGCATTGATAGCTTTTATCCTGGCGTGTATCGCCTGCTTGCTTGCCTCGCTGAATATGGTTTTCAAGTCGCGGAAAATGGATGTTGCCGCAAATGTGGCCTGCATCGCGATGGCGGGAATCCTCGCAGTGGCGTTTGCCTTGCGCACGTATGTTGCCGCACGAGCTCCGCTCTCGAGCCTGTATGAAATCGTATTGCTTGTGGCGATGCTGCTGATGGCGTTCGAATCGGGGGCGTTTATATTCTGCAAGCGCCGCACCTTCTCGCTCGTGGTTCCCGTGACATTCATGGCGGCTCTCATGCTGTTCTTCGCGAAGTTCGTACTGGAGCCGGGCGATACGTTCCGACCGATTCCGGCGGTGCTGAATTCCTCGGTGTTCCTCACGCTTCACGTGTTTACGATTGCGCTCGGGTTTGCGGGCATGATTCTTTCGGGAGTTGTCGCACATGTGGCGCTGTTTCGGGCCTCCTCAGAAAAGGAACATGCGGCCATCCCGCTCGATTCGCTCCTGTACGGAGTGCTCGTATTTGGTGCAGTGTTCACGACGCTCGGTACGCTCCTTGGCGGCGTGTGGGCCGATTACGCGTGGGGGCGCTTCTGGGGGTTCGACCCGAAGGAGTGCGGAGCGCTGTTTGTCATTTTGTGGGCGATGCTTGCGCTTCACTTGCGTGCGGGTCGCATCGTTTCGACCCGCGGGTTCGCGCTGATCAACTGCTTCAACGTAATCGTCACGTTCCTCTGCTGGTTCGGCGTGAACTTGCTCGGTGTCGGGCTTCACAGCTACGGGTTCCAGGGCGGCACCGCCGCATGGCTATTGGGATTTTGTGTTGCAGATACGGTCGCGGTTCTCTGGCTTGTGTCCCGGGGGCCGGCTCAGGGAAAGCCTCTGCATTAGCGGGATTTTTTTGCACGCACGGCGAGGCGAATTCCGTCTGCCGCACTCGTGACGATACCGCCGGAATATCCGGCGCCTTCGCCAAGTACGAAAAGTCCTTGCGTATTGATACTTTCGAGCGTCTCGTTGTTGCGCGTGATGCGTAGCGGGGAGCTCGTGCGCGTCTCGGGGGCTACAATCAGGCCTTCTTCGATGAATCCCGGAATCTTGCGGTCGAAATTTTGGAACCCTTCGGCGAGCGACTTGCAGATTTTCTTGTCGAGCCAGTCCCACAAGTTGCATGCGGCAAGCCCGCACGGATAGGTCGACTTGGGTTGGTTCTTGTCGGCGCGGTGGGCGAGAAAAGCCTTGATGGTCTGTGCGGGGGCGGCGTAGCCTTTGCCTCCGACTTCGAATGCGTCGCATTCGGTTTTCCGCTGGAATTCAAGGCCGCCAAAGAGCGTGTCGCTGGCTTCCACGGGAACGACGATGGCGCCGTTTGCGGCCCAGCCGTTGCGCCTGCTGTAGCTCATGCCGTTGGTGGCGAGCGTCCCCGGTTCCGAAGCGCAGGGCACGAGCACTCCGCCGGGGCACATGCAGAAACTGTAGGCGCTGCTCGTCTTGTTGAGCGTCGGGGTGGCGAGGAAGTATTCGGCGGAACCCGTGAGGCGCGTGTCGACACCCCTGCCAAGCTGTCTCATGTTGATGAGCGTTTGCGGATGTTCCACGCGGACGCCCATCGCAAAAGCCTTGCTTTCGAGTGCAACTCCGCGTACGTGCAGCATAGTGTAGATGTCGCGGGCGGAATGTCCCGTGGCAAGCACGAGCGCTTCGCAACTTTTCCAGCTAGCGGCACTGTTTGCTGTCGAGACATCGCGTATCTTGATGGCGTTTACCTTCCCGTCGCTGATTTCAATATCTTCGAGCGCGGTGTTGAAATGAAATTTTCCGCCGAGCTGCACAATCTCTGCACGGATTTTCCTCAGCATCAGCACGAGCCTGTCGGTACCGATATGCGGCTTTGCGAACGTGACGACGCTTTCGTCGATTCCGAATTCCACCATGTCGCGCAGAACCGTTTCGCTGAAGATGTTGCGGGTGCGCGTGTTGAGCTTTCCGTCGCTGAAAGCACCGGCCCCGCCTTCGCCGAACAGCACATTGGAATGTGCGTTGAACTTGCGGTCAACGAAGAACCTGCGGATGTCGCGGAATCTCTCCTCTACGGGCTTGCCCTGCTCGTATAAATCTACGGTGAATCCGCGACGCAGCAGGTGGAGGGCTGCCCACAGCCCTGCGGGTCCCGCGCCTACGATGTCCACGTGCGAAGCCATCGGGATGCTGTGTGCGAATTCATCGCCGTCGAGCGCCTCGCGCTCCCGCGTAGCCTCCACGAGGCCACGCGCCGCGTTTCCCGAAACGCGCAACGGCTTTTCCACGTCGAAGATGACGTTGTAGTTCCATTTCGGATCGCCCTTCCTGCGGCAATCCAGCGAGAACCTCTCCACCTCGAGATTGAAAATGCATTCGGGATGCACGCGCAGTTCTCGTGCCAGGGCCTCGCGGACTTGGCCTTTGCGGTCGAGTGCGACCTGCAGTTCTCTGAAGCGGTAGGTGAACATTGCTGTCAAAAATAAAAAACTCTGCGTTCAAAAAAAGGCGAACCGTTCGGCCCGCCTTTTGAAATCTGAATCTAGGTTTAGAACACGTAGTGTGCGTTCACGCCCACGTAGAAGTCGTTGTATTCGTTGCTCGGATTGTCCGGACGGTAGTACAGCGCATTGCCCAGGAACCATTCCGTGTAGAACTTCTTGTTATGGTTCACGCGGAGGTTCGCGTTGCTGAGAACATCGATTTCGGTTTCGTCGAAGCTTTCGCCTTCTTCTTCCCAGTCGGTGTTCATGTAGCGGAACGAGGCGTTCACGGTCAGCACGAAGAAGCGGTTCTTGAACGGCATCTCGAATTCATCCTCGACGGTGATTTCGAATTCGCCCATGTTGTCGCGGTTGTAGCTCTTGAAGCGCGGAGTGACGGCAAAGCGGTTCTGCAGAATGTTGAGAGTCGTCGTGACGGACATGGGGTAGCTCTGTTCGAAGTAGTCGGAACCGCCGAAGAAGTAACCGAGCTTGTCCCAGGTCGTGTTCGAAAGTTCCATGCCGTCGATGAGGCTGTCGCGTTCGAATACAGAGCCGTCGGTGCGGTAGGTCCAGCGACCGTTGACCTTGAATACGGAATTGAGGGCACGGAGGGAGGCTCCGAGATTCCAGGTATGCTTGAAGAGGCGTTCCTTGAAGCGGCTCGCAATCCAGGGCTTGGTGGCGAGGCTCATGTATTCGCCCCAGCGTTCTGCATCCACGTAGGTGGTGTCGCCGTTGTCGTCAATCGCGGTGGAATCCCTGCCCTTGCGAGCATCGAACCAGTCGTCACGATAGATGCCGTCTTCGAGGATGTAGTCTCCGTGCAGCTGGAACGGACGGTACTGGTTCTTGTATTCGAAGTTGTATGCCGCGGTCACGTCGATGTCCTTGTTAATCTTGAACGTGTTGTCGAGGCCGATATTGTGGATGTACTTGGTACGGTCGTTGTCGAGCTCGTGCTTGTCGAACCACGAACCTTCGTCATCGGCGAAGAGCCCCCATTCCGAACCTTCGCCCAGGCCGAAGATGTTTGTCTTGTCTCCCTTGGCTGCATTCTCGACGTTAATCTGGTATTCGAATCCGAGATCCCAGAACGTGAGGATTTCCTGCTCGATGCGGCCACCGAATTCACGGGTGTCGGAGAGCTGGTCGGGAGAGCCTGCGCTGTAGAATTCTTCGCCCACGTATTTGATGTGGCCGTTGATGCTTGTCTTGTAGATGTTCCAGTTGAGCGATGCGCCGATGGCGAAATTCTGGCTGCCCCAGTTGAGACCCAGCACGCGTCCGTCGTCGCGGTCGTTTTCTTCTTCCGTCTGGACGAGCTTTGCCTTCTCGATAAGGGTCTTCAGCTTTTCGATCATCTGGCCCTTGCGGAGCGTCGTGTTGTCTCCGAAGATGGAAAGAAGTTCCGCTTCGGTAAGCTGGTCAATCCTGTTGGGGTTCCTCATCAGCTTGCGCAGGAGGTTGTAGGAGGCCGAACTGATTCCTTCTTCGGCGAAAACCTTGTTGATGGCGCGCTGGCGGATGACGTCGGCAGTGTCGGCGCGGCCGACGGCAATCTGGCCGTTGAGCTCGATGTCGCCCGGGAAGAACAGCCAGTTCCCGTCGGCATAGAGCGTGAGGGATTTCTGGATCGGGTCGCTCGTGGTCCAGTTGCCGCTAGCACCGTCGCGCAGGAGCGGGTCTTCGAGTTCGTCGGTCGCGTAGACGAGGCCGAACTTCGCATCGAAGCGGCGCACCGGGGCCCACTTGATGAAACCGCCAGAAGCGAGACGCTGGGCCTGGAGTTCACCGTCGTCGATGTAGTCGTTGTAGATGTAGGGATGGCGAGCGCCTTCCACGAGGCTCCTCTTGGCTTCTCCGAAGAATCCGTTCAGCTGGAAGAGCGGCTGGTTCGCGTTGTTCTTCAGGAGCGATACCGTGTAGTCGGCACCGAACACCGGAAGGTTCGCCATGTAGGTTTCCCCGCCGACGAGCTGGAAGTCGCCGAGGGCTACGTTATTGTAGCTGTCCGCATAGCGCAGGCTGACAGGATTGGGAGAGAAGTGGTTCCAGGAATCCACCGTAAGGTCGGTGTTGAACTCGATAGTCTTGCCGTCGGGAGACTGCATGTAGAGGTAAGCGCTGGCCCTGCCTGCAAGTCCGGGAACCTGGAAGATGTTCTTGTAGTCCTTGCCCGGAGCGATCGTGTCCCCGTTGGAAATGTAATCTTTGCCGGTTTCGTTCTTGCTTGTGGTGACGAGGTGGAACGTTCCGCCGAGCATGGCGTTTCCGATGACTGTCCAGCGCTTGGCGGTAGTGTCGGCTGCTGCGGCCCTCTCGCTTACGATGTCGGCAATCTTGTCGGTTTCGCGGACAGGACGCTGCTCGACGCCCGGAATTTCGGGGTTGGGCGGGAGCGCCGAGGAGGCTGCCACGGCCTCGTTGTTCATGTCGAGTTCATTGCCCTTGACGTTCTCGATGATTTCGGGAGCGAGCACTTCTGCCGAAGCAACGCCCAGTCTGTTTTTTTCAATCTTGGTGTTGCTCAGCGAGACGATGCTGTTGTCCATGCTCAGAAGGCCGAGCTCGTTGTCCGAAATTTCAGTCGAGGAGATGGATACGCTTGCGAGTTTCGAATTCAGGATGCCGATTTCGTTCTTGGTGAATGTGCTGCGTTCGATGGAACCGTCGGCATAGTTGGATATGTGGACCGCCACGCGGTTTCCCTTGAATTCGCAGTCGCTGACCTTGATTTCGGAATTGCGCGCAAAGACGCCGCGAACGGAGGTGTTCTCGACGCTCGAATTCTGGAAGTCCATCGAGCCGTTTTCGACGGCGATGGCTGCTTCGGCATCGCTAATCTGCAGGTGGCGGATTTCGGCGCGCTCGTCACCCGTAATGGATATGCCTTTCCAGTCCCCGCTTTTCGGACGGTCGAAGGCGGAACGCATAATGACGGGCGAGGTCTTGGAACCGGCGATGACCAGCTGGCCCTTGTTGACGACGAGGCCGGTCCCGGGCTTGAAGTAGAGGACGACGCCCGGCTCGACAATGAGGCTCGTATTGGGGGCGACGGTCAGGTTTTCGGTGACGAGGTAGGGCGACTTGTCCAGTTTCAAGAAGCCATGGACGTTGCCCGAGATTTCTGTTCCCGAAAGCAGTGACGGCGGGGGTGTTGTCGTGTCGGCGACAAATCCTGCGGCTGCGGAATCGGCATTGACAGTTGCCGAAGAATCGGCTTTGGCCACGGCGGGTTCTGCTGCGGGCGCTGCAGCTTGCTCCTCGGGAGCTGCCATTGTGCTGTCACTTGCAGTGGAGTCGGTTACAGCCTGCGGGGAATCGGCAGGTGTTGCCGCGGCTGTGGAGCTTTCTGCAGGCGCAGGGCTTGCTTCGGGTGCGGTTGTAGCTTCGGGAGCAGGGGTGGCTGCGGGTGTTGCCGCTGCCTGCGAGGAGTCGGCGGACGCCGCTGCAGGAGCTTCCTTGACTGCCGGGGCTGGTTCTTCTGCTACGGGGGCCGGCGCTGCCGGTTGGGTAGCCTGGGCAAAAGCCAGGGTGGAACCGAGTGCAATGGTCGAAATAAGGGTCTTGTAGGAATACTTCATTAGCGGACCTCGTAAGTCTTGGATTTAACGACCTTCATGCCATTCTTCATGTCTATGGTGACGGTCACTTTTGTCGTTTCTCCGCGGGTCAGGTTGACTTGAACGTCGTAGTCAAGGTCGGTAATCTGGCCATTGCTAATGTTTAATAGCGACTTGTTCCCCTGCGTTACCTGGAGGCGCCTGATGTGGGCCGGGTTAAGCGAGTGGACATTGGTGATTCTGAAATGCATGTTCCTGACGAAGGTGCTTGACATTCCTCGCGGCGGAGGCGGAACGCGGAGGCGCTCGAAATCGCCGCCGGTGAATTCCACAGACGTGTTGCTTTGGGGATGGCAGCTGAGTTTCTTTTGCAGGGTGCTTCTGTTGTCGGCCTGGTCCTTGGCCGTGAAGGTGTAGGTGTGGATGCCGCTCTTGAGCTTGATCTTTATGGGGTCGTCCTGCATGAAGGTGGTTTCCTTGATGAGGTCTCCGTCAATTTCGCTTTCGACAAGGACGATGTCGCTCTTTGCACCGGAAACCATGAAGGTCGCCTTGCAGCGGAGTGAGTCGCTCGACGTGAACGATACGATCGGGCGTCCCTGGTTCACCTGCTTGCAGGTCTTGTCGATGTCGAGTTCGATGTGGACGCTGCGATTTCCGCTCTTGCCCTTGTATTCGACGGTCGCCTTCTTCACGTTCCAGTTCCCGACGATGTCGTTGATGGTAACGGTGTGAGAGAATTCGCCGTTCGCGCTTAGCGGGACAAGGTTCCGGGATGTGTAGTTCCCGAGCTTCACATAGAGGGAGGCTTCGGGGTCGCTCGGGTCAAACGTACCCTCGATGGTCACGGAACCGGGGTCGCAAACCTTTACCGGGGAGGCCGTCTTTATCGAGAAAGACTTGGTGCTGGAGGTGTCTTGAACCGAGGTGTCTGCCACGGCAGTGTCCGCAACGACGGTGTCCGGGGAAACGGGAGCCTTGTAGTAGGTATGCAGTTCGCCGCAGTTGAAGGTGAGTGGCTTCGAGCATGTTTCGGGTTTCTTCTGCTTGCCTTTCTTGGAATTCTTGTCGGTGCTGTTCTTGTCGCAAGGGGTGACTGCTACAATGGAGCATGTAGCCGGGAATTTCTTATCGCCGTCCGCACTCGGGGCCCATTCGGCCGGAATGTCGAACGCGTTGCCGGTACCTTTCTGGGAGGCGCCTGCGATCTGCAGGGTCGTACCGGAGGGGCAGGATCCCTTGATGGAAACCTTGTTGACCGTTACGGTGTCTTCTAGGCTTTCGAACGTGCAGGCGCTCTCCGTGCTGATTTTGGAGAGTAGCTGTAGCAGGTTCGCGTCCGCATCTTTCAGAGATTTCGTGATTTCTTCGATGGACAGGCTGTCGTTGTCGAGGATTCTTTCGAGCTCATTGACGAAACTCGGGTCGCCGGAAGTCTGCGTTTCCACGACGTTGCAGTTGTCGTTGTTCTTGGTGAAGAAGAGCGTCTGCCCCGCGCTCACGTCACATTCCCTGCCGGTCTTGTTGTGCGTGGTGCGTATTTTACCTTCGCTGGCAGAGACGAACGCCTTTCCGCCGGGGGTTATACCGATGAAGGCGACCGTTCCGCGGATGGCTGCCGTTGCCACACCGGTCTTGAACTTGAGGTATCCACCGTTTTTCTGCTTCTGGGCTTCGAACTTGATTTTACCCGTCTTCACGTCGGTGAAGGCCATCTGGACGCCGTTCTCGGAATCCAGGGTGTCCAGTTGGACCAGGGATTGTTCTTGCACGGTGATGGAGGTTCCGTCGGGGAGGCGCACCGTCACATAGGATTCGGCGCCGGTACTGATCTGGTCCCTTTCGCGGATGCGCGCGCCTACTTGGATGTTTTCTTCCCATTTCCCGGTCTTGGCGCTCTGGACCTTGACGTCACCGACGCGGTCGGTCACTCTGCCTGTGGTGCTCTTTGCCATGGCCATGGTGCCGAGTGCCACCAGAAGGATAACGGATGTTTTTAAATTTTGCGAAAAAGACATGTAGCCTCACTTGCAAGATGAATACCATAAACAAATATATGTATTATTTTGCCCGAGGTGGAAGAAAAATGTATCTTTGGTGTGAGTGTTTTGTGATTTTTTTTTAGCGAGGTCCAAAATGAGCATGGAAGTTGAAGAACCGACCGTCGAAATGGTCGATGCCGAAACTGGCGAACAAGTGATCAAGGAACTGGACAAGGCCGTCCTCACCAAGGGCGCCTGGCAGACGATGATGTTCCTTTGTCAGGAAAAAAACGCGAAAACGGGCGAATTCGGGGAACCGAAGGTGTACCTCCGCCGCTACCAGAAGGCTGGTGGTGCTTTCAAGGCCCGCAGCAAGTTCAATATCAGTGGCAAGGCCCAGGCCGAAGCCATTATTGAAAATCTCAAGAAGTGGTATAACATTTAATGGCAGACCCTGCTAGTAGTAAAAAGAAATTTTACAGTATAGAGTTCCTTTGCGAAGGCGATATCGAAAGCTTTCCGTATAAGGACAAGTTCGAAAAAATGGCGCGCAAGCTCCTTGCCGAAGAAGGCAAGGAAAGGAGCGTCAATATCGTACTTTGTACGGACGAGTTTGTCCGTAACATGAACCGAGATTACCGTGGGCTCGACAAGGTGACCGATGTCCTTTCGTTCGAGTGGCACGATGACGGATTCCCGGGTGCCGAAGAAATGCTCGGTGAAATCTACATCGCGCGTGACCAGGTGAAACGTCAGGCTCCCGAATATGGCAATACGTTCTATGCCGAAATGAAGCGCGTGATTGTCCACGGGCTTCTGCACCTTTCGGGTTACGACCACATCAAGGCTGCCGATAGAAAGGTGATGCGCAAGCGAGAATGCGAATTCCTGGGGCTCGACCCCTACAAGGAAGGTGCATAATGGAAACGTCCGAAATCCTCGCTATCGTATTCCTCTGCATCTTTATCCTGACTTCGGCGACGTTCTCCGCGACCAAGTGCGCGTTCAGCCTCATCTTCGCAAAGCGCGATCCGCATGACCGCAGCGAGCGTGAAGAAAAAATAGCGAAGCTCGTCCGCTGGCACGGATTCAACGAGTGCGTCTCCATCGGGCGCATTTTCGGCAACGTGAGCGCGGGCGTTCTCGGGTTCTTTGTGCTCGCCAATTCGCAGTGGGATTTCGTGCGCACCTATCCCTACTTGAGTGTCGCTGCGTATCTGGTATTTGCGAGTGCGGTTCTCTATACGCTTACGGTGTTCATCCCGTACCTGCTCGCCAGTCTCAAGCCCGATACGTTGTCTGTCGTCCTCGTGCCGCTGTTCAGGCTCATTCGCCTCCCGTTTGTGCCGGTGGCCAAGTTCTGCCATGTGGTGTTTGTCAAGATGCTGAACCTTCTCGGCTACGATTCCAAGCTGAACTTCTTGCCCGAAGAGATGCGCGATGCCGTGCAGGCCGACCTTTCCGATGTCAAGTCCGGCGATGCCGAGGGCCTGGAAAAAGAGGAACAGCAGATGATCCTCAATATTTTCGACTTCGTGGAAACTCCCGTGCGCGAAATCATGACCCCGCGTGTGGAAATGTGCGCTATCGACGTGGATACGCCGCTCGAGGATTTGGTGAAGGTGCTGAACAACGAACGCCATTCGCGCTTGCCGGTCTACAAGGATACGATGGACAACATCGTGGGAATCCTCTCGAACCGGGACTTCCTGGAATGGTATACCGAACATGGCGATGAACCTTTCGACATCATGAAGATAGTGATGCCGCCGGTATTCGTGCCCTACCACAAGAAAATTGACGATCTTTTGACCGAACTGCGCAAGACGGGTAACCAGCTTGCCATCGTGATCGACGAATACGGCGGAACCGCGGGCCTCGTGACGCTTGAGGATATCCTCGAAGAAATCGTCGGCGAAATCAAGGACGAGGACGATGCCGACGAGGAAGACGACGTGCAGAAACTGAAGGACGGCCGCTACATCCTCGACCCGCTCATGACGCTTTCGGATTTGGAAGAGGAACTGGGCGTCGAACTTGAGGCTCCCGAGAATTCCCATGTGGAAACCCTCTCCGGACTCATCCAGGCGACTCTCGGCGTGATTCCCTCCCCGGGTGCCGAAATCAAGGTCAAGGGCTACACCTTCCGCGTCCTCAAGATGGACGGCACTCGCATGGAAAAGGTCATGATGATTTTGCCGCCGGGCGAAACGACACCGACGGGAAGCTTCAAGGCTATCGCCAAGTAGTTTATTTGTACATCGCTTCGATCTTGTCGGCGTACATGGCTTCCGCGACCTTGCGCCGGATTTTCAACGTAGGCGTGAGAAGTCCCGATTCGGTGGTGAGTTCGTCGCCGACGAGCGTCCACTTGCGGATTTGTTCCCAGTGGTTCAGCTTCTTGTTGACGCGCGTGATGTGGCGGTTGATTGCCTCGCGCACGCGCCCGGACTGAAGCGCCTTCTCGATGCTGAATTCTTCTTTCTGGAACTTGAGGAGCCTGCGTGCGCCTTCGGGGTTCAGCCAGATGACCGCGGAGGTGAACTTCCGATCGTTCGCGATGACGAGCGCCTGCTCGATGACGGGGTGGCGGCAGATTTCGAGTTCGATGGGACTCGGGCACACGTACTTGCCGGTACTCGTCTTGAGGAGTTCCTTGATACGCCCGGTGAAGTTCAAGAAATCGTCGGAGTCGAAGAATCCCTGGTCGCCCGTCTTGAAGAAACCGTCTTCGGTAAAAGCCCTGCTGTTGGCCTCGGGATCGTTGTGGTAGCCGCGGAACACGCTTTCGCCCTTCACGAGGATTTCGCTGTTGTCGCCGATCTTTACCTGGAGGTGGGCGAGCGGCTTGCCTATGGTCCCGGGCTTCGAGGAATTGGGGCTGTTCGCGGTGACGACCGGACTGCATTCCGTCATGCCGTAACCTTCGAATACGGGAAGCCCGATGTTCAGGAGGAACCGGAGGATAGACTTGTTCAAGGCGCAGCTGCCGCTCACGATGAGCTTGAACCTTCCGCCGAGAGCTTCCCGCATCTTGCGGTAGACGAGGCGGTCGTAGATGCGCTGCATGGGCGAACGCCTCTTTCCGGGCTCGCTTATCTTTGCAAGCTTGATGGCGTTTTGGATGAGCAGCCGCTTGGGGCCTCTCGCCTTGTCGCCGATGATGGTTATGCTTTCGTAGAGGCGCTCGAGGATGCGCGGGACGACGATCATCACGGTGGGGCGGACCTCGGTCAGCATGGTCGCCACGTTCTTCGGGGTGTCGCCGAAGTAGATGCGCACTCCGTTCAGCGTGTAGAAGTAGACCGCCATGCGCTCGAACACATGCGCGACCGGCAATATCGTGAGGCAGCAGTCCTCTTTCCGGTTCATGTGGTAGAGCTCGAGGAGGTTCTGGATTTGCACTAGCATGTTCCTGTGCGTGAGCTCCACGCCCTTCGGGGCTCCCATGGAACCGCTCGTGTAGATGATGCTGAAAAGGTCGTCGGGGCGTATCGATTGGATCTGGTCGTCTACCCAGCTGAAATACCGGTTCGTTTCTGCGAGCTCCTTGCCCTCGTCGATGAGGGTGTTCCAGTAGATGGCGTTTTCGGGGAGCTCGGAATTGGAATCGATGCAGATGACCAGCTTGAACTGTGGAAGGAATTCCTTGAGCGGAGTTTCCAGCTCGGAGACGGAATTCACGAACAGAATCTGGACGTTGGAATCCTCGCACTGGAACTTGAAATTTTCTGAAGAGATGTTCGGGAACAGGGGGGCCACCTGCGCATGGTTGATTTGCGTCGCGATATCCGCGATGAACCATTCGGGGGAACTCGGCGCGATGATGCCGACACTTTCGCGGGGCTTGAGTCCGCGGCTGTTCAGGGCGATGGATAGGTAGATGGAACTGTCGCGAAGGAATTCGCGCGAGTAGTGCAGCCACTGGCCTTCGACCCGCTTGTACCACCCGCCAAAGTCATTGCGGGAGCAGTTGGCAAAGAACATAGACACAAGCGAGGTAAACTGTAACGGTTCCATGCCCTTAAAATACTATTCTTATTACGAAATTTCATGTTTTTTTTGAAATATTTTGATTATTTTGCACAAAAAAGGATTCGCCATGCTCAAGAAACTCTCCGACTACGAAAAATCGCTCCAGGACCTTGTCGCAGAAGGGGCTCCGCTGACGGAAGCGCAGCTGCTGTCGGTACGTACGCATATCGGATTCTTCCAGCACGAGAGGCTTGCGCACGAAATTGTCCTGGTGCTGTTTGCCCTGTTGACGGTCGGCGGTTTCTTTTTCTTCGTCTCTAACCCCGCACTTGCCGTGTTTTGCCTCGACGTGATGTTCCTTGTGCTTCTCGTGCCCTACATAAGGCATTACTTCGGACTCGAAAACGGGGTGCAGAGGCTTTACGACCTGTACGCCCAGCTTGAAAAACTATAAAAAACGCGCCCTTTCGGGCGCGTGGCAAACTGTGCTTGCCGTAGGGTTATAATAAATTAATCCTTCTCGCAGCCGAGATCATCGCACTTGTACGTGGTTCCGTCGTCACACTTGATGGTGGTGTACGAGGCGGTGACCGTAATGGCGGTGGGGTTGGGACAGATGTCGTTCGCAATTTTACCCATGCGCGGGGAGGTTATCGTGCTGTCGTCTGCGGCGGAGCATGCAGAAAGGACGACTGCTGCTAAGGACGCAAGAAGAATGGCAAATGTTTTTTTCATGATGATGCCTCCCTGTTAGAAGTAGATGAACCCGCCGAAGTTGGCAATGAAGTTGAAGTTTTCATCCGCGAACCCGCCGAACGGATTCGAGTAGAACGTATTGGCGATGGAGGCTTCCACGGCGAAGTTGCTGTATTGGAAGCGGGCTCCGATATCCACGTTCGTCGTTCCCGTGCGCATGCTGATGTTTGTCGTGTTGTTCTTCACGATGTCGAGTTCGTCGTTGTAGTCGGTGATGAACTCTTCGTCTTCCATGGCGAATACGGTCCAGTTGAAGTTCGCGCCTGCAAATACCTTCCAGCAGTTGCCGAGCCTAAGTTCGGCAAAGATGTTGGGTACGGCGTAGATTCCCATGGTGAAGTAGGAATCCTTGTTCTTGTTCGTTTCGTCTTCGAATTCATCGTAGAAGACGAAGGGTGCGCGGGCGTAGATGCCGAGAAGCACCCTGGCGAACTTGTTCTGGAGGATGCTTGCGCCGATGTTGATGGACGGCTGGATGTAGATGTTCGCGTCTTCCCCGGTCGTTTCGGTGGTGGACGTGGAGTTGCCGTTCTTTGCTTCCCTTTCGTAGGCGCTTTCGTGGCGGGTGAAGTTCACGCCCGCGTTCCAGAAGATGCCCTTGGCGGAGGGGTCGTTGCTCACGAACACGTTTCCGCCGATATCCCAGTAGTCGCGGTCGATGTCGGTAGATCTCTTGGTGTCGGCGTCCTTGTATTCTTCGCTAGTGGACGTTTCGTTCTGGTAGGTGAGCCAGAAGACGGATGCGTTCAGGTCGATGGCGCCGAGGAGCATGGCGAAGCGGAGGCGGAGGATGTCACCCGCGTTGACCGTGTAGGTGTCCTCGGTTTCCATTTCGTAGGCGTCCTTGCTCTTGGTAAAGGTAATCTGCTTGCTCAGGGCGTAGCTCAAGGAGATACCCATCATGCCGTTGGCGATACCCGCGGTGGCAAGGCCCAGCCCCTGTTCCATATCGAACGAGAGGAACTTGGTGTTGCCGTTGCCAAAGGCGACTGCGCTGAAGTTGCTCGTGGGTTCCATATAGACAAGCTTGGCGCCGGCCATCTTGTAGGGCTTGTTCAGGTTGTCACGGATTGTTGCGTCTGCGGCCTGGTTGCCGACCCTGTTGTAGGCGATGCCGTGGATACGGTTTGCCTTCGGAGTTTCCGTGGTGGAATCGGTCGCCTGTGCGGTGGTAGGCGTAGTGGCTGCCGGAGCCGGGGCGGCGGGTGCGGGAGCGGGGGCTGGTGCGGGCGCCGGAGCTTCCACGGCAGGTTCTGTCTGCGGGGCTGCGCTTGTGTCTTCGCTGGAATCCTGAGCCATGGCGGTTGCGAAGGCGACTGCCGCAGTCAAGGTAATCAGTTTGATATTCATTGCTTGTCCTTTGTTATTGTTTCTTAAACTTTTTCGCTGCTAGAAGAGTTTCCCACGTCGTCCGACGAACTGGAGGTCTCCTCGTTTGATGTCGAGGATGACGGCTCCGCCGAACTGCTGGAACCCGGATCCTCTTCGCTTGATGAGCTTTCTTCTCCGGCTTCGCTGGAACTCGATTCTTCATCGGCGCTGGAAGAACTTTCCTCGTTATCTTCGCTAGAACTCGATTCCTCTTCGGCGCTGGAAGAACTTTCTTCGTCGTCTTCGCTGGAGCTCGATTCTTCTTCGGCGCTGGAGGAACTTTCCTCGTCGTCTTCGCTGGAGCTTGATTCTTCTTCGGCGCTGGAGGAACTTTCCTCGTCGTCTTCGCTGGAACTCGATGCTACGGAAGAACTCGACCTTGCGGAGCTGCTGGAAATTTCGTCGTCTTCACTGGACGAGGACTTTGCGCTGGAAGAACTCTCGATGGCCTTGCTGCTGCTGGAGGCCTTCTTCGAGCTGCTGGAATAGACGTATGCGCTGTCATGCGGGGTGGAACTGTTGTGCGGCCCTGTGATGGCGGAGTCCGAGGTGCACGCGACAATAAGGGCTAGAATCAAGAGCAGAGAAAGGAATAGCGTCTTTTTCATGTTTTCTCCCGATTAAAATTCGACAATCCCGGTAAAGTTGTACAGGACGTTGTTGCCGCTGAAGCCCCTGAAGGGGTTGCTGAATAAATTGGAGGCGACTCCCGCTTCAAGAGTCAGCTTCTTGTACTTGAAAAGGAGTCCCGTGCTCACGTCGACTGCACCGGTATTGGTGGAGAATCGCGTAAATTTGTTCTTCGTTTCGTTTTCGTCTTTCCAGTATTCGATGTAGTCTTCGTGGTTGCCGGAGGTGGTCCAGGTGTAGCTTGCCGCACCCCAGAACATCCAGTTCTCGTTGAATGCGTATTCGGCGAGTATGTTGGGAGTGAGAATGAGCGATCCGGTTACGTAGAAGTCCTTGCGATGGCTGTCCTTGTCTTCGACCTGGTCGTAGAGGGTGGCGTAGAGGCGGGCGTTGTTGCCGACATGGAGACGCGCGTTCTTCGATTTCAGGACGATGCTGCTGAAGTTGTAGAAGAGGTTCGCATAGATGTAGCTGTCCTGTGCATTGGTCTGGTTGTGGTAGTTGTCGTCGGGGTCGATTGTGCTTTTGTAGGTCGTCTCCCTTGTCCTGTTGTTGCGGGTTGCGCCTATGCCGGAGCTCCAGAAAAAGTTTTTGGCGGAAGGCCGGTTTGTGAGGCTCAGCGAGCCGGAAATTTCGTAGTTGTTTCTGTGGTAATCCAGGTTGTTCTTGCCTTCGCTGTCGGCGTACTCATTTATGGCAACGGAATCGACGCCTTGCGTGAATCTCAAGAACGCCAAGAAGTCGATTGATTGCAGGGGCATGGAGAAACGGAGGGAGAGCGCGTTCTTGCTGACGATTTCTGTGGTTTCGTCCTTGTGGTAGGCGTCCTTTTCGCTGGAAAGGTCCACTTTTTCGTCGATGATGAGCCCAAAGCCCAGGCCGAAGGTCTTTGTAGCGATGCCGAACATGGCCTCTCTGCCCTGGAGGGCGATATAGGAGGTGTGGCTGCCGGAGGCGTAGCTTGCAATGCCGCCGGTGTTCACGTTGAGGTTGATGGAGGCGAGGTTGTGCCCGAACATGAGGTGCGGGGTGTAGAGGTTTCTTAGTGTGGAAGGGGCTTCACTCGGCGCATTTACGGAATAGTAGTAGGCGCTTCCGTGAAGAATATCGAAATTGGCTGTGTCCGGTGCGTTTTCTGCAAATGTTGTTGCAAAAAGTAGGGACAACATTGTCAAAAGTAATCTAGACTTCATCTTTTTTCCAAATTGATTTTCTACAAGAATAAAAAAATAGGCGCAAAAAAGGGGGCGACTTCCGGAATAAGCGTTGTTTTTTGTTGGCTTTTGTATCATGACTTTCCGTGTTTTTTGTAATATTCTACGCAAAATCTGCGTTGAAAATGGTGTTTTTATAAAAATTTGAGAACGTAATTTTGTAAAATTACCTAAAAATAGAGAAAATAATTGCAAGTTGAGTTGAAATTGAATTATATTTTTGAGAAACAATTTGAGAACAAATAGCGGAATGTCTTCGCGGTGTTCCCGAAAAAGGGATGGATGTATGAAATGTTTGGTTATGGCTATTTCTTGCCTCGGTTTGGTGGCCGTGGCGGGTGCCCAGGTGACCCTCGGCGATGCCGGTGGCTGGCTCGAATCTGCCTACGCCCAGTGGGCCTCGGACGGCTCCGACAGTTACAACGTGTATTACTCGGGTAATGGTAAGAGCAATGTTAAGGTCGATGCGGAACTTGTCCGCAAGTACGGTTCTACCTGGCGCGTAGACGTTCCGGGCCTCAAGGCGGGCGACTACACGCTCAAGGTTGTGGGCGTGAAGGGTGGCAAGGAAGGCGCTTCTGCCACTACAAAGACGCTTTCGGTAAAGGCGCACGACCGCAGCGGTTTTGCTTTTGCTAACGGGCGCGTTCCCGGTGCGTACAAGGCCGACGGCACGCTCAAGGATGGCGCCGTGGTGCTCTACATTACCGAAAGCACCAAGAATACCGTGACGATGGACGTGGCTACAAGTTCAAAGGGTACAAAGACAACTTGCAAGAGCTTCCAGGGCATATTGAACTGCTACAAGAAGGGCTACGAGACGACTCCGCTCGACCTGCGCCTTGTCGGCAACGTGACGGATTCGGATTCGCTTGTGCAGGGCGACATGGTGATTGACCTCGGCAAGTCTGAAACCTCCTATGTGACGGTGGAAGGTGTCGGGCCCGATGCTACGGTGAACGGCTGGGGAATTCGCGTCAAGAACGCGCAGAACGTGGAAATCCGTAATCTCGGAATCATGAACGTGAACAGCGATGAAGGCGACAACGTTGGCCTGCAGCAGAACAACCAGTACGTGTGGGTGCACAACTGCGACTTCTTCTACGGCGATGCGGGCAGCGACAAGGACCAGGTGAAGGGCGATGGCGCGCTTGACTGCAAACTTTCCACGTACATTACGTTCAGCTATAACCATTTCTGGGACAACGGCAAGTCGAACCTGCTCGGGCTTAAGGAAGGTACGAACGATGGCTACTACATCACGTATCACCACAACTGGTACGACCATTCCGACAGCCGCCACCCGCGCGTGCGCTACTACAGCGCGCATGTGTACAACAACTACTACGACGGCAATGCCAAATATGGTGCGGGCTCTACGCTGGGTTCCTCGGTGTTCATGGAAAACAACTACTTCCGCAACTGCAAGTACCCGATGCTCACGTCGATGCAGGGGACTGACGTTTATGCGAGCGGCACCAAGCGCGACCCGACGAACAACGGCACGTTCAGTAAGGAAGCGGGCGGTACCATCAAGGCTTACGGCAACCATTTTGAAGGCTCCTACACGTTCATTCCGTATGGCGCGACCTCGTACAAGGTAAAGGGTGTGGAAACGACGGCGGCAAGCCAGGGAATCAATACCTCTGAAGATTTCGATGCGTATGTCGTGGATAGCCGCAGCGCGAAGGTGCCTTCTACGGTCAAGTCGTACGATGGTGGAAATACCTACAACAACTTCGATACCGACAACTCCGTGATGTACAGCTACAAGGCGGACGATGCCGTAACGGCTAGGGACAACGTTGTCCGGTATGCGGGCCGCGTGCAGGGCGGCGATTTCAAGTGGACTTTCGACAATTCTGTTGATGATGCTTCTTCTGATGTGAACCAGCCGCTCAAGGATGCGCTCGTGGCCTACAAGGGCTGGAACGGGAATGTTGTGCCGGTTTCTTCGTCATCCTCGACTCTCGCTTCTTCGTCATCCTCGGCACCGGTCGAGGATCTGTCCAGCAGTTCCGAGAAGTCGAGTTCCTCGTCCGAGAAATCTTCTTCGTCCGAAAAAGCGGAAAGCTCGTCGAGTGCGGAATCCTCGGATGGTACGGACGCTCTCGTGGTCTCGAAATCCCTGCATGGTGAGCCCATGCGCTATATTGCCCGCGAATCCCGCCTGGAAGTCTATGCGGCGGGCCCGTCCCGTGTAGATGTCTTGCAGATGGACGGTACGAAGGTGCTCTCCAGCGCCTCCCGCGTGGTCGACCTTTCGGGCCTGCGTGCGGGAGTGTATGTGGTACGGCTTACGATGGCGGGCTCTGTGCGTCAAATGAAGATTTTCAAGTCTGCCCCGTAGTGGATTTTTATTAAATTTTATGCATGAATATTCGTGTATCTGCTGTCATGCTGGCGCTCGCGTTTGGCGCCGCCTTTGCCGCTGACCCCCGCATAGAACAGGGGGCAATTTTCGAGGCGAAGGGTGAATACGAAATGGCTCTCGGTGAATACAGGGCGATCCTTGCGGAACAGCCCCAGAATTCCGAGGCCTACTTCCTTGCTGCGGAAGTCTACGTCAAGACGAAGAACTATAGCCGTGCGCTTGCCAACTACCGCCTCGCGTACAAGTTTGCGCCCACGATGAGCAAGGCCTACGAGGGAGCCGCGAAAGTCTACGAACTCATGGGGCAGAAGGCGAAGGCCGACGAGGAACGCCTGAAGGACCCGAAGAACAGGCCTGTGGAAGAAGCGCCTGTGCAGCAGGCGGAAGCTCCTGCAGCGCCCGCCGAACCGGTTGCAGAGGCGAAACCCGCCGAACCGAAACCTGCCCCGGTCGAGACCAAGGTTCCCGAAACGAAGGCCGCCGAGCCGGTGAAAACGGCTGAGCCCGTGAAACCGGCCGAACCTGTAAAGGCCGCCGAACCGGCAAAGGCCACTCCTGAGGCCAAACCGGTGGAACCCGCGAAGGCCGAGGCTGCGACGCCGACCGACCCGTTCGAGAAGGGCAAGGTCCTGCTCGCTGCCGGGAAATACAGCGAGGCGGCTCCGCTCTGGCGCGAAGTGCTTGCCAAGAAGCCCGGCGACAAGGGTGCCTATTTCTATGCCGGTGTCACGCGCTACTACATGGGCGAATACGACAAGGCAGAAATCAACCTGAAGAAGGGTATCGAGTACAAGGAAGAGGGCAACGACGCCAACTACTACCTTGCGCTTGTCTACCAGAAGACCAAGCGTGGCGACCTCGAAAAGAAATCCCTGGCGGCGTACCTGAAGAAGGCCGCTCCCGATGCGAAGTTCCGCCGCCCTGCCGAGGACCGACTTGCCGAGATGAAGGCTGTCGCCGATTCGCTGAAGGTTGCGGAAGCCGAGAAGAAGGATTCCATTGCGAAGGCTGGTGCCGTGGAACCCGTGGCCGCCGCACCTGCCGCGGCCCCCTCGACGGCATCCGCCCCCGAGGCTTCTACGGCGCCTGCGTCCGAAGGCAATTCCATCGCGAATGCGAACTTGCTCTTTAAGGCGGGTAGTTTCGAAGCGGCTCTCCAGATGTACAAGGCTCTGCTCAATACGGAAATTTCTCCGGACGAACGCTACTTCGCCATGCTCCAGATGGGCAATATCTACCGCGAACTGCGCGACTTCAACAGTGCGGCGCAGCGCTACCGCGACGTCGTGCAGCAGTTCCCGGATTCCGACTGGGCTACCGAGGCCGAACGCGCTCTCGAAGATGCCGTGTGGCTCCAGAAGCATGCGTCCGAGCTCCCGCGCCGCATGCGATAAACGTTTGTAAAATTTTTCTAGAAAATGCCCCGAAATCGGGGCGTTTTTGCGTTTGTGCGGGGGCTCTCTATTGCGTTTTTGTACAAAAGAGTATAGATTAAGCGAGGTAATAAAAGGTGGGATGTCGGAAATAAACTTTGGATGAGGTTGGTTTAGGATATGAAAAGAAAATTCTTGGTTCTCGCGGGTGCGGTTGCAGTAACTCTTGCCTTTGCTGACCCGCCGGCGAATTTCAGCGGTTGGGAGAAGGTGTTCGAGGACAACTTCGACGGCACTTCTCTCGACAAGAAAAAATGGAACCCCACGTACAACTGGGGCCCGACGCACAACCATCGCGCCTACTGCGCCGAGGAGAACGTGATTGTCTCCGACGGTACGCTTAAGCTGAAGGGCGAAAAGAGGGTGCATCCCGATGCCAACGGGCGCAAGGCGAAGTTCAACAACAAGGAAATCTCGGTGGACTACACCTCGGGCGCTATCGATACTAAGGGTCACTTCGAAGTCAAGTACGGCTACATCGAGGGCCGCTTCAAGGCCCCGTGGCAGAAGGGAACGTGGCCCGCGTTCTGGACATTGCAGGACGGCTGGCCTCCGGAAATCGACATCCTCGAAATTCCTGCGTCGCGCAAGCAGCACCACTACTACCTGCACTACACTGACCCGAGCTGGTACAACAGCCATGGCTCGGCGTGGGATCATGAGGCTTCCTTCGGCGGACACAAGGATGACGACGTGGACCGTTCTGCGGGATTCCACAACTATGCCGTGGAATGGGACGAGGGAACCCTCAGCTTTTACTTTGACGACAAGAAGTTTGCAAGCTACAGCCGCCCGACCGAAATCAAGCAGCTTGCGGCGCAGTACATCATCGTGAACCTCGCCATCGGCGGCTGGGCGGGCGACGATATCGAGATTACCTCGGACAAGCCCGCGTATTTCGAGGCGGACTGGGTGCGCGTGTGGCAGGCCAAGCCCGCGAAACCCGACACCGTGCGCATCATGTCGATGAATTTCGGCACGTGCATGGTGAGGACATCCGAGGACAAGCTCGCGCTGGGCGATTGCAATGGCGAGAATGCTGTTGCGACGGTTACGCCGCTATCTTCGACGACGTTCCGCATCAACTTCGGCGACATCTCTCTCGATACCCCGAACGAGTCTACGGATGCGGGCGTCACGATGGGCCTTTACAAGTGGAATGGGGGCGCCCACCAGAAGGTGGTGATGGAAAAGCAGTCCGGTTACGAGGGCTCCGTGGTGCGCATGAAGATGCAGCACAGCAACATGTACCTGCGCGCGACGACGGACGGCGAGCGCGTGGTGCAGAGCTGGGCCGACGACTGGGAATGGAACCAGATGTGGCGTTTGTTACCGGATACGGCGAAAACCGACACGGGTACGACTGCGCTGGGTGATTTCGCAAGCGTGTACGGAACTTCGGTCCATTACGCCGAGAACCATCTGTTTGTAGAACTCGGAAGCAGGTTTGTTGATGGCGCGGCCGTGAGTGTTCTTGACCTGCAGGGGCGTGTAATCATGCGTAGGCAGGCGGTGCGCTCGGCGGTTTTCGATGTGCAGGGCCTTGCCCCGGGAATCTACCATGTAGTTGCCCGCAATGGAAACCGCACCGATATTGTCCGGTTCAAAAAGTAAAGAACGGCGTTGCGTGAAAAAGCTATATTGAAAAAATATAGCGTATCACCTTGGACGTGGAGTCCATAAACAAACTGGAACCTTTTATGGCCGAACAGAATAAAGCAGAAAAATTCGTTTTCTACATGTACAAGATGACCAAGTCCTATCCGCCTAACAAGGAGGTGCTGAAGGACATTTCCCTCAGTTTCTACTATGGCGCAAAGATTGGCATCATCGGCCAGAACGGTGCCGGTAAGTCTACCTTGCTCCGCATCATGGCGGGCATCGACAAGGAATTCCAGGGCGAAGCGTGGATTGAACCGGGCCGCACCGCAGGCTACCTGCCACAGGAACCGCAGCTGGACCCGAACTTGACCGTCAAGGAAAACGTGATGCAGGCCGTTGCCAAGAAGCAGGCCGTGCTCGACCGCTTCAACGAGATTTCCATGAAGTTCGCTGAACCCATGGAAGACGATGAGATGAACAAGCTTCTTGACGAACAGGCGAAGCTACAGGACATCATCGACGCGCAGGACCTGTGGAGCCTCGACCGCAATATCGAAATTGCGATGGATGCACTCCGCTGCCCGCCGGGCGACTGGCCGGTGACGAACCTCTCCGGTGGTGAAAAGCGCCGCGTGGCTCTCTGCCGCTTGCTCCTCGAAGAACCGGATTTGTTGCTCCTTGACGAACCGACGAACCACCTGGATGCCGAAACGGTTGCCTGGCTCGAACGCCACCTCCGCGAATACAAGGGCTCCGTGATTTTGGTGACCCACGACCGTTACTTCCTCGACAACGTGACGAACTGGATTCTGGAAATCGACCGCGGTCGCGGCATTCCTTGGGAAGGCAATTACGCCCAGTGGCTCGACCAGAAACTTGAACGCCTCCGCGGCGAAGAGAAGGGCGAATCCGACAGGCAGAAGCGCCTTGCCCGCGAACAGGAATGGGTCAAGCAGAGCCCGAAGGCACGCCAGGCCAAGAGCAAGGCACGTCTCAAGGCTTACGAGGAACTCTTGGCCGAAGATTCCCGCGAACAGATCAAGGTGGCGCAGATTCACATTGCGAACGGCAAGCGCTTGGGCGATATCGTTATCCAGGCGGAACACTTGCAGAAGGCCTTTGGCGACAAGGTGCTGTTCGACGATTTGAGCTTCAATCTGCCGCGCTCCGGCATCGTGGGCATTATCGGCCCGAACGGTGCAGGAAAGACAACGTTGTTCAAGATGATTATGGGCCAGGAAAAGCCCGATGGCGGTACGCTCAAGATTGGCGAAACTGTCGAAATCATCAGCATGGAACAGGGCCGCGACAGCCTCGATGATAGCAAGACCGTGTGGGAAGAAATCACCGGCGGCAACGACGAGATTATGGTGGGCGACCGCAAGATGAACGGCCGCGCCTATTGCGGACTCTTCAACTTCACGGGTGCCGCCCAGCAGAAGAAACTCACGACGCTTTCGGGCGGTGAACGCAACCGCGTGCTCATGGCGAAGAACCTGCAGAAGCCGGGCAACCTCTTGTTCCTCGACGAACCGACCAACGACTTGGACATCGAAACGTTGCAGGCTCTGGAACAGGCTATCCTCAAGTTCGCAGGCTGTGCTGTGATTATCTCGCATGACCGCTGGTTCCTGGACCGCATCGCAACCCACATCCTCGCTTACGAAGGCGATTCCAAGGTCGTGTGGTTCGAAGGCAACTGGAGCGAATACGAAGCCGACCGCAAGAAGCGCCTCGGCGAAGATGCCGATAATCCGAAGCCCATCAGGTACAAGACTCTCACGAGACAGTAATCAAAAAGGCGGCCGTTGAGCCGCCATTTTTGCTCATTTCATGTAAGCGAAGATAATTAATTTTACTTTGCGTCTTTTTTTTTACATGCAGTGCGTTGAAAAAAGTTTATATTTTTTTAATAGGGGACGGGAGAAAACAGAGGAAGGTTTTCATGAAGAAATCATTTATCTTTAGTTCGGCTCTTGCCATGGCGCTGGCTGCTTGTGGCGATGACTCGCCTTCATCCTCAAATCCTGCAGATTCAGAACTTGACAGTTCTAGCTCTGTAGAAGAGACGCTTTCTTCGTCATCGGTTGAACAGAAAAGTTCCTCGTCAAAGGATGTGTCGTCATCATCAAAAGAAAAGGCGAAATCGTCCTCTTCTGTAGCTGAACAGAAATCTTCTTCGTCAGAAAAAGTTTCGTCGTCTTCGGAAGCCGTCGAGGAGTCGTCTAGTTCGGAACCGCGCGATACGACAACAGTGAACACCAGTTCTTCTACGGAAGAAGCCTCCTCGTCTTCGGGGCCGCAGGAATTGGATGTCCAGGTGTCAATGAATTGCTTTGCTGATTATCCTATTGGGGAAGTGCCGCCGCTTGCCACCAAAGCGTATATGCAGCCGGATTCGAACGGAAGGTTCTCGGGATCGATGTGGTATGTTGTAGATAACTGTAGAAGGCAGGGAGGCACCCTATCCAAGACGATGTCTGGGGACACCTTGGTCATGAAATTTGTTGACGTGCAGGCAAGTACCTATTGTCTCTGCTGGTCTGATTTCGCGATAAGTTATGGATCTGAGCTTGAAAATATCAAGTATATTGATTACACGGCGCCTTACGCCAAGCATAGCACTTACGAAGTTGTGTATGAGCCGGATCCGGGCAAGCCTCCCATGCCCGAATCTTCATGTTCGATGAGTGTTCATGATTTGTTGTCGAGTGCGCGGACACTAGAGTCTTCGTCGAGCTCTTACTGATTGCATTCGCTAAGACGGTGGCCATCGGAAATTTTTTTAGAACCAGAATCCGAGCGAAGCGTTGGCGGTAAGGTAGAAGTCGTTGAAATAGAGGCTGCTGAGGACTGTTGCCCCGAGAGAAACTTTCCAGTGTTCGTCAATCCACTTCGATACGCCTGCGTATTGGCTCAGTATGAACGGGTTGTCGACGCGCGTGCGTAAGGTGTTCCCGTGCATGTCGTTCTCTTGCAGCTCGTATTCCTGTTCTATTGTGGGCACGTAGAGTAGCGGTGAGTAAGAAATTGCCAGACCATTCATGTAGAATGACGTGTAGATGCCTGCACCCAGACGGCCTTGACGGACATTTTCTTCTTCAAGGTGTTTCTCTTCGGTTATGTCCTTGCATCCTTCCTTAGTGGGGGCGCTGCATTCGTAATAATCGAACGAAATGTCGCCCACGTTGTAGAACTCGATATCGAAATAGGCGCCGACTTCGAAATTCTTCTTGTTGATTCCGCCGATGACCCGAGCGTAGAATCCCGGGTCCAGGCCGATGGAATATCCCCATGCAAGTTCGTCTTTCGCCTTGAAAAGGTGCGTGAATGCTGCCGAGACGGGAAAGCGGTTTCGCTTGTAGCTGAACTTCTTTATTTTTGTTTCGGACATGATTTTTTTGTCATCGTCGCATCCGCTGATTAGAGGGTCGTAATCGCTTTCTTTGAGTTCCGCGTTCTTGACGTTTTTCATTTTCATTTCTTCTTCCGTCGTGTAGTCGAACGAAAGTGAAACCCCCTTGATGGACGAGCCTGCTGCAAATTCCTTGCCTGCACCGGTGAAGTTTTCGGGAACGCTTGTCTCGAAAACGCCTT
This sequence comes from Fibrobacter sp. UBA3718, assembly GCF_002371935.1. Lineage (NCBI taxonomy): Bacteria > Pseudomonadati > Fibrobacterota > Fibrobacteria > Fibrobacterales > Fibrobacteraceae > Fibrobacter > Fibrobacter sp. UBA3718. The sequence goes on along the minus strand of NZ_DFHR01000024.1, from coordinate 9,616 downwards.
GCGTCAGGTTCCCCTGCCTGTACACGGGCGTTCCGCAGCCAGCCAGGAACATGGCGGACAGTGCTGCGGCAATCCACAAAAAACGTAGCGTGAACATGGTATTCCTCCTTCCCGTAATCGCAGGGACTTTGCGATCTTAACAACCTTAATGTATATAATTGAAGATGCAAATTTATCGGAATCGGGGAACTTTATCGTGCGTTCGATGCGGATTTTTCGCTATTTGATGCATTTATGAAACAACGTGTTTCATCTGGAACACGTTGAAGCAGTACGCGGCGTTGGCGCTTTGAAGACAATTATTTCAAATCGATCGGCATCCAATTCGAATCGAAAATCATTTCTTTGCAGATTATGAACGAATTGTCCAGGCTCACCTCGGACTTGCCATATTTCCCGCCGCCCTGGTGTGCCTGGGTTGCGGTGAGGCCATGGCCCAAATAGAGTCCGGGCTTGCCGGGGTATTCCACAACGATGATGCCTTGCTTGCTACGCGAGATGGGTATGTCAAATGCGTTTCTGTGGATGGACCACGAAGCAGTGGCGTCGGATCCGAATGCCACTGCCTTGATTTTGGCGGAGGGGCTGCCAGCCTGTACGCGTTTCTTGATTTGCGTTTCCAAGGCGGTGTCGCGGTTTTTCTTGGGAGTCTCAAACGGCAACTTGTGAGTTTCTGCGTCGGAGATGCGCTTGTTGAAGAGCTCCTCGGCGGTACGCAGTACGGGTAGCGGGTTTTTAGCGAGGAGGTCGGCGGGCAATGCGGCTACGCCATTCTTGATGCGCTCGGTATAGAGGATTTCGTCATTAGGGATTACCTGCGGATATTCCACGGTGTGTTTCTCGCGGTTGACGATTACACGGTAGAGACAGACGAGCTTGCACTCGTTGCTCTTGCATTGTTCAGACTTGTCGAGCATACCCTTGATGTAGCCCGAAATGTCTTGGAATGGCAGCGGTACGTCTAAGTTTTGGTTGAGTTTGTATATTTCCGACCAGTATTTTGTGCTTCGTCCGGGAAATTTGTTGTAAACCTCAGTTTTCACAAATTCCCATGCTTCGAGTGTCAGCTTGTCGGCAGGATCTTTAATGGACAAACCTTCTTTGCTTTTCTCGAAATCCTCATATTTGACCCCCACCTTCGCGTCGAACAGTAGGTTCCAGCTGGTTACCATACGGTCGGCGTATACAAGGCGGAAGTCGACTTCTTTGTTGCGCTGGGCTTCGGCGTCTCTCTGATATCCATAGTAGAAAGCGCGGCATCTGTCGAGAATGGAGGTCGTGGAATCCTGCTTCTCAAAGATTTCCTTTGCCTCGGCCATCCATTTGTCCTTGACGTCATTCTGCGCGTCTGCGCTGTAACTTACGCTCGGCATAATGATTGCCAGCGCCACCAATGCTTGAATAATTTTTTTGCGAATTTTCATATTTTTCCTTTGACTCGTAAAGGGTCGCTATAGGGTTTGAAACACGAAAAATCCCCCGTCGTAAGAGGGGGGCACACGAAGAACGTTCGATGTAAAAGAAAGAAAAGCTAAGAAGCCGGTTATATCACCAAAACTACTGCACAAACAAGCAGTTGTGGGGGGGGTAAGCGTGTTACATAGTTTTGACTTCATAATAAAAATATAAGAAACGAGGATGATCTTGTCAACTTGCCGGAGTTCCCTGCGTTACTTAATCATAATAATACTCATTCACGTCCGAGTCATAATAGCGAGGCTTATTGAGAATGATTATCAGGTTGACCACCCAACCTATTCCGAACAAGCCAAGTGTAAACATCCACAGTAATGCTGTCCAAAATTTATCTTCGTAAAATCTGTGAATCCCTAGAAAACCTAGAAACAAGCATAGAAAGAATGCTTTTGTTCTGGAGTATATGGATACGTGAATTTATCCATAGAATACCCCTAATGAAATGACGTTTCCTTTCTAATATACTCTTTTCTATTGTATTCTGCAGTACAAGATGTCTATATAAGAATCATTTAAAACGCCTCGTTTATTGTGACGCCGCCGTTCAGGTAGCGATGTACAAGGCTGTTGATGAGCGTCTGGTAGCTTGTTCCAAGACGGGCCGCTTTTGCCTTCATGCCTTCGATATCGGCATCCTTCATCCGGATGGTGATGTTGTGGGCTGATCCTCGGATTTCTGCTTTGATTGCTTCGAGTTCTTCTTTGGGTACAGGCCTTGTGTCACCGCGTTCAATGGCCTCCATGAGAATACGTTCTTCTTCGTCCATCGGGTCAAATTCTGAGTTCGCCATTTTCGTACCTCCGCTGGTAAAGACGACTTTTGAATGCCGTCTTGAGAAAATATGTTCCGTCAGGTTCCTTGACGAATGGAGCACAATGGGCGTAACCGTTTACAAGTACAATAAACATTTTTTGCCCGGGATGTCCGTCTTGGTTTACGACATCGTCCATGTCAAAACGCTCGGCAAGTATTTCTTGCCTGACTTCTTCCATGACGACACCGTGTTTTTCGAACACGTTTTTGGCTTTTTCCTCGTCAAACCTTACTTTTATATCTGCAATATACATATATTATGCTCAAAAGTCAATATGTTTTGACGGAAAATTCTGCTTTTTAGGCAAATTTTCCTGTTGGCATTTAGCGGGATGCCGCTAAAGCACCCCACGTTGCGTAATATAAAATTTTAGAGTGTCAAATTATGACAACTACAAATTTTAGAAGTAACTAATAAAAATTAATCCGCCCGCTCCTAAGACGGCCATGCCGGTGCCAACTCCGATGCCCAATTTTGCGTCGAATTGATTGTAGTCGTCATTTCCGATTTGAACGGAGCTAATAAGTGTCATAAGTAATCCGCTAAAAACTAACGGAACGGCTATACTGGTTATAAGTATGTCGCGGATAGGGTGTTTTTTTGCAGTAGTATCTATGTCTGTTGCCGTGCTTCGATCTTCTTGCATTTTTAGAACAAGCGGTGGAGTAAGTGACACCGCAAAAGAACTGGAAACAAGCAAAGAGAGGCTTAGAATAAATACTGCCAAAAATTTCATTGATGATCTCTCGTTGATTTTATGATGCCGTTGAAGGATTTGTTTTTGGCGATGTTCTTTGCGACCTCAAGCATGTTGTCTCCGGCAAGGTCGAGTGCTGCGGCTTCCTTGAAATCGAGCTTGACGTTCGCCTTGTTTGCCGCGATGACAGCCTGAACTGTGCGGAGCACGTTGCCTCCGGCGAGGTAGTGCGCTTCAAGTAGGTCTAATTCGATAGGGTAACCTTCGCTGCGGCCGAGGACGCTCGCTTCAATGATGGTTTGTATTGGAACCTTGCGCAGTTTCATACTGACAAGTCTGAAATAGCTCACATTCACGTTGGAGTGCAAGGCCTTGATCCATTGGAAGAGTACTTGCAAAAGACCCATGCTGATGATGGATATTATAATGGCGATCGCGATGATAACGATTTTGCTGATGTACTGGACTTCCACAGATTTTCTCCGATATGATTTTTTTGTAATATACCCAATTTCACGCCATTCCGCAAGAGAAAAATGGAATAATGTTGGCTGCGGCGGGAAATGATTCAATCTGCAATCCAGCCTTCTTCGGCTCTCTTGTCGCGATCTTTCCAGGATTTGTCAAATTCTTTTTCGATAGCCTTGAAGAAATCTTTAGCGTTCGGGTCTACATGCTGTAACATCCCCGCCAAATCCTTCATCCAGTTTAAGCGAACCAATGGGTCGGCAAGATCGAAAAATTCTTTAGTGATTTCATCTCTAGTCGACTTATGCTCTTTTAAAAGCTCATCGATGGCTTCATTGTCGCCGAAGTCGTATAAGGTCTTTTTCCCTAGATTAGAGAAACCTGTACTGATGAGTTTCATGATGGTTTCGTGTCGACTCTTGAAGAGGGTGAGATTTACTACTTGTAATATATCTTGTTTTACTTGCTTTCGCAAGCGAATTGGGGCTGAGAAATCAAAAAAAAGATTGGTTCGTGATATTAGGGCCATGTTTTTGGAAATTTGTTCCTATTGACATTTTTTGACGTTTGCTTTGTGTATATTTTGTGCAAGGAGTTTTTATGGAATCGATGTGTGTTGGTGCCATTGTTGTGCTGATGATAGAGGCTGTGGCCTTTGCTTTCGGCTTCTTATGGGCTTTTGTGTGGCTTGCAATTTTGAAGCCCGCTGGCCGTTTTCTGCATAAGGCTCGCCTTCTGATCCCCGTGTCATTTGCGCTGGTGTTGCTAGCATCGTTTTGGCTGATGTACAATGACTTGTTGAGTGGAACTTTGGCTGTCTGGTCTTTTGTTGGAGGCATTCTCGCTTTGTGCGGGCTGATTGCCTGGTTTGTTTTCGATGTTCTCGCGGGGCCACGGAATGATTGATTTCCTCCAATAAATATATTGCTTCTATAGTTAGTGGAGTAAATTCAAGGAAAAAGCCCAAAAATGTATTGACAAAAGTGTAAATACAATATATGTTTGCAAAATGAAGGCCTCCGCCCGAAGGGCGCACGGAAAGGAGATAAAGCTCTATGAAGAAAAGCATGGACGTTGATTTCTACAAGAAACATGACTTCGGCGACGAAATGCGCGAGGCTGTGGATTCCGGACGCGGTTTTGTCGGTGAGAACATGACTCCCGACCAGTTCTTCGCCATGGCGCGGGCCAGAAGCGAGGCAAGGAAGGCCGAGAAGGCGTCGAAGGCCGTCACTATACGCATTCCCGTGCGCGTAATTGAGGGCTACAAGAAGAAGGCTGCGTCTGATGGTGTGGGTTACCAGACGCTAATGAATGAAGTTCTAGAAGCAGCTCTAGGCTAGGATCTATTTTCTGAATATACTTTTATTTATTCGGTTCCGCAGGCGAAAAACGGATTGATGTTGGCTTCGGCGGGTGGAAGCCCTTGTGACTGTTAGTCCCTGCGGGCTTCCTTTGAAATGTTTTTCCCTCGGCTTGTAAAAAGCTCCTATAAGATCGAAAACGACCAGTCGAAATGACCGGGCGGTGATTGGGGGAAATCATTTGCTTGGTAGGTTCATCGGGTATTGGTACATACATTCCTTTATCCGACCATCCTCAATATCTTTTGTAAAGTCCTTTAATTTATAATCCATTTTCTTGTGCCATAAATCAAAGGCGTAGGTGTAAGCATATTTTCCTTGGAAGAAGAATACTCTTACTTCAACGGCTCTCCCAAGGTCTCCAACATTCGGAGAATTGCATGTCATGAACCATGCCGCTTTGTTTCTTGCGGGTTCCCAGCATTTGTCACTTGTCGTGAACTGTTCCGACTTTGGGTCGAAAGAAACGGAGCAAACATCGCTCTCGAATGTATAGGTAGAGGCGTTTTTATTTATTGATACGCTGCTTTTGCCAAACAACTTGATTCCCGTGAAAACGAGCAGCGTAATTACTGTTATCGTGACGAGAATGAGAATCCAGAGCCTTGTTAGCGTAAATTTTGTATTTGATTCCATACCCTGAATATAACCTCAAAGAACTTGTTCTTTAGTATTTCCTCGGCTCATAAAGAGCCTCTATAAGTTTACCTCCTTAATATACCCAATTCCATCCCATTCCGCAAGTGAAAATAATTGTTTTTGCAGCGTCTTGGCCCATTCTTGTCGCGAATAAATCTATCTTTTCACCCAAACCCATGCTCCACGTTTTTAGACACGAACTTCGCCTGATATTCCGGGATCCGCGCTTCTGGATTCCGTTCATCATCCCGCCGGTGATTCTCGCGGCGAGCCAGGGAATTGCGGTTTCGCGGTACGGCGGGCAGATTATGGAAGGCATGGAAGGCTACATGATGCTCCTGCTAGGTTGCCTCATGGCCCCGATGGGTTCGCCGTTGGCAGGCGATTCGTTTGCGGGCGAGCGCGAGCGTAATTCGCTTGAACTGTTGCAGCTTTCTCCCATCGCGCCTGCGAGGCTCTTCTGGGGCAAGTTGCTCGCGATTGTTCCGTTCCCGGTGGGTTTCGCGCTCCTGGCGCAGTTCGTCTACTGGGCGTCGCATCCCGATATTTCGACCGTCGCAGCGCTCGCTTCTATTCTCGGCGCGCTCTCGGCGGTGTTCCTCACGACATCGTTCTCGCTGATGCTTTCGCTCCGCGTAAAGACGGTCCGTGCCGCGGCCCACATCTCGCTTTTCGTTGTAGTCCCGCTGCTCCTCCTGGTCCAGCTTTTCCACGAGACGTTCCTGGTCGGGCTTTTCATTCCTACGGTTACGTTGTTTGTAAGTCTGGCCCTCAGCGTACTCACTGCTATCCTAAGCATGCGCAAGTTCGTGAGCATGTAATTCAACAAGGTTCTTGATGCATTATCTGATTGTTCCCGGTTACAGCAATTCTGGCCCCACTCACTGGCAGACTTATTGGGCGAACAACATGCCCGATGCAAGCCGCGTTGAACAGCACGACTGGGAACACCCGCACAAGGCGGATTGGGTCGATACGCTCGACAGGACGGTGGCTGCGCTCGTGTCCGATACGGTTCTCGTTTCGCACAGTCTGGGGGTCGCGACGACGGTCCTCTGGCTTATGCAGAAGGCGAGGGAAGGTGCCGTTCCGGCAAAAGTCAAGGGCGTGTTCCTCGTTGCGCCTGCGGATATCGATGTGATTGACATTGTCAATGACTTTGCTCCGATGCCTTTGGAAAAGTTGCCGGTGCCCTCGTGCGTTGTCGCGAGCGAGAACGACGAGTATGTGACTATCGAGCGTGCGCGTGTTTTTGCGGATGCGTGGGGCTCGATGTTCTTTGACGTGGGCCGCAAGGGGCATATCAATGCGCTTTCGAACCTCGGCGAATGGGAAGAAGGCCGAGCCCTCCTGAAAGAATTTGAAAAAATTCTCTAATTGCTGGTTTTTCCGTTTTTAATTTTGTAGATTGAGCTCAACCCGTTTCGGGTTGTGTCGGCTGTCGAGTGACGCCCTTTTATTATAGTGTTAAAATCTAGGGGACGATTGTGCCTCGCAAAAATGCGGAGGAAAGTCGCGGATGCTTTATGCCCGCGGTAGCTTGCCTCGTTATTATTTTACTTCTTTGCCTGGGGCGCGCGTGGTGCGCTGAGCGCGACGTGCCCGACAAGGTTTCGCTCGATTTCGTGGATGCGAGCCTGCAGGATGTCGCCCGCTCGGTTTCGCTTGCCTACGGGGTGCCCGTGCTTGTGGACGTCGGTGCGGAGGCGCGCGTCACGTTCCACCTCGATGGCGTCGGGCTGCTGGAGGGGCTCACGTCGTTGTGCTCTACCCTCGGGCTGGAACTCATTCGCGACGGAACGGTCTTCCATATCCGCAAGCGGCTGGAACGTGGCGAGAATTTTTTCCGGGTCGCGGATTCGCTTGTGTCGCTCGACGTGCGGGAGCGCGACGTTCGCGAGTTTATCCGGGATTTTTCTGCGAATACGGGCCTGAACGTGGTGGCTTCGCCCGATGTCGCGGGCCCTGTGAGCGGTCGGCTGGAATCCGTACCGCCCGGGATTGCGCTCCGGGTGCTGCTCGAGTCGCACGGTTTCCGCGTGAGGCGCGATGCGGACTGCTTCCGTGTGGAACGCTCGCGCAATTCTCCCGCGGGTGGCTCGGGCCCGAATGGCGCGGGGGCGAACGGCGTTTCGCCCGCGGGCGCAAATTCCGTGCCGGATATCGTTCAGGACGATTCGCTCTATACGGTAGAACTGGACGGCACCCCGCTGGACGTGTTCCTCAAGGAACTTTCGCGGGTATCGAACCTCAATCTGGTGCTGTACGGTGACGTGCGCGAAAACCTGCAGATGCGTTTTGAGCGCGAACCGCTTGCGAATCTCCTGCAGTCGCTCTTTCGCGGGAGCCGCTACACCTATGCGCTGGATTCAAATACTTTGTTTGTGACGGAACGCGGGGCGAAAAACGTGCTTTCGCGAACGGAACTTTACCCGCTGAAGGCAACGACGCCGGAATCTCTCGTGCCGCAACTTTCCAAGCTGTTGCCGGGTTCGGGGCTTGTCGTGTCGGAAGTGAAGGAACAGAACGCGCTGATGCTGCGCGGCTCGCCCACAGAAATTGCGGAGGCAATCGCCATCCTTGAAAACCTGGACAGGCCCGCCATGCAGGTGACCATCTCGTGCGTGATTGTGGAACTCAAGCGCGGGCGCAATTTCGAAATCGGGCTCCACAGCGGCTCTACGCGCAAGACGGGCGAGAACGACCTGGGCGTGCGCGGGTTCTGGGACTTTATGGGGAAGGACGTTTCCACCTCGGGAGCGTTCGGGAAAATCGGGATTCTGCCGGCGCGTTTCGAGATGGAACTTTCCGCGATGGAAGAGAACAACAGGGCAGAAGTCCTTGCGCGTCCGCGGCTCACGACGCTCAACGGCAACAAGGCGGAACTGAACGTGACGAATACGGTCTATTACTTGGTGAGCCAGGTATCCGCCGACGGCTACCCGATTACGGATTACCGCAGTTTCAATGACGGAATCTCGCTTGAAATCACGCCGACGGTCACGCAGGGCGGGAGCATCACGCTGAACATTTCGCCCGAAATCAAGACGGCGGGGCGCTCGAGCGGCGACGGCCCGCGCGATATCAGCACGCGAAACCTGAAGACGACCGTCACCTTGAAAAACGGCGAGACACTTTGCCTGGGCGGCCTTGTACGGAAGGGCAAGTCGGAGGTGCGCACGGCGGTTCCGTTCCTCGGGAGCATCCCGCTTATCGGTAGGCTTTTCAGTTACGTGAGCGAGGTCGAAGACGAGAGCGAACTGGCCATCTTCATCACGCCCGAGGTGAATTTCTGATGCTGGAACGTGTTGCTTTTGTTGGAGCCCGCCTGTGGACTTGGGAACTTGTGACGAATTTTGATTCGGACGTGTCCCATGAAAAATTGCTGCAATGGCTCCGTGAAGATTTTCCGGAAACGCTTAGGGACCGCAATCCTGTTTGCAGGGAGATGGTGGGCTTCAACAGTTCGGGCGGGCGTCGGCACCGGTTCCTGGTGGCACTTCCCGAAAAAGACGCGGAATGTCTCAGGCGGCATTTTGACCGGGTGCTCCCGCAGACGGCGATGCTTTACGGGGCTGCCGACGCTCTGATGCGGACAAACGATGGATTCGGAAACTTGCGCTATGCGATGCTTGCGGAATCGACGCTCTACATCCTTGTCTTTTTTGAGGGGAGGCTGTGCCATTGGACGGAGGAAGTGGCGCACGACAATGCGACTGCGGAGGAACGCCTTGAACGTTTTGACGAGTTCCTGATGCGTGATGACCTGTTCTCGCGGGCGGAATCGTGGCGGAAGGTCTTTGTGGAATCAAGGGATTTTTCGGATTCGCAGAGAAAGGCGCTTCTCAAGGCGGCATCCAGGGACCCGTTCTGGAAGGATTACGACCTGGACTTGTTCGATGGAATCAAGCCTCGGGCGAAATGGCGTCTCGCCTTTGCGGCGACATTCGCTGTTGCTCTCTTTTTTTCCTTTGTTTGGCGCGGGAGCGGAGAGAATATTGCAAAAGTCGACATGGCGGCTCCGTCCTTGTCGGTTGCCCCGGAGATCACCGTCGTTGATCATCCGATGGGTATGTCAAGGGGCAAGGATGACGTCCGAGTTATGAAGGTGGATTCTCCGGAAGCGTTGTTCCCAGATTCGCCCGCATGCCTTGTGC